>OCMG01000004.1:2095193-2437790 GCA_900215285.1 Ensifer adhaerens
CTTGACGTTTTCCTTGGCGAAGAGGCGTTCCTGCAGGATCTTTTCGGAGCGGAACGAGTCGCGGCGATGCACGACCGTGACCGACTTGGCGATGTTGGACAAATAGAGCGCTTCCTCGACGGCCGAGTTGCCGCCGCCGACCACGATCACATCCTTGTTGCGATAGAAGAAGCCGTCGCAGGTGGCGCAGGCGGAAACACCAAAGCCCTGGAAGGTCTTTTCAGAGTCAATGCCGAGCCACTTGGCCTTGGCGCCGGTGCAGATGACCAGCGTGTCGGCCGTCCATGTCGTACCGCTGTCGGTGACGACGGTAAACGGGCGGCGGGAGAGGTCGACCTTGGTCACGATGTCGTTGACGATTTCGGCGCCGACATGCGTTGCCTGGTTCAGCATCTGCTCCATCAGGAACGGACCCTGGATCGGATCGGCATAGCCCGGATAGTTTTCGACATCCGTGGTGATCATCAGCTGGCCGCCCTGGTCGAGGCCGGCGATCAGCACAGGCTGCAGCATGGCGCGGGCGGCATAGATGGCGGCCGTGTAGCCGGCGGGGCCGGAGCCGATGATGAGAACCTTGACGTGACGGTTGGACATGGACTTGATCCTTTCGCGCGGCCCATTGAAGGCGCAATACAACATGCGCGCCGCGACCATGAAACTTGAACGTTATTTATGAGGCGTGAGGGGGTAGTTTCAAGGGAGAGCGCTGCTTACCAACAGAAAGCCGTGCCCGCTTGTGCGTAAACTCGCGGCCTGTCATAGCTAAAGCACACATTTCAGCCGATTCCCAAGCTTTGGACCCTTCATGTTCCGTGCCGAACTCGACGCGATCGACATCAGAATCCTTCGGGAGTTGCAGGCAGATGGGCGCATCACCAATGTGGAGCTGGCCAGCCGCGCCGGAATATCCGCGCCGCCCTGTCTTCGCCGCGTTCGCCGGCTGGAGGATACGGGCATCATTGAAGGCTATCGCGCCATCCTGAACGGTCCGAAGCTCGGCATGGATCTGACGGCCTTCTGCATGGTGGGGTTGAAGCATCAGTCGGAAGCCAATCTCAAGAGCTTTTCTGCCGCCACCTCCAAGTGGCCGCTGGTGCGGCAGGCCTGGATGGTGTCGGGCGAAAGCGATTTCCTGCTGCAATGCGTGGCGGAGAACCTGACCGTATTTCAGGATTTCGTCATCGAGCAACTGGCGGCAGACGAGAATGTCGACACGGTGCGCACCATGCTGACAATCCGGCAGGTGAAGAAGGTCGGGTTGATCGAGATTTGAGGGAACTTGCGCTGCGGGTTCTTCTCCCTCCCCCTTGTGGGGAGGGTTGGGGAGGGGCCTTTATTTCCGCTCGCTTCAGCGTTCGCGGCAAAGACCCCCTCTGGCTGCCGCCATCTCCCCCACAAGGGGGGAGACGGAAAGAGGCGCACGGCTCCTCTCAATATGGAAGCCGGGAGAGAGCCTGCCTGTGCGTATCAGCGTTTTGAAAGCTCTTCATAAATCGCGCCAAGCGCCGCAGCCTCGCCCTTGAGGTCGAACCGGGAGCGGACTTCGGTCAGTGCATTTTCGCCATGCGCTTCCGCAAGCGCCGGGTCAGCCAGATATTTCGCAATCGCATCGCGCAGCATCTCGTAGTCCCCCGCCGGAGCGATTTCGCCGGTCTTGCCCGGAACGATCATGCCTGCATAGGCACCCGCATCGCTGGCAACCACCGCCGTCTTAGAGGCCATGGCTTCGAGCGGGGTGAGGCCGAAGCCCTCGTTGCGGGAGGGGGCGACGTAGAGCGTGAGGCGGCGATACCAGGGCTTGATGTCGTCCACTTCGCCGAGCATGCGGATGCGATCATTGAGGCCGGCGGACCTGATCTCGGCCTCAAGCGCGGCGGCGAAGGGTTTGTTGTCTGCGGTGACGCGGCCGGTGACGATCGCGGTCCAGTCCGGAAATCGGGGCAGCAGCTCGATCATGGCGTGGACGAAAAGATCAGTGCCCTTGCTGTGGCGAACGCGACCGAAGCAGCCGATCAGGTATCTGCCGGGCAGGCCGGATGCGGCAATTGTGTCGCTTTCATTTTCCGGCGGATGGAAGAGGGCGAGATCGACGCCGTGAGAGACGACCGTGTGCGGCACTTTCAGGAAAGAGCCGGAGCGGTCACTGGTTGCAACGACGGCGTCCATCTTCGAAATCAGCCAACGTGTATAGCGGCTATGGTGACGCTGAGCGGCGGAGGTGAAGAGGAGCTTGATCGGCATGCGCAGCACGTCGCGCAGTATGATGCCGAAGAGCATTTCGTTGTTGCGGCGCGCATGCCAGATCCGTTTGCCACCGCCGGACGGCTTCTGCCAGAGCTTCAGGAGGTCAAGCCAGCCCAGATGCGGCAGGTGATCCGGAAGGCCGGGGCCGAGCACGGCAACGTGCTGGCCCTGGCGGTTCTGCTCCGGCACGAGCTGGACGATCGTGGAGGTCACGCCCGAGAGCCGCCGCTTGAAATTCGGCGCAATGACGCGTGTTTCGGCGGCGGTCGCGGACTTTGGCACGATGTCAGACTTCCGGGCCGGTCAACCCCAGGAGATGTTCAGGATTTCATAGGCCTTTGAGCCGCCGGGTGCGTTGACCTCGATGGAGTCCCCCTTTTCCTTGCCAATGAGCGCGCGGGCGATCGGGGAGGAGATCGAGATGCGGCCGGATTTCACGTCGGCTTCCTGGTCGCCGACGATCTGGTAGGTCTTCTCTTCTTCCGTGTCCTCATCGACGAGCTTCACGGTGGCGCCGAACTTGATCGTGCTGCCGGACATCTTGGTCAGGTCGATGACTTCCGCGCGGCCGATCAGATCCTCAAGCTCGCTGATGCGGCCTTCGTTGTGGCTCTGCGCTTCCTTTGCGGCGTGATACTCGGCGTTTTCCGACAGGTCGCCATGAGCGCGCGCTTCGGCGATCGCCTCAATGATGCGCGGGCGTTCTTCCTGCTGGCGCCAACGCAGCTCCTCGTTGAGCTTGGCAAAGCCGGACTGGGTCATCGGAACTTTTTCGACCATTTCCATTTCCTTCCCGTCGCTGACGCATAGGTCTCACCCCATGCGGCCGCATGTCTTGTCGTTTCCACGTCTTTTGATGGGCGCGGCACAAAAATAAAACGGTCCCCGAAGCTTCACGCAACGGAACCGTTCAAAACGGAAATCAATATAACAGAAAGCCTTTCGAAAAAGCGAGGAAAATCTGTAGTGCTTCCTGTTGGGAGGCCAAAGCTTCATTGAGAACAAGCACTTGAGCTTCGGGTAACGCTCCGGCCGCAGGTCCTTCCAACGGGTGTTCGGGAACGGCCGGCCCGATCGCGAAGCTAATGGTCAATCGGCGTTCCCGGGCTCAGGCCGCGTTGATGGCGGGTGAATTCTTCTCCGCAAAGGGGCGAAGACGGTCGCGAAATGTGACGACGACGCGGTTGCGGCCGGCACGTTTCGCCTCATACAGGCTTTCATCTGCTTCGCGGTACAGCTGATCATAGGTCGTTGCCCTGTCACTGAAGGCGACGCCGATGCTGACTGTGAGACCTGCGGGCAGGAGCGCCGTTCCGAATTCCGATGCCGCAACCGCCATGCGCAACTGCTCCGCCTGCAGGGTGGCGAGCTCCGGCGTTGCGCAGCGGGAGAAGACAGCGAACTCCTCGCCGCCAATCCTTCCGAAAACGTCATCCTCCCTCAGACAGGCCTTGATTGCCTGGGCGACGGTGAACAGCGCTTCGTCGCCGGTGTGATGGCCGAACGTGTCGTTGACTTTCTTGAAGTGATCCACGTCGATAACCATCATGGCGGCCGCAACGGGGACGTCCGAAAGGAGGATGGGCTCGACAGCATTGTGAAATGCGCGCCGATTGAAGATTCCGGTCAGGCTGTCCGTGAAGGCCAGCCGTTCCAGCGCCTGGCGGGTGAGGGCGAGTTGACGGAGTTTCGAGAACAGGAAGAAGAAGGTCGGACCGCCAATGCAGACTGGATTGAGAATATCGTTGCGGACATCGGCCCAGAAGAGGTCGCCCGTTTCCGACATGAGGTTGGTGAAGTCGATGACAAAGGTGATGCATGTCGCCACGATCGTGAAGGCAAGCGTCGCCGCCGCGATCAGCGCATAATCCCGCATGCTCAATTTGGCTGGCTTCACGGCTTGTTCCTCGCGTCCGTGCAGAAGAGCAATTTCTACTGCAACCGGACCTGCGGGATTGCCGCGCCCTCAAACCTCAGCGATCCCACCTGACTTGTTATAAATCAAGCGTGCTGAAGAACCGTCTATGCGGGGCTTAAATTCTGCGGCTCTGCGTTAACTCTGTCGTAACAGAGAGCCGCATTTTGCGTCGTTCCGGAACATTGGCTCAGTAAAGCTTGGGAACATACATCTCTTCGGGAACCGGCTTGCGGTAATAGTCCTCGTGGTGAACCCGTTCAGGAAGTTCGATCGTCTGGCGCGGCACATCCTGGTAGGGGATCTGCTTCAGGAGATGCGCGATGCAGTTCAGGCGGGCGCGCTTTTTGTCGACCGCCTCGACAACCCACCATGGTGTTTCGGGTGTGTGGGTGCGCTCCAGCATCTCCTCCTTGGCCTTTGTATAGTCTTCCCAATGGACGCGGCTTTCTAGATCCATGGGGGAGAGCTTCCACTGCTTCAGCGGATCGTGGATGCGCATCTTGAAGCGGAATTCCTGCTCCTCGTCGGTGATCGAGAACCAGTATTTGATGAGGATGATGCCGGAGCGGACCAGCATGCGCTCGAATTCGGGAACAGAACGGAAGAACTCTTCCAGTTCATCCTTGTTGCAGAAGCCCATGACGCGCTCGACGCCAGCACGGTTATACCAGGAGCGGTCGAAGAGAACCATTTCGCCGGCGCTTGGCAGGTGCGGCACATAGCGCTGGAAGTACCACTGGTGACGCTCGCGCTCGGTCGGGGCGGGGAGCGCCACGACGCGGCAGACGCGCGGATTGAGGCGCTGTGTGACGCGCTTGATCGCGCCGCCCTTGCCGGCGGAATCGCGGCCTTCGAAGATCACCACGACCTTCAGCTTCTTGTGCTGGATCCAGTCCTGCAGGCGCACCAGTTCGTGCTGGAGGCGGAAGAGTTCGCGGAAGTAGATCTTGCGGTCAAGGCTCGGCTCGGCCTCGTGCGTCATGCCGTCGATAACGAGTTCATCGAGCTGATCCTCGTCCATCTGCAGCTCCAGTTCCTCATCGAAACTGTCGGCAATTTCCGTCTTGATGCGCTCGAGGTCGTATTGCATTCGTCAAATCCTTGCCACGTTTTGCCGGAGAGAAGCAGGGTTGTGTGAAGGACTTGTGACAGATGCGTGATGGTAAATTGTATTATGCAGCTTCAACGATTTCGGCGGGAAGATGTGCGCTCGCGTCGAGCACCTCCATCCCAACGATTTTTCCTTCCGCATCATAATCCAGCATGATGCCTTCAGAAACCTCGGCGGTGTCTACAACCGGATTCGCTGAAAATCGGATGTAAGCCGCGTCCACTTGCGGATCGTATTCGATCTTAGGGGTCTTCATAACGGCCTCCGGGCGTTTCTATCGAGAAACACGGTTATTATACGTATCTCCGCGGATGTTTCCAGACAGACAACGCGAAGGAACCGCCCTTCCTTTTCTGGAACGGCGGCAAAGCGCCGTTCCAGTTCGTTGGTTCCGTGTTCCACCCATTCGGGATCGCGCGCGACCCGTTCCGCCCACTCACGCCGCAGCTGGCGCTGTATTATCACCGCTTCGGCGTGCTGTGTGAACGTAACAGTTTTGCCGCTCATCGCCCCTCAGAAATAGCTCTGCAGCGGCCGCACTTCCAGCTGCCCCTGCTTCAGCGCGCGGATCGCTTCCGCCGCTGCGAGCGCGCCCGACATGGTCGTGTAGTAGGGCACCTTCTGCATGAGGGCAGCGCGGCGGAGCGACTTGGAGTCGGAGATCGCCTTGTTTCCGTCCGTCGTGTTGAAGACGAGCTGGACCTGACGGTTGCGGATGGCGTCCTCGATATGCGGGCGACCTTCCAGAACCTTGTTGATCTTGATCGCCTCGATGCCGTTTTCGGCGAGGAAGCGCTGCGTGCCGCCGGTCGCCAGCACCCGGAAGCCGATATCGGCGAGGATGCGGATGGCGGGCAGGATGCGGTCCTTGTCGCCGTCGCGGACGGAAACGAAGACGGTGCCTTCACGCGGCAGATCGACGCCGGCGCCGAGCTGCGACTTGGCGAATGCCAGCGCATAATCGGTGTCGAGGCCCATGACTTCGCCGGTCGAGCGCATTTCCGGGCCGAGCAGCGTGTCGACGCCGGGGAAGCGGGCAAACGGGAAGACGGCTTCCTTGACCGCGATATGCTTCAGCGCACGCAGATCGGGCTTCTTGCCGTAGGCGGCGACCGCTTCATCGAGCTTTTCGCCGGCCATGATGCGGGCGGCGATCTTGGCGATCGGCGCGCCGATGGTCTTGGCGACGAAGGGCACGGTGCGCGAGGCGCGCGGGTTGACTTCGAGGATGTAGATCGTGCCGTCCTTGACCGCGAACTGGACGTTCATCAGACCGCCAACGTTCAGCGCCTTGGCGAGAACCTTGGTCTGGCGCTCCAGTTCGTCCACCATCTCGTTCGACAGCGTGTGAACGGGGAGCGAGCAGGCGCTATCGCCCGAGTGGATGCCGGCTTCCTCGATATGTTCCATGATGCCCGAAACGAAGACATCCTTGCCGTCGCAGAGGCAGTCGACGTCCACTTCGATGGCGTTGGTCAGGTAGCTGTCGAAGAGAAGCGGGTTCTTGCCAAGCAGCGTGTTGATCTGGCCGGTTTTGTCGTTCGGGTAGCGCGCCTTGATGTCTTCCGGCACGAGTTCCGGAACGGTATCCAAGAGGTAGGACTGCAGCTGGCCTTCCGAATGGATGATCTGCATGGCGCGGCCGCCCAGAACATAGGACGGGCGCACGACCAGTGGGAAGCCGATTTCGCCGGCCACCAGACGGGCCTGCTCGACGGAATAGGCGATGCCGTTGTTCGGCTGCGTCAGGTCGAGCTTCTGGAGAAGCTTCTGGAAGCGGTCGCGGTCTTCGGCGAGGTCGATCATGTCGGGCGCTGTGCCGAGGATCGGGATGCCGTTCTTTTCAAGCGCTTCGGCGAGCTTCAGCGGGGTCTGGCCGCCGAACTGCACGATGACGCCGACAAGCTCGCCGCTTTCCTGCTCGGCGCGCATGATCTCGATCACGTCTTCGGCCGTCAGCGGCTCGAAATAGAGGCGATCGGAGGTGTCGTAGTCGGTCGAGACGGTTTCCGGATTGCAGTTGACCATGATGGCTTCAAAGCCGGCATCCTTCAGCGCGAAGGCAGCATGGCAGCAGCAATAGTCGAACTCGATGCCCTGGCCGATGCGGTTGGGACCGCCGCCGAGGATGACGACCTTCTTGCGGGTCGAGACCTGCGCTTCGGAGCGCGTGGCACCTGCAAAGGGCGTCTCGTAGGTCGAATACATGTAGGCCGTCGGTGAGGCGAATTCGGCGGCGCAGGTGTCGATGCGCTTGTAGACGGGGCGGACGTTGAGGCGGTTGCGCAGATGCGCGACTTCCTTGGCCGTCTTCCCGGTCAGCGAAGCAAGGCGGGCGTCGGAGAAGCCCATGGCTTTCAGCATGCGGAGATTCTGCTCGTCTTCCGGCACGCCGTGCTCGCGCACGCGCGCTTCCATGTCGACGATCTTCTTGAGCTGGGAGATGAACCAGGGGTCGATCTTGCAGCCCTGGTGCACTTCCTCTTCCGACATGCCGAGGCGCAGCGCCTGGGCGACATGGCGCAGGCGGTTGGGCGTCGGCGTGCCGATCGCGGCACGGATGGCGTTCTTGTCGTCATCGCCGTCGCCAAGGCCGGGGATTTCGATCTCGTCGAGACCGGTCAGGCCCGTTTCAAGGCCACGCAGCGCCTTCTGCAGCGATTCCGCGAAGGTGCGACCGATCGCCATGACTTCGCCGACCGACTTCATGGCGGTGGTCAGAACCGGGGATGCGCCCGGGAACTTCTCGAAGGCGAAGCGCGGGATCTTGGTGACGACATAGTCGATGGACGGTTCAAACGAAGCCGGCGTTGCGCCGCCGGTGATGTCGTTTTCGAGTTCGTCCAGCGTGTAGCCGACGGCGAGCTTGGCGGCGATCTTGGCGATCGGGAAGCCCGTGGCCTTCGATGCCAGAGCAGACGAGCGCGACACGCGCGGGTTCATCTCGATGACGACGAGGCGGCCGTTTTCCGGGTTGACAGCGAACTGCACGTTCGAGCCACCGGTCTCGACGCCGATCTCGCGCAGAACTGCGATCGAGGCGTTGCGCATAATCTGGTATTCTTTGTCGGTGAGCGTCAGGGCAGGGGCGACCGTGATACTATCGCCCGTGTGCACGCCCATCGGGTCGATGTTTTCGATCGAGCAGATGATGATGCAGTTGTCCGCCTTGTCGCGGACGACTTCCATCTCATATTCCTTCCAGCCGAGAACGCTTTCTTCGATCAGCACTTCGGTGGTCGGCGAGGCATCGAGGCCGCCCGAGACGATGTCGTAGAATTCCGAGCGGTTATAGGCAATGCCGCCGCCGGTGCCGCCCATGGTGAAGGACGGGCGGATGATGGCGGGCAGTCCGACGACGTCGAGCGCCTGCGCGGCAATCGCCATCGCATGGCTGATATAGCGCTGCTTGCGGTCGCTCTCGCCGAGGTTCCACTGGTTTTCGAGTTCGTCGAGCGCCTTGTCGAGCGCATCGCCCGAAAGCTCCGCGCGCAGCTTGGCGCGGTCGGCCTCATGCGTCTTGCGGTCGGCATTCTTGATGTCGGTGGCGTTGGCCAGCATCGACTTCGGGGTTTCCAGGCCGATCTTTTCCATCGCCTCGCGGAACAGGGCGCGGTCTTCGGCCTTGTCGATGGCTTCGGGCTTGGCGCCGATCATCTCGACATTGTAGCGGTCGAGCACACCCATGCGCTTGAGCGAAAGCGCGGTGTTGAGCGCGGTCTGGCCGCCCATGGTGGGCAGCAGCGCGTCCGGGCGCTCCTTGGCGATGATCTTGGCGACGACTTCCGGCGTGATCGGCTCGATATAGGTCGCGTCCGCCAGACCCGGATCGGTCATGATCGTGGCCGGGTTGGAGTTTACGAGGATGACGCGATAGCCTTCTTCCTTCAGCGCCTTGCAGGCCTGGGTTCCGGAATAGTCGAATTCGCAAGCCTGACCGATGACAATCGGCCCCGCGCCGATGATGAGGATCGATTTGATATCTTGGCGCTTCGGCATGGCGTCATTCCACTTTCTTGGTTCTGCAAGCTCCTGTCCGAAAGGCGTTTTCGGGAGCGTGCATGGGCCTGCATGAAAAACCGGCGACGGTTCGGGACCGGGCCGGGTGCGGGCTTTCTGACTTAAAGGCTAGGTGGGCCTTATAGGGAATGTCTTTGTGGAAACCAACCCCGAAAATCGCGGTTTTCGGGGGAAAGTTTAGCGCAGTTTCGCTTCCGCGATAGGGACGTCATTCCACGGCCGGATAGGGCGGTTCGGAGTCCGGTTGAAAACGGCCTGCAGCAGCGTAACGCGGGTTGTCAACGTCACTACGAGAATTGTGAGCACGACGCCGGCGATGACGTCGCTGAGATAGTGGTTGGCATCGGTGAAGGTTGAGATCAACATCAGCGCATTGAGCAAGAGGGCGGGCAAACGCACCCACGGCATATACCATACTCCCCAGACGGCAAGGGCGGCCAGTGCGGCGTGGACCGAGGGAAAGGTCAGAATCCCCTGGCTTTGCAACGGTGTCAGACCGACCTTCATTCCAAACAGATAGCAGAGGCCGACCGCGACGGTGAGTGTTAGGCCAGACAATCCGATAAACATGACGCCTCTTCTGCCGCAGGGTGTTGCAACTTCGCGGACATTTTTACGAGGCAATCATTTCGTTTTGGTTGCTATTTTTTCACCGGCAGCTGGACGTTTTTCAAACTGATGGCACATATCAGCGCAGCCAGAGCGATTCCTGCTCCCGTCAGGAAAAGCGGATGGAAAGCGCTGTGATAGACCTCGGCGACGAGTTGCCGCGCGGCCTCGGGAAGGGCCGCGGCATCCTTCGGCGTCAGCTTTTCGATGTCGTCCACGCCGGGAATGGGCTTGGCAAGGTGGGCGACGCTGGCAGCGAGGATGGCGCCATAGACCGAGATGCCGATGGAGGCTCCGCCCATGCGGGTGAGGGTCACGACGCCGGTGGCGGCGCCTGTGTCACGCTTTTCGGCTGCATTCTGAACCCCGAGAACCGGTACCTGCTGCGCAACGCCGATGCCAAGCCCGTTGAGCAACAGCAGCGGCGCGATGACCCAAAGCGGGGCGGAGAGCGGCAGGAAAGATATGCTCGTCAGCGCCACGACGCCCGAGCAGCCTGAAATAACGGCAAAGATCTTGTAGCGGCCCGTGCGCGACATGATGCGGCCGGAGGTGACGGAGCCAATGGCGATGCCGCCGGTCAGCGGGATGAACAGGAGACCCGCATTCGTCGGTGTGAGACCCACCGCGGACTGGAGGTAAAGTGCGAAATAGGTCGAGAGGCCGATGCCGATCGCGCCGCTGGCCATGGAAAAGATCAGCAACAGGTTGACCGTCGACTTCGAGAACAGGCTGAGCGGCACGACCGGTTCGGCGACGCGCTTCTCCACCTGGATCCAGAGCACGATGCAGAGCGCGCCGATGCCCAGGATCGCCAGACTTTGCGGTGCGAACAGGCCTCCGAACAGTTCCGAACTGTCGGCCCAGAGCACGAAACTTGCGATGGCGGCCGCCAGCAGGATCGCGCCGACATAGTCGATCTTCGGTTTGCGATGCGGCCGCTTGTAGGGCAGCATCGCGCCGATGCCGAGGAGTACGACGATGCCGATAGGCAGGTTGATCAGGAAGATCGAACGCCAGCCGAAAAGATCGCTCATGAGGCCGCCGAGAGCGGGTCCGACCGCGCCCGATAGCATCAGCATGAGGCTCGAATAGCTCTGGTACTTCGCGCGCTCGCGCGGCTCGAACAGATCGGCATTGATGGAGAAGATCGATACCATGATGCCGCCGCCGCCGAGAGCCTGCAGGACGCGTGCGGCAATCAGCGTGTCCATCGAAACGGCGAGGCCGCAGGTGGCGGAGCCGAGCGTGAAGATGAACAGGGCGGCCATCATCACATATTTGCGGCCGAACAGATCGCCAAGCTTGCCGTAGAGGGGCATGACAGCACTGGAGGCGAGGAGGTAGGCGGAACCAACCCAGCCGAAGCGCTCCAGCTGGCCGAATTCTCCCACGATGGTCGGCAAAGCGGTCGCTACGATCTGGTTGTCGAGAGTCGCCATGAAGACGCCTGTCAGCAGGAAGGCGAAAACGATGAGGCGGCGCTTGTGATCTAGCCCCAACGGTGTTTCATGATGTATTGGCGCCTCTGTACCGGCGTCTTGCAGGCGGTTGTGCATGGCAGAGAAAACTCGACGGGAGTGACTGACGGAAAGTTCCGCGTTTATGTGCTTCCAGCAAACAAATGTCAAATTCATATGCGTGACAAATGCAAATAAATTCGCTATGTCGGCTGGGATGAGGAGGAGATTTTTATCGCCATGAAAGCCAGATCCGAACGCCTGACGGCGGGTGACACACCCGGCACCGAAGCCGATATCAGCCTTATATCCCAAGCCATGTCCCGAATGCGCCTCATGATTGGCCGGCGCATTATCGGGCGCCTGGCCATGAAGCGGGCGTCGCTGACGCTGGAATTGTCGCATCTCGATGTGATCGAGGCGGTGCGGCGCATATCGGAAGGCGGCGAGGTTACGGTGGGGGCGGTTGCCGACATGATGCGTGTCGATCCTTCCCGCAGCAGCCGGCTGATCGCCGAACTGGTTCAGGGGGGATTTTTGGTCCGTTCGGTCTCCCAGGCCGATGCGCGCCGTGCCGTGGTGGAAGTGACCGACAAGGCGCGCGCCTATTTCCGGGAGGCGCAGGGGGTCAAGCGCGACCTGATCGAATCCATTGTCGCGGACTGGAGTCCGGAAGATATCGCCCATTTTGGGCGGCTTTATCTGAAGTTTGTCGAAGAGTTCGAACAGAGGGCCAAGGCCTCTGACGTGTGAGCAGGTTTGCCAATCGCGCGCGACCGGCGCGAGGGACCTGTTGAAAAAGACGTTTCAATGCGCGCGCGTTTCTGTCAGAAGGCGCGAGATCGTATTCCCGAAAGCCCGCGCCCATGACACTCGACGCTTCTCCGAAGCATGAAACTCCTGCCATCTCACCCGTGGCGGGGCGACCGGAGGGATTCGCGCTCGGACTTGTCGCGATGATCGCTGCGGCGCTGGCGATGAGCATTTCGCCGTCGCTGGTTCGGCTCGCCGATGTCGGGCCGTTCGCGAGCGCGTTCTGGCGGGTTTTCCTCGCCTTGCCGGTCCTGTGGTTCTGGATGTGGCAGGAAGAGCGGCAGCGGCCGGGCGTGCCGGGCGCGCGATTTCCGCTGGGTACCGTTCTGGCCGGCCTTGCCTTTACGGGCGATCTCTTTTTCTGGCACCTGACCGTCATGCATACGAGCATCGCCAACGGCACGTTCTTTGCCACGATGGCGCCGCTGTGGGTGGTGATTTTCGGGTGGTTGATCCTTCGCCAGCGTGTCAGTCGCATGACGCTGGTCGGGCTTGGCCTCTGCCTCGTCGGCGGAGCGGCGCTTGTCGCCGAGAGCCTCGCCTTCAACCCGGCCCATGCGTTGGGTGATGCGATGGGGATCGTGACAGGCGTCTTCTTCGGCCTTTATTTTCTCGCCGTCGGCGCGGCCCGCGTCAAGAGCGGCGCGGCGCGCGTGACCTTCGAGATGAGCCTGATCACGGCGGCGCTTCTGTTTGTCGTCGCCTTTGTCATGGAACCGCATATCCTGCCGAAGAGCGGCTATGGCTGGGGTATCCTGCTGACGCTGGCCTTTGTCAGCCACGCCGGCGGGCAGGGCCTGCTTTCCATCGCGCTCGGTCGTCTGCCAACGGTCTTTTCTTCGTTGGTGATCTTCATCGAGGCGATTGCTGCAGCGATCATCGCCTGGATCCTGCTCGATGAACCGGTGTCATTGCTGCAGGCTGGCGGAGGCCTGATCATACTCTGCGGCATCTGGCTGGCGCGACCGAAGGCGGCCTGACCGCATTTCCCTCAGGGTCAATCGCAGGTCCAGTTCGCGACCTTCATCTTCACTTCGCCGGCAAAGCTGCGGCTGACGGGGAGTTCCGTCCCGTCCTTCAGGCGTGCCAGCAGCTTGCCTTCCTTCGTGATCAGCGCCTCGAAGGCGGCACGGGCGATCCAGTGCGAGCGATGGATCTGTGCGCCGGCGGTGTCGCCCAGTTCGGAAAGCGCATCGGAAAATCGGATCAGGATGAGCTCCCTGCCGCGGCTGGTGATGGTCAGCGTATAATGGTCTTCCGCTGAAAGGCGCAGGATCGGGCCCCGGTTCTCCGGCTTCAGGCGGGAGAGCATCGGAGGCGGTTCCGGAGTGGCGGTCTGTGCCTGTATCGGCTGGGCGGCCTCTGCCTCTGTCGTGACATGTGCGGTGGCGCCAAATGTACCGGTTTCGGCGACCAGGCGGATCTGCTTCTCATGGCGCATCGAGGCCCAGAAGATCAGCGTGAAGACGATTGCGATCGGGAGGGCCTGCGCCGTGTTTTCCAGATAGGTCGGCCAGGACGGTTCCGGTCCGCGCCAGGAATAGACGATCAGTGTGGTCGTCAGGCCGATGACCGGGCATGACAGCAACGCGCCTACCAGCATGCGCGGGAAGGGCGCGACGATCAGCCGATCGAGATAGAGTTCACAGAAGACCACGATCGCGATCGCGACCCAGGTGCTGACGAAGAGGTTCACGAGCCAGAAGCCGAAACGGGGCAGTATGCCCATGTGATCGCCCGTGCCGAAAGGGCCTATGGCGGTGAAGAGCAGGACAATGGCGGCAAGCACGATCCAGAAGTTTCTGGAACCTGCGAAGTCCTGCAGTTCGCGACGCGCGGAATGCAATTTGCCACCGTTCACGTATCGGCCCCCTCAGTATGCGTAGACGGATTTGATCGGCGGAAACAATTGGACGAAGCAGAGGCCAGTTGCAATCCCCCCGGAGCAAGCCAAATGAACCTGCAGCCATTTCTTGATGCATCTTTCGCCGTACAGTTTCACGTTCTGACCGTTATGCCGGCCGCATTCCTCGGCGCCTATGTGCTCCTGACCCGAAAGGGGACACCGCGCCACAAGCTGCTTGGCCGGATCTGGATGAGCTTGATGGTGCTCACGGCGCTTTCGACATTCTTCATTCACCAGATCAGGGTCTGGGGCGACTTCAGTCCGATCCATATCCTGTCCGTTGTCGTAATCACCTCTTGCGGTCTGGCGATCTGGCATATTCGTCGCGGCAATGTCCGGGCGCATAAAACGGCCCTGATCAGTGCCTATATCGGCGGCATATTCGGGGCGGGTCTCTTCACGTTCTGGCCCGGCCGGCTGATGAACGAGATGCTCCTGGGCGGTTCTGCCGGTTCGACGCCGGAACAGGTCAGGCATTCGATCATCGCCGCGGGGGTGGTCGTGGCGCTGGGTTATGCCTATACGGTTTATGTCACGCGGTTCAGGTCCGTGCCGCGCCGCGCCCGCAATGTTCGAACGACTGAAAATGCCTGACGGAGAAACATGTGCTGATCGTCCATTACCTCAACAATTCGCGCGCCCACCGGCTGATCTGGCTCATGGAGGAGCTTGGCCTCGACTATGAGATCAAGTTCTACATGCGAGGTCCCGATTATCGCGCGCCGGCCGAATTGAAGAAGGTGCACCCGCTCGGAAAATCGCCGGTTCTTGAGGATGACGGGCTGGTCATCGCCGAGAGTGGCGCAATCTTCGAATATCTCCTCGCCAAATACGATCCGAAAGGGCTCGTTCCGGCTGCCGGCACGCCGGAGCGTCTCGCCTATACCTACTGGCTGCATTATGCCGAAGGTTCGGCCATGCCGCTTCTCGTGATGAAGCTGATTTTCGGCATGATTCCGCGCCAGGTTCCATTCTTCATGAAGCCTTTCGCCAAGGCGATCAGCAATGGCATCATGGGCCGCATGCTGGACCCCCAGTTGAAGGACAATGCCGAACTCTGGGAGGCGGAGCTTTCCGAAAACGGCTGGTTTGCCGGCTCGGAATTTTCTGCTGCAGACATCATCATGAGCTTTCCGGTCGAGGCGGCAATCACCCGCGCGGGGCTCGGGCCGAATTACCGGGCCATCAATTCCTGGCTTCATGCCATCAAGACCAGGCCCGCTTATCAACGGGCCGCCGAAAAGGTGAGTTGATCTCACTGCCTTAGATTTGCCGCGCCGCTGAATTCGGATAGAAGAGTGAAGTCAGCGGTTGAGAGGGGCACGCTATGGATCTGAACGGACGCCGGGAATCCGACAATATCGAGGACGTGCGCGGCCAGTCCGATGGTGGCCC
Organism: Ensifer adhaerens; assembly: GCA_900215285.1. Taxonomy (NCBI): domain Bacteria; kingdom Pseudomonadati; phylum Pseudomonadota; class Alphaproteobacteria; order Hyphomicrobiales; family Rhizobiaceae; genus Ensifer; species Ensifer adhaerens. Next base: position 2,110,670 of record OCMG01000004.1, read on the forward strand.
AATTGGGCGTGGAGGCGGTTTCAACATCCCGGGCGGAATTCCGCTGGGCGGTTTTTCCTTTCGCACGATCATCATCTTCGCGGTCATCTATTTTGTGCTGAAGCTCTTCTTCGGGGTTGATCTCCTGCAGATCCTCTCAGGGGAGCCGGGCGGGCAGGTCGGGTCGAGCTACAGCCAGTCGCAGACGAACGGCAACAGCACCGCGCAGAACGACGATATGAAGAAATTCGTTTCGCAGGTTCTGGCCGATACGGAAGACACCTGGACCGGCATTTTCGAATCCATGGGCAAGACTTATGAGCGGCCGAAGCTGGTCATGTATTCGGGCCAATGGCGATCGGCTTGCGGCGAGGCCAATTCCGCCGTCGGGCCGTTCTATTGTCCCTCGGACCACAAGGTCTATCTCGACACGGATTTCTTCCGAGAGATGCAGCAGAAGTTCAAGGCCGGCGGCGACTTTGCTGATGCCTATGTGATCGCGCATGAGGTCGGCCATCATGTGCAGAACCTTCTCGGCATCCTGCCGAAGTTCAACCAGGCGCGCGCCAAGATGAGCGAGACGCAAGCGAATGCCATGTCGGTGCGCGTCGAGCTGCAGGCGGATTGCTTTGCCGGGATCTGGGGCAAGTTCACGCAGCAGAAGGGCATCCTGCAGTCGGGTGATCTTGAAGAGGCGCTGAATGCCGCCCACCAGATCGGCGACGATGCCCTGCAGAAGCAGGGGCAGGGCTATGTCGTCCCCGACAGCTTCACGCATGGCACCTCGGCGCAGCGCATGAAGTGGTTCCAGCGCGGCTTCGACACGGGCAAGCTTTCGGCCTGCGATACGTTCAGCGGCCCGATCTGAGCGTTCGGGAAGCGGGCGGACGGGTCTGTCCCATTCGCCCGCGTTTGCGCTCCATCAAGAAATTTGATCAACGCGGTACTTTTCCGGGCTGCCATTTGCCACTTTTTTAGGCTAGGTTCCCGCGCAAATTGATTACTGCCGGGATGCTTTTGGCGCTTTCCTGACCGGCGGCTAAGATAAAGCGCCAGAGAATCGATATGGAACAGGCATTGAAAACAGGCGGCTCCTGGGGCCGGCATCTGGCGGATACGGCGTTGCTCGGTGCTCCGCTGATCGGTGCGCAAATCGCGCAGCTGGCGATCAACACGACGGATGTGCTCATCATCAGCCATCTGGGGACGGTGGAACTCGCGGCGATCGTGCTCGCCTCGCAGTTCTTCTTCACCGTCTTCATTCTGGGCAGCGGTTTTTCGACAGCGGCTATCCCGCTGGCGACGCATGCATTGGCGATCGGCGATGAGCGCGGTGTGAGGCGGTCCATCCGCATGGGCATGTGGGCGTCGCTGGCCTTCTCGCTCGTCAGCATTCCGATCTTTCTCTATTCGGAGCCGATCCTTTTGGCGCTGGGCCAGAAGCCGGATGTGGCGGCCTATGCGGCCTCTTATCTGCACATTGCGGGCTTCGGCATTATTCCAGCGCTTCAGTTCATGGTGCTGCGGTCCTTCCTCAGCGCGCTCAAGCGAGCCTCGATCATTCTTTACGTCACGGTTGCCGTTCTCGTACTCAATGCCGTCTTCGCCTATATCTTCGTGCTCGGGCATTTCGGCATGCCTGCCTTCGGAATGCATGCGGCGGCGTATGTGGCGGCTGGGGTCAATCTGTTCGGGTTCCTGGCGGCCGTGGTCTATATCGAGCGCGTTCCCATGCTGGCAGCCTATGGCCTCTTCACCCGGTTCTGGCGTCCGGACTGGCAGGCGCTTGGCGAGGTTGTGCGGCTGGGGATTCCGGTCGGCCTCATGGTTCTTGCGGAAGTCAGTCTCTTCACGGTCGCCTCCCTCATGATGGGTTGGATCGGCACGGTGGAGCTTGCCGCCCATGGCATCGCGCTGCAGTTTGCCTCCATGTCCTTCATGGTTCCGCTCGGTCTCGCACAGGCGGCGACGGTGCGAGTCGGCCTTGCGGCGGGTGCCGGCCAGCGCGTTGAGGTCATGCGGGCAGGCGGCGCGGCTGTCCTGCTCGCGACGGGTTTCGCCGTGATAAGCTGCATCCTTTTTATCGTGGAGCGAGAATCGCTTGCGCGGCTTTTCGTTGATCCGGCTTCAAGCAATGCGGCTGAGCTGATCGCAACGGCCGGCCCGTTCATCATCGTCGCCGGCGCATTCCAGCTCTTTGATGGGCTGCAGGCCATCGGGGCGGGCCTGGCCCGCGGTCTGAAGGATTCGACGGTACCGATGGTCTTGGCGATCGCCAGCTATTGGGGCATCGGCTTCACCAGCGCCTATGTGCTAGCCTTTCCGCTCGGTTTCGGCGGGATCGGCATCTGGTATGGCTTCATGCTGGGATTGGCGGCGGCTTCCATTGCGCTCAACGGACGCTTCTACTATCTCGCAAGCCGCAACCGGCTCGCCTGAAAACGCTTAACGGCGTTCTATCGCTGTCAAAGAAGAAGGCCGTGCATCGAGATGATGCACGGCCCTTTTTGTTGTCAGGCGGCGCTGCGTTCGTTCAGCGCCGGCTCGCCCTTGCGCTCGCGCACAAGGTTGATGAAGCGGCGGAAGAGGTAGTGGCTGTCCTGCGGGCCAGGCGAGGCTTCCGGGTGGTGCTGCACCGAGAAGACAGGCTTGCCGACAACGCGGATGCCGCAATTGGTGCCGTCGAAAAGCGAAACATGAGTCTCCTCAACGCCTTCCGGCAGGGACTTCGAGGCGACTGCGAAGCCATGGTTCATCGAGACGATCTCCACCTTGCCGGTCGTGTAGTCCTTGACCGGGTGGTTCGCGCCATGATGGCCCTGATGCATCTTCTCGGTCTCGGCACCGAGCGCCAGGGCGAGCATCTGGTGGCCCAGACAAATACCGAAGAGCGGGATGCCGCTGTCGACCAGCTTGCGGATGACCGGCACCGAATAGACGCCTGTCGCGGCCGGGTCGCCCGGGCCGTTGGACAGGAAGATGCCGTCCGGGTTCAGTGCGAGAATGTCTTCGGCCGAGGTCTTTGCAGGAACGATGGTCACGCGGCAGTCGAGGCCGGCGAAGAGGCGCAGGATGTTGCGCTTCACGCCGTAATCGATGGCGACGATGTGGTAGCGGGCGTCTTTCTCGCCAAGTTCGCTGGTTCCTTCGTTCCAGACCCACGGGCGTTCGTTCCAACGCGAGGACTGGCCGGAGGTCGCTTCAATGGCGAGGTCGAGGTCGAGCAGCCCGCTCCAGGCCTTGGCATCCTTCTTCAGGGCTTCGATGTCGAAGTTGCCAGAGGGATCGTGGGCGATGACGGCGTTCGGCGCGCCATTCTCGCGGATCCAGGCGGTGAGCGCGCGGGTGTCGACGCCGCAGAGGCCGATGACGCCACGGGCCTTGAGCCACTGGTCGAGATGCTTGACTGCGCGGTAGTTCGACGGGTCGGTGATATCGGCCTTGAAGATGACGCCGACAGCGCCCTTGCGGGCGGCGGGCGTCAGGTCTTCGATGTCTTCGTCATTGGTACCGACATTGCCGATATGCGGGAAGGTGAAGGTGACGATCTGGCCGAGATAGGAGGGATCCGTCAGGATTTCCTCGTAGCCGGTCAGCGCCGTGTTGAACACGACTTCGGCCTGGACATGGCCGGTTGCGCCGATACCCTTGCCTTCGATGACCGTTCCGTCGGCAAGAACCAGAAGGGCGGTGGGCTTTTCAGTCGTCCAGGGGGCGGTGGCCATGGCTTTTCTCCGGCGGTTTGACGGGTTCGCGGCAAGGGCGCGGCTCGCAGTTGCCTGCGCCGCGGATGCGAAATCCATCTGTCTGTGTGCTAAGGCCGGGAAAATAGTGTCGCGCTCCCTCCGGGTCAACCTTTGGCAGGACGATTCCCCGTTTTAAAAGGACAGTCTTTTCAATGGATTATTCATTTTGTTTGATTGGTGGCATGTGAGCGCATAAGTACGGCGCACTGAAATCCGAAAAATGCCGTGATGCGACAGGGGCTCCGGATGCCATGAGAGCAACCGGAAAATCTGCCTTTCATAGCGACTTACGAGGAAGAATTCGATGCGCGACACGCTCTCACAAGCCATGAAGGATGCCATGAAGGCCAAGGACACGAGGCGGCTCGCCACCGTTCGCCTCATCCTGGCTGCCATCAAGGATCGCGATATCGCGACGCGCGCGCCGGGCCACGAGCAGATCAGCGACGAGGATATCCTGCAGGTGCTTGCCAAGATGATCAAGCAGCGCGAGGAATCGACGAAGATCTATGCGGAAAACGGCCGCGCCGATCTCGCCGATCAGGAACGCGAGGAGATGGAGATCATCCGCAGCTTCATGCCGGAGCAGCTTTCGGACGAGAAGGTGCGGGAAATCTGTGTCGACGTGATTGCCGAAACCGGGGCTTCCGGCCTGCGCGACATGGGCAAGTGCGTGGCGCTTCTGAAAGAGCGCTATCCGGGCCAGATGGATTTCGCCAGGGCTTCGGCGATCCTGAAGGATCTGTTGAAATAAGAGGCGCTGCACGTCTGCGTCGGGGAGAGGACGTTCCACTGTCCCCGACAACGCGTCCTGATCTTATTTCGCCATGGCGGCGCTGAGAATGGCCTGTTGCTGTGGCTTCGGCTTGCCGATGAAGCGTAGCGTCTTGCCCTCCTTGAGCAGCGCGTAGGCATGATGCCGATGCGGGGTCACGAGAATCGAGATGCGGTTCTCGCTGCAGTAATGCGCCTCGCAGGCATTGTAGACCTCTGTGCCTGGAAGGGGCGTGATCGTTGTCAGAACCGGCTGCGCCGTGTAGTTGCGGTTCTTGATAATGCCCTTTGCCCAATGGGGCATCTCTTCATGGATGACCAGCGAGACGATAGGGCCACGGAGAGACTTGTCCTTCAGCGCGTCGAAGAGATAGGGCTTTTTGCTATCCGTCGGCGCGAACTTCACATCCTCGGCCTGGGCATGGAAACCCGTCAACACAACAGCGGCGGCGATCATGGCGAAACGCATCAAGTGGCGGTCTCCGTCTGGACTTTGATTCAACGTGACTTTATCCCACTGGTCTTGCGCCGCCGCAAGCGGTTTTCGCGTCCGAGAATCGTTTCAGGCGCCCGCTCAGGCGGCGGGAACAAACCTGATCGGCGTGTCCCACGGATCGAGCGCGACGAGTGCGCTGCCCTCTTCTTTCAAGTCGGTTCCATGGTTCTTCAGCCGCAAGCGCAGGCCGTCCATCAGGTCTGGCGCAACCGTGAAGGCAGCCGTTTCAAGACCGGACATGTTGCCGAGACGCTTGCCGGCGCCACGTGACTGCCACACGTTGGAGCCGATATGATGATGATATCGGCCATTCGAGAAGAAGGCGGCGCTTTCATTCGCAATGAGGGCCGTCATGTCGAGACCGGTTGCCTTGACATAGAAGTCGCGCGCGAGCGCCGTATCTCCGACGCGCATATGGACATGGCCGATGCGGAAGCCGGAGGGCGCCGTGTAGGGCAGTTTGCCATCCCGGGGCAGTCCTGCGACCAGGTCATCGATATTCAGTTCGTCCGTTCCCATTTTTACCTGCCCGTCGGACTTCCACGTCCAGCCTGCCTGCGGCCGGTCGGCATAAACCTCGACGCCGTTTCCTTCCGGATCATCGAGATAGAGGGCTTCCGACACCGAGTGGTCGGCAAAGCCGGTAAAGGGAACGCCGTTGACATAGGCCGTGATCAGCCAGCGGCCAAGTTCCTTGCGGTCCGGCATGAGGAAGGCGGTGTGATAGAGACCGGCGGTCGACGGGTCGTCGGGAGCGTCGTTCGGCTTGTTGAGCAGCGTGACCAGAACCACGCCGTCGGCGCCCAGCACGGTGCGATCCCCATCGGATGCCAGAATGGCAAGGCCCAGGACCTGATTGTAGAATGCCGTCATGACCGCCATGTCGCGCACGCGCAGCGTCACCGAGTTGATGTGGATGGGTGTACTGACCGCGAAAGAGGGTTTCAGCGGCGCGGCCATGGAGGGAGCGGCTGCTCCAAGGAGGATCGGGGCTGCGCCAAGCACGTGGAGGGCGGCGCGGCGGGTGATGTCAAAGGAGGAGGCCATGGGGGTGATCCTGCGGTTACGTTGGAGACTGTATGCTCCAGCTGCGCTTGCCCGCATAGATCACGCGGAATGGATAAATCGTTCTGAAAAGGCGAACAATGGCAATGACATTGTTCAGTGCACGCGTCATCGCTGCTTGCGTTCCTGTTCCTTCATGTAGTGCCGGAGCACGGCGTTGATACGGGTCTGATAGCCCTTGCCACTCGCCTTGAAGAAATCGATGACGTCTTCGTCGAGCCTGATCGAGATCGATTTTTTCGTGACGGGGATAACCCATTCGGCGTTGGACCAGTCGATATCCATGAATTCCGCCCAATCGGGATCGTCGCGCATCGCGCGTTCGATATCCTCGTCGGTCATGGCATCGACGCGGGCCCAGTCGGTGAGGCTTTTCTCGCCTCGGGTGCGCTTCGCCAAAATTTCATCAATAGTAATATGTGTTGTAGAGTGCTTGCTCATTTTTTCTGGCACGACGCGCCGAGATAATCCGGCAAATCGAGCCCCTCATAGTGTAGACCACCGCAATCAGGTGGTTCGTATCCGGGCATATTGCGAGGACGCGCACTTCGCCATTTCGATCCGACGACCGTTCAATACGCGGCCTCTGCAAAGCGACGGCAGCATCTTCAAAGTCGATACCATGTTTATCGATATTGGCGAGGCGCTTCTGTTCGTCCCAAGTGAATGATGTCAGCGGTTGAGTTTCAATGCGCATTTGCTCGGTTCCTCAGGAAGGGGCCAAGCACTCCTGCGCTTCTGCAAAATTTGTATATACATCTGTATTTAATGTCAAGTCTGTGGATCATGGGCATGACCTTGTAAACGGCTGGCGCTTGCGGGTGATCCTATCTATACCCAAATCTTAGACCAGAGGTTTCCATGCGCTTTTCCCAAGGCTTTCTCGACGAGATACGCGATCGCGTGCCGATTTCGGCGGTGATCGGGCGTCGTGTTGCATGGGATCGCAAGAAGACGAATGCGGCGCGGGGCGACTACTGGGGTTGCTGCCCGTTCCATGGCGAGAAGACGCCGAGCTTTCACTGCGAGGATCGCAAGGGGCGTTACCATTGCTTTGGCTGTGGGGTGACGGGCGATCATTTCCGCTTCCTGACGGACCTTGAAGGCATCAGTTTCCCGGAAGCGGTCGAGCAGATCGCGGGGCTCGCCGGCGTTCCGATGCCGCAGCCCGATGCGGAAGCAGCGCGGCGCGATGAGCAGCGCACGACGCTGATGGATGTCATGGAACTGGCGACAGCCTTCTTCCAGGACCAGTTGCAAAGCGCCAACGGCGCCAAGGCGCGGGCTTATCTGCGCGATCGTGGGCTGACGGGGCGGACGATCGAAACATTTCGTCTCGGCTACGCATCGGAAAGCCGCAACGCGCTGAAGGAGCATCTGGCGGGGAAGGGCATTCCGAAGGAGCAGATCGAGGCCTGCGGGCTGGTCGTTTACGGGCCGGACATTCCTGTCTCCTACGACCGCTTCCGCGACCGCATCATGTTCCCGATCCTGAGTTCCCGCGAGCGGGTGATTGCCTTTGGCGGACGCGCCATGTCGCCGGATGCGATGGCGAAATATCTCAATTCCAATGACACGGAGCTCTTCCACAAGGGCGACGTGCTCTACAATTTCGCCCGCGCGCGGCGGGCGATGCAGGGTGCAAATGGCGCAACGACCGTGATTGCGGTCGAGGGCTATATGGACGTGATCGCGCTCCATCAGGCGGGCATCGAGAATGCCGTGGCGCCGCTGGGCACCGCGCTCACCGAAAACCAGCTTGGGCTGCTCTGGAAGATGACGCCGGAGCCGGTGCTGTGCTTCGATGGTGACGGCGCAGGCCTGCGCGCGGCCTACCGCGCCGCCGATCTGGCCTTGCCGCTGATCGGCCCGGGCAAGTCAGTCTCCTTCGCACTTCTGCCTGACGGGAAAGACCCTGATGATCTCGTCAAGCATGACGGTCGTGCGCCGTTCGACCGGGTGATGGCGCAGGCCAAGCCGCTGGCCGAAATGATCTGGACGCGGGAATCCCAGTCCGGGAGTTTCTCAACGCCGGAAAAACGCGCAGAACTGGAGGCGCGGCTCAGGCAGATCACCAATGTGATCGCGGACGAGACCGTGCGCCGGCATTACCAGCAGGCGATGCGCGAGAAGCTGAACGCCTTCTTCCAGCCGCAGCAGCGCGAGGGTGGCAATTGGCGTTCGGGTGGAAATGGACGCAGCGGTGGCGGATTTCAGAAAGCTGGCGGCGGACAGCGCGGTTCCATTGCCAGCAGTCGCGGGGGCGGTATTTCGGATAGTCTGGCGCGCTCAGGCATGGTGCGGGGGCATCAGGACGTGCCGACTCTACGCGAGGCCGTGCTGGCGCTGACCATCGTCAACCATCCGCAGATCCTGATCGACGAGTATGACCATATCGCCGACCTCGATTTCGAAAACCGCGATGTGCAGAAACTGCGTTCGGCCGTGCTTTCGGAGGCGGCCATGGCGGGTTCACAGAAGTTCAGCCGCGAGACACTGATCGCCAGCCTTGAGGCGCAAGGCTTCTCCACGCTTCTCAAGCTTCTCGACCAGCAGGTGCGCAATGCGCGGCTCTGGACGGCGACCGAGCAGGCGGCCTCGGAGGACGCGCGCGAGGCGTTCCTGCAGGTTCTGGCGCTGCATCAGCGCACGCGCGTCTTGCGACAGCAGATCGGGGAGCTGGAGCGCGAGATCGCCGACGCGATCGAACGGGATGACGACCGGAACATCGACGCTCTGATGCAGGCGTTGCGTGAGGTGCAGACCGAGGCTGCGCGACTGGAAAACCAGGAAGCCATCATCGATGGGTTCGGTGTTCTCTCCGGACGGGTCAAGGGTCCCGCAGTCGGCAGTTGAAATGATTCGCGGATTTTCCCGCGACTTGAAATTTCCCGTTCGATCCCCAAATAGGTGAGACTGTCCCGAAACGTCTTGATTCTCGCGCTTTTGGTGTTTTTTCAGATTTTTCCGGCAAAATGCTTGACTGCCCGGAAAATTGTGGGAATCACCTTCGGGATCGAAAATGGTGGTATTGGTCAATCAACTTGAATGCCCGCATCCTGCGTATGCGCCGAACCGGCTGCCGCGAGAAGAAGGCCTTCGTGGTTAATCAGGATTTAATGGTCTTCCGCTAGCTCAGACACATACGGGTGCGACGCGACGCTTTCAAGAGCCGTTGTGTCAGCCTCTCGTCAGGCTTGGCGGATTGAGACGTGACAGGAAAGCGACGGATACATGGTAACGAAAGCCAAAGAGAACGAAGAAGCCGAATCTGAACGCGAAGGCGCAACAGATGGTCCGCTTCTCGATCTTTCGGATGACGCCGTCAAGAAGATGATTAAGGTCGCCAAGAAGCGCGGCTATGTCACGATGGACGAGCTGAACTCCGTTCTGCCTTCCGAGGAAGTCAGCTCGGAACAGATCGAGGACATTCTGGCGATGCTCTCCGACATGGGCATCAATGTTGTTGAAGACGAAGAAGTCGACGAGAACGCCAACAACGCTGCTTCCGATGACGACGAAGACGGCGAGGGCGGTCTCGTGGCCTCCTCGGCGAGCACGGCGCTGGCTACAGCCAAGAAGAAGGAGCCGACCGACCGCACGGACGATCCGGTTCGCATGTATCTTCGCGAAATGGGCTCGGTCGAGCTTCTGTCGCGCGAAGGCGAAATCGCGATTGCCAAGCGCATCGAGGCCGGCCGCGAAACGATGATCCAGGGGCTTTGCGAAAGCCCGCTGACCTTCCAGGCCATCATCATCTGGCGCGACGAATTGAATGATGGCGCAACGCTGCTGCGCGAAATCATCGACCTCGAAACGACCTATTCCGGTCCGGAAGCCAAGGCCGCCCCGCAGTTCCAGAGCCCCGAGAAGATCGAGGCGGACCGCAAGGCTGCGGAAGAGAAGGACAAGGCCAAGCGTGCCCGTTCGGCTGCCAACGACGACGACATCACCAATGTCGGCGGCGAGGGCCTGGCTCCGGAGGAAGAGGAAGAAGACGAAGACGAGTCCAACCTTTCTCTGGCCGCGATGGAAGCCGAGCTGCGTCCGCAGGTCATGCAGACGCTGGACCTGATCGCCGAGACCTACAAGAAGCTGCGCAAGCTGCAGGACCAGCAGGTGGAAGCGCGCCTTGCCGCGACCGCATCGCTGTCGTCTGCGCAGGAGCGTCGCTACAAGGAGCTTAAGGACGAGCTGATCACGGCGGTGAAGTCGCTGTCGCTCAACCAGAATCGTATCGATGCGCTGGTTGAACAGCTTTACGACATCAACAAGCGTCTCGTACAGAACGAGGGCAAGTTGCTGCGTCTGGCTGAGTCCTACGGCGTCAAGCGCGACAGCTTCCTGGAGCATTATCATGGTGCCGAACTTGATCCGAACTGGATGAAGTCCATCGCCAATCTGGCCTCCAAGGGCTGGAAGGAATTTGCTCGCGAGGAAAACAACGCGATCCGGGACCTGCGCTCCGAAATCCAGAACCTTGCCACGGAAACCGGCATCTCGGTCACGGAATTCCGCCGCATCGTGCACATGGTTCAGAAGGGCGAGCGCGAGGCCCGCATCGCGAAGAAGGAAATGGTGGAAGCCAACCTTCGTCTCGTGATCTCGATCGCCAAGAAGTACACGAATCGCGGCCTGCAGTTCCTCGATCTCATCCAGGAAGGCAATATCGGCCTGATGAAGGCGGTCGACAAGTTCGAGTATCGCCGCGGCTACAAGTTCTCCACCTATGCAACGTGGTGGATCCGGCAGGCGATCACCCGCTCGATCGCCGACCAGGCCCGCACGATCCGCATTCCGGTGCACATGATCGAAACGATCAACAAGATCGTTCGCACGTCGCGCCAGATGCTGCACGAAATCGGCCGCGAGCCGACGCCGGAAGAACTGGCCGAAAAGCTCGCCATGCCGCTTGAAAAGGTGCGCAAGGTTCTGAAGATTGCCAAGGAGCCGATCTCGCTCGAAACGCCGGTCGGCGATGAAGAGGACAGCCATCTCGGCGACTTCATCGAGGACAAGAACGCGCTTCTGCCGATCGACGCCGCCATCCAGGCGAACCTGCGCGAGACGACGACCCGCGTTCTCGCCTCGCTCACTCCGCGCGAAGAGCGTGTACTGCGCATGCGCTTCGGCATTGGCATGAACACCGACCACACGCTCGAAGAGGTCGGTCAGCAGTTCTCGGTCACCCGCGAACGTATCCGCCAGATCGAAGCCAAGGCCCTGCGCAAGCTCAAGCATCCGAGCCGGAGCCGCAAGCTGCGGTCGTTCCTGGACAGCTGACGCTTTTCACATGGACATCCAGAGGCCCGGGACGCAGGTTCTGGGCCTTTTCATTTGGAGAAGCCCCATTTGGTTTTCTCCTCTCGATCCCGCGCTGATTCCCACCTACATAGGACAGATGGATGATGTGCAGAACGTTCCGAAACGCGGGAAGGGGTGGGCTTTTGCGGGCTCCGCTGTTCTGCATGCCGTTATTGCGGCCTTGCTTTTCCTGAGGCTGCCCGAAACGAGCCCGCAGCCGCAGAAGGACGAGGCGGTGAAGGTGGACATCGTCCAGGACAAGGACGCGCCAAAGCCGCCGGAGGAGGAGAAGAAGCCGGAGGCGAAGGCTGCCGAGAAGCCGCCTGAGCCTTCACCGCCCCAGGACGAAAGGGAGGAGGCGAAGGTCGAACAACCGACCAACCCGCCAATCCCCATGCTGCGGCCTGTCTTTCAGTTCGGCCAGAAGGATGAGGGCCCTGCCAAGCAGGACGGCAGTGCATCCGAGGGTGAAAAGGACACAACCGACGATCTGACGGACAAGAAGCCGGATGCCCCGCAAGCTGCGGAGCCGAAGGCCGCTACGGAGGAGGCTGCCAAGGAGCCGGCGAAGGACGACACGCCGGGCGTTCCGGATGTTCTCAAGGCGCCCGATCAGCAGGATGCGGCCTCGACCGCCGCTGCAGGCAAGCCGGTCGAGGAGAAGGCCGCCACGCCAAAGCCGAACGAGGCGAAACAGCAGATGACGGTGGCGCGCAAGATTTATTCTGCCAACGATCTGGGTGGCCGTGCCGCCATTGTGGCGATGGGTGGCATGACACGGCCGGAGCGAATCAAGCAACTTTGCGCGACCGAGCTTGGCCAGCAGCTGATTCACGGATCCCCGCGATACCAGGCGGAGATCGTGCCTTCCGCCGCGCCCCGGGAGGGCAATGTCCTGGCCGTTCCGAAAGCCTATTTTCGCACGCGCAACGCATGGTATGAAATCAGCTTTCAATGCGAGGTCGATCCTGATGCATCGCGGGTCGTATCGTTTGCCTTCAAGGTTGGCGACCCCGTCCCCAAGTCGGAATGGCGCGCCCGGGGTTTTCCGACATACTGACACGGAAGGAGAGCATAGATGTCTTTACGCATGCCCCGCGAACTCGCGCGTCTCTCCCGTAGCGGCCTGTTTGATGGCGCACTGTCGAATTTTGAAGCCGAGGCTTTGTCCGAAAGTGCATCGTCGCTGGGGTATCAGGGGCGAAAGGTGGAAAAGGCGCTGTCTGTCCTCATGGCCGCGGCAGGCGGCGAGGACCGGGACAGGGCGCTTGCGCAGGCCGGCGAGGCTGTGTGGGCCTATTTCGTGCAGCGAGAGCTCTGCGGCCTCAGGGATCACAGGCTGATCATCCGCGAGATGGGCATACCGGACGAGGTCCTGACGCGCCTTGGCGCGGCGCCCGCGAAGGCGCCGTGATGATGGCACTCACACCCCGCGTATAAGATCGTCTTCATGATGTCTGCGCTGCGATCTGGATCCCGGCGCGCAATGCGTTCACTGCCCGCGCACCATCATTTTCGCAGGATGCAATCGAATTCGTTGCCCTTCGGCCAGGTCACGAGCGCCATGTCGCCTTCGGTCTCGAAGCTGACGCCGTCGGCGTTGGTGAAACGCTTTCCGTCTTCATCTTCATCCTGGAAGGTGATCGTCGTCTTGCCCGCCTTATCCAGCCGCACCGTCGCCGGATCGCTTTCCAAATAGGTCACGATCATCTCGTTCTTCGGATTGTTGCGGCACAGATAGACGCTCGGCGATTTGCTCTTCACCAGAAAGAAGCGGGCCTGCAGGTCGGCAATGCGCTCGCGGTAGCTTTCCACCGTACATTCCCTGGCGTCGCTGCTTTTGGCGCATTCGTTGCGTTGGCGCGACCAGCGCAGCTCGTAGGCTTTCATATGCCGGATCTGTGGCGCCGTATTGGGCATGGCCTCGACCTTCTTGAGCGCGCTTTCGAAGACGCCGGCCAGCTTGACGTCCAGGTCAGCCAGGTCGCGGTCGTTGCAGACCAGCTTTTCGATGGCGTGGCTGGCGGTCGAGCAATCGAACGATGGCTTCGCGCCATCGGCATGCGTCTTTTGCTCTGACGCGGCGAGCGGGGTTTCTGTTGCGGCGAAGGCGAGAAGCGAAAAAAGCACGACCCGGTTCAACACATGCACGATGTTCAGCCTTTCAGATAGTCCTTCAGGACCTTGACGATCATTCCGTGGTCCTCCGTCTGCGCCAGGCCCGAGACGGTAATGGCGGCGACCACGCCCGTGCCGGCGACGCGGACGGGAAAGCTGCCGCCGTGATGCGAGAAGTTCATCTGGTCGACGCCGATCTCGGGTCCGGGCACGCGCCCCTTCTGCCGCATCGCTTCTCCAAATGCCAGCGATGACTTGTGATAGCGCAGGGTCGTATTCGATTTCCGGCGAGCCCATTCGTCATTGTCGGGCGCGGAACCGGGGAGCGCTGCGTGAAACAGTGTTCTGTCGGGCGTGCGGATATCGATCACAACCGGGGCGCCCTCCACGCGCGCCGTTGCGACAAGCGCCATGCCGATTTCCAGTGCTTCCGCTTCACTGAACGCCCGGAAAACGAGCCTGGCCTCTTCGGCCATGATCTGATCAATCAACTCTGCTGTCGACATGGTTCATCCCGATACTGATCACCGGAGCATAGCGTTGCTTTTTTCTTGCGCAACGGCTTTCTGTGCCGCTCCGCCGCCTCAAAAATATCTCAATGCGCCGAGTATCTGGTAATGTTTCACAAAGATGAATGGCGTCTGAACAGACGATTCGGGGAACATTCATCCGGGTGGGGGTAGTTATTCAGTCATTCGAAGTCTTTCCGGCGCGAAGGCCGGCTGAGGTTTCTTACGGAGAAGAAAACAATGAAACAGTTCCTGACGAGGGCCGTACTTGCGGCAATGGTTGGTGTGGGGGGCATTTCGATTGCGCCTGTCGCAGCATTGGCCGATGGCATCTATTTCGGATTTGATACGGGCCCGGGAGACCGGCGTCCGCCACCTCCGCCGCCTGGACGGTTCTATGACGAGCCGGGTTATCGCCGCCCGCCGCCGCCCCCGCCGGGCTATGGCTGTAGCGAGCGAGAGGCGATCAGGCGCGCCTGGCGCATGGGCCTTGAAGATCCGGAGGTTGTGCGCGTGACACCTCGCCGCGTGGTCGTGGAAGGCCAGGCTGGGCGCCGTATCCGCCAGATCCAGTTCGCCAACGTACCGGGCTGCCCGCCGTTGTGACGATTTCTCCCTGTTTCGGGATCAAGCCGCCGCGTTCCTGATGGAGCGCGGCGGTTCTATTTCATGCCAAAGGGATTGCGCCGGATCGCCGGGCTTTCCGTTTCGATATCAGGGCTTCTTCTGGTCTATCGCGAAAGTCATGGTCACGCGCGCATGGTAGTCGCTTTCGCCGGCTTCCACCGGCACGCTGTCTGTCGATTGTTTGGCCATGGCCATGCGGACCATCGGGACGGGCGGCTGGACCTGACTGTCTTCAAATATGTTGAGTATCTCGCCGGTCGAAACTCCGGCGGCTTCGGTCAGCGCCCTGGCCTTGGCCATCGCATCCGCCACGGCGGCCTTGCGCGCCTCGGCCACGAGATCCTTCTCCTTGCTGTTGGCAAAGCTCAGCGATCCGCCCGAATTGATTCCGTCGGTAATCGCATCGTCGAGCGTCTTGCCGAGCGCGGCGAGATCGCGAACCTTGACGGTCAGCATGTTGGACACCTGATAGCCCGTCAGCTTGGGCGCGGCTCCGTTCTTGCCTGAGTAATCGAATTGCGGCGACACGGAAAAGCCCGAGGTCTGAAGGTCGCGTGCCTCGATGCCCTTGCTCTTCAGGCCGGAGATGGCTTCGGCCAGCGCCTTGTTGGCCTCATCGAGAGCCTGGCGTGCCGTCGGAGCGGTTTTCAGAACGCCGAAATTGATGATGGCCATGTCGGGGGCCGCCGCCACCGTGCCTTCGCCGGTGACAGTAATCTTCCCACTCTCCTCGGCCGCCCGGGAGGCGGGCGCGGCGGCAATCAGGGCCACAATGGCGAGCGAGCTCATGAGCGTGCGTGTCTGAAACATCCAGGTTCTCCAGTTGATGCGAGCCGGGGCAGGGCCGCCTTGTCGTGCGGGAAGGGTCGTCGGCGAGAACACCAGTCGCGGGCTCGACCATAACACCTTCCGGCGAAAGATGTGTCTGGCGATTGTGAGGCAAATGCGGCGAGTGCTTGCCGCCAGAGGCGAATTCGTTTAATCGGATCGGCGCTGCAGATGCCATTGTCTGCCGCACCGCCGCCCAAAGCGTCGGCGAGGGCCTGTAGCTCAATGGTTAGAGCCGGCGGCTCATAACCGCTTGGTTGGGGGTTCGAGTCCCTCCGGGCCCACCAAATGCCTTCAAATTTCACAGCAGCCGAGTCCTGAACCGACCCGCCTGCGTAGTCCGCTTCATCTTTGTCCGATGCGTGTTTGGAAACGTTGGGGAGGTTCCCGTTATCTGCGGACCACCACGCGCGTACGGGGCGTTGCCGTTCGGCGGCGGATAACATCTCGCCACCGCCTGTTTCTCGCATGCGTCATGAGGGCAAAGCACAAGGCAGAAACCCGTAAGGACAGGCTTCGTATCGGAAATGATTGCCGGCAAGTCCGATCCGGATGCCGACCTTTTCCGCTTTCGCTGATCGCTCCCCGGGTTTCCCGCCGGTCACCCCGAAAAGGTGACGTCTCTCCAGCGTCTGGCGGGAGAGACGTTCGAGCGTGTCTGTCGTTTCGCCGATATCAGGGCGCTCCCCCGGTCGGCGACCGGACGCCTGGAGGGTTACTGGCAGCCATGGTGCCCATGGCATTTCTTTGGCTTTTTCGGCTTCGGCGGCTTCGGCGGCTTTGCTGCCTTGGGTGGCTTTGGAGGCTTCTGTGCCGAGACATGCATCGGCTTCATGTCCTGGTGCGCCATTTTCGGTGGTGGTGCAGGCCGCGGATTCTCGACTCGCTGGGGCGCCAGCGCCTGCTGCGCGGGGCGATGGTCTGCCACGGGAGGCTTCGGCTGACGCCTTGACGGTGCGGCGATGGCGTCGGGCTGGTCAAGCGGCTGCGGCTTTGCGTGCTCCTCCTTGTGTGCCGGTACTTCCATGATGTCCGGCGTCGAGCGCCTGGAGTGCCCGGCCGTGAGGTCGTCTCGTGGCGCGGTCGGGGCGGTTTGCTGCGATGGCGCCTGTTGCAGGGTCGCCGCTCTCGGCGGTTCCTGGCGGTGATCGCCCTTCACCGGCGGCATGTTGTCGACCGGAGGCAGGGCCTTCCCGTTTTCTCCTGGAAGCGTGTGAGCATTGGCCGCCGCGTTGTCAACCGGTCCGTTCGGCTGCTCGATCCTGGCGCCGCCGGGCAGGGGCCGCCCGGCGGCGCCAGGAAGCGCGTGGCTGGTCGAGGAAATGCTGGCCGGGGTCCGGCCCTCCGGCACCGACGGGGAGGCTTGCGACGTTGCGGCCGGCGCGGTTGCCTGCTGATGCATCATTTTTCTCTGCAGCGATGGCGGCAGCGCGACATGCATGGCTGCAGCACCCGCACCGGCCGCCAGGGCCGTGGCTGCCAGCTTCTGTCCCATCGGTACGCCTGCCGGAGCGCCTGCCGGCGGCGGTTCAGGCGACGGCGCCGTGGCCGGTTCGGTGATCGTCGTGTTGTTGATAACGGTGTTGTTCACGACGGTGTTGTGGATGTTCCGGAAGATGATGTTGTCATGCGGCGGCTCCACATAGGCGGGCGCCTCGACCCAGGCGGGAACCGGGACATAGGCCGGTGTCGGCAGCACATAGACGCTGACCGGCGGCGGAGGCGGCGGGAGCGTGATGAAATCGCGCTGCGGTGGGGCGAGGAACACGACAGGCGGTGGCGGTGCGTAGCCGAAATCGGCATCGTCGAAATAAAGCACGCGCCGATCCACGAAGACCACTTCGGTCGGAGGTGGTGGCGGTACGTCATACCGGATGACCGTGAAGGTTGGCGGAGGCTCCAGCGCTGCTTCCAGATGCGCGAGACGACGACGGGCATCCCATTGATGCGGACCGTGGGGATAGCGCCTCAGATAGGACCAGTAGGCCTGCGGCGTGTCGGCGATCCACGTCTCGCGCCATGTGATGGCCTCGCGCCGGGCGGCGACGATGGCGCGCACGCGCCTTGCCATCGCGTCGTTCGGATAGGCGGCGAGGAAGTCCTCGTATCCGGCCAGCGTGTCGCGATAGAGCGCGGCGAAATAGGCGTCTCGCTCGTCGAATTCGCGGATCGGCTTGTTGCGGATGCTGACGGCGTCGTAGGTTGGGACGTTTGCAGCCGGGGCGTTGGGTGCGCGATTGAAGAAGGCGAAAGGCGCCTTGAACCTGTCTGCATCCCAGGACACTTCCGCCCCCTTGGTCAATTCGCCGACCCTCAGGCGCGTGCGGTCGAAGACGTCTGCGAGCGGGAGACCGCCGGTCCGGATTGTTTCGGCAAGCGCATGGGCATAGGCGCCATAGGGGCCGTTTTCCGGCGGGGCGACGGTGCCGGGCGTGGCATTGAAGGCGATCAGCTGGTTGGCATCTGGCTCGACGAGAGCAAGGCCGCCTGCAAGCGGCTGGCCGTTGGCCACGAAGGGATTGGCGCGCGCGCCATCCAGGACGACGATGCTGCCGCGATTGTCGATGGCGGCGAGCGCCTTGCTGAAATCGGAGAGCCTGAGCGTTTCAACCGGCACGTCCGCGGCATTGGCAATCTGGGCGTCCACGGGGGCGAAATAGTTGTCGCCCTGATATTGCAGGCCATATCCCGCCAGATAGACGAAGACGACAGCATTGGGGCCAGCGGCGGTGACCTTGGCGATGAAGTCGCGCATCGCGTCGTGCAGACCGTTCTGGTCGAGATCGCGGGCGCCGACCACGTCGAAGCCGGCGGCCTGAAGTGTCTGCGCGATCAGCCCGGCATCATTGGCCGGCGTAGCCAGCGGACCGACCTTGTAGGCTGCATTGCCGACCACGAAGGCCAGTCGTTTCTCGGGCGCGGTTTGCGCTGCGGCCGTGTTGGCGGCCGCAAGACCTGCGATCATGAGCGCGACAGTCAGCATGATACTGACTGCCTTTCGATAAAGGGTGTTTTGTGTCGGAATACCAGGGGACATGGCTATGGCTCGCGCAAAGTGCTTGATGATGTGTCGTCACCGCGCGACGGCTCTGTCGAGTTCGCCGCGCGGTTCCTTTGTCCCTTGGCGCCACCTGTCAGACGCGACTTGAGCTTTTTTGTGATGTCTCGGGCAGATCGGACGCGCCCCTTCGCCGCTCCGTGAACGTCGTGTGCCTGGCGGTGTTGACATTTACTTTCCTTGGCGTAGAGATAAATTTCGTCAGGTCCGTAAACAAATCCGCATTAAGTCTTTGAAATTCCTCATCCCGTGACGAGGCAGACTGGTGTTGGTCCTGCTCCGGGCCACCGTTCACATGCGCATGACAGGAAAAGTCCGGCAATGTTGTCGATGAAGGGTAAGTACGGGTTGAAGGCCTTGTTCCATCTGGCGGGCCTGCCGGCAGGCGAGGTGGTGCAGTCGAACGAGATCGCGACCGCACACGGCATGTCGAAGAAGTTTCTCGACGCAATTCTGGCGGATTTGCGCAATGGCGGCTTCGTCTATGCCAAGAAGGGTCGCGCGGGCGGCTATTGCCTGTCGCGATCGGCCGATGAGATCATGGTGGGCCAGGCGCTGCGTGTGCTTGACGGACCGCTTGCACCCATTGCCTGCGCCAGCCGCACAGCCTATCACCGTTGCCAGGACTGTACCGACGAGACGGTCTGTCCGGTGCGCCTCACCATGCTGGAAGTGCGCGAGGCCATTGCCTCGGTGCTCGACAACAAATCGCTGTCCGACATGCGTGAGATGGTAGAACGCGAAGGATCGGGCTTCGAGCATCTGCTCGACGCGTCCTGACACGAGCCTCCCGCGCGTGTCCGGGTCGGGGTTGCCCCCGGCCTTCCTTTCAGAAAATCGCGAAGCGATGCGGCAGGAAGCGGATCACGCTGCCCTGTTCCGCGGGGACGCCCAGCGGCAGCTCGATTTCGACCCGGTCGGCGCCTTCGCCGAGCCCCGCATCGATTTCCGCAATGCGCGCCCCGGCTAGTCGACGCATGGACAGAATGCGTCCGTCGAAGGCAGGACCATCGTCCTGGAGGACGATATCGCGCGGGCGGAAGAAGATATGTTTCTCGCCACCGCCGACCGTTGTGCGCAAGCCGGATTGGACACCCTTGAAAAGCACCTCGCCATTCGCCACCGTCACCGGGAGCTTCGCGCTATCGCCGACGAAGGAAAAGACGAAGGCGGATTGCGGACGGTCGTAGATGTCGTCGGCCGAGCCCACCTGTTCGATCTTGCCCTGACTCATGACGACGACGCGGTCGGCGAGTTCGAGGGCTTCCTCCTGGTCATGGGTTACGAAGAGGGTGGTGTGGCCGGTGCGGTCGTGGAATTCGCGCAGCCACTTGCGCAGATCCTTGCGGACCTTGGCGTCGAGGGCGCCGAAAGGCTCATCGAGCAGCAGCACACGGGGCTCTATGGCCATGGCGCGGGCGAGCGCCACGCGCTGGCGCTGGCCGCCGGAAAGCTGGCCCGGATAGCGGCTTTCCATGCCGGAAAGCTGCACCATGTCGATCAGTTCCTCGACGCGGCGGCGGATCTCGGCCTTGGGCGGGCGGGTTTCGGAGCCGCGCACGCGCAGGCCGAACGCGACGTTGTCGAAGACGGTCATGTGCTTGAAGAGCGCGTAATGCTGGAAGACGAAGCCGACATTGCGTTCCTGCACGCTCTTCCACGAGGCATCCTCTTCGCCGAAGAGGATGCGGCCCTGGGTTGGATATTCCAGGCCGGCGACGAGACGCAGAAGCGTCGTCTTGCCCGAGCCGGAGGGGCCGAGCAGCGCGATGAGTTCGCCGGAGCGAATGTTGAGCGAAACATCGTGCAGGGCGGGGAAGTCGCCGAATTCCTTGCGGATCTTGTCGATGCGGATATCCATTTTCATATTCCTATTTGTGCCGGCCATTGCCGACTTCGGCACCGAATTTCATTTCGAGCAGCGTGCGCAGGATGAGCGTCACCAGCGCAAGCGCTGCAAGCAGCGATGCGACGGCAAAGGCGCCATTGGTCGAATAGTCGTTGTAAAGCGCCTCGATATGCAGCGGCATGGTTTCCGTCTTGCCACGCACATGGCCTGACACGACGGAGACGGCTCCGAATTCGCCCATGGCGCGGGCGTTGCAGAGCAGGACTCCATAAAGCAGCGCCCATTTGATATTGGGCAGTGTCACGCGGATGAATGTCTGCCAGCCGGAGGCCCCAAGCGAGATCGCGGCCTCCTCATCCGCCGTGCCTTGAGCCTGCATCAGCGGGATCAGTTCGCGCGCGATGAAGGGGAAGGTCACGAAGACGGTGGCGAGGAAAATGCCGGGGAAGGCGAAGATGATGGGAAAGCCCATCGCCTTCAGCTGCGGCCCGAGCCAGGTGTCCGCGCCGAAGAGCAGGACGTAGACGAGACCGGAGATGACTGGCGAGACCGAGAAGGGCAGGTCGATCAGCGTGGTCAGGAAGGTCTTGCCCTTGAACTCGAACTTGGCGATCGCCCAGGCGGCGGCGATGCCGAAGACGAGGTTGAAGGGCACGGCAAGGCCGGCCACCGAGAGCGTGAGCCAGATGGCCGATTGCGTGTCGTGTTCCGAGAGGGTCTCGGCAAAGCTCTCCCAGCCCGCCATGATGACGCGCGCCACCACGGTGCCAAGCGGCACGACGAGGAAGAGCGCCAGGAAGAGGGCGCAGACGCCGATCAGCAGCCAGCGGACAAAGGCCGGCTCGCTGACAGGATCGCGCCGGTTCTGCGCGGTGGACTTGTCAACCATGGCCGAACCTCCTCTGGCTCCAGCTCTGGATGCCGTTGATGACGAACAGCATCAGGAAAGAGACGGCCAGCATGACGGCTGCAATGGCGGTCGCGCCGGCATAGTTGAACTCTTCCAGCTTGATGACGATGAGAAGCGGGGCGATCTCGGACTTGAACGGCAGGTTGCCTGCAATGAAGATGACCGAGCCGTATTCGCCCACCCCGCGCGCCAGCGCCAGCGCGAAGCCGGTGAGGATGGCGGGGATGAGCGGCGGCAGGACGACGAAGAAGATCGTCTGGAAGCGGTTCGCGCCGAGCGTGGCGGAAACCTCTTCCGTCTCGCGGCTGATTTCCTCCAGCACCGGCTGCACCGTGCGCACGACGAAGGGGAAGCCCACCGCAATCAGCGCCACGATGATGCCGAGCGGCGTATAGGCAACCTTGATGCCCAGCGGCGCGAGCCATTCGCCGATCAGACCTTTTGGCGAATAGACATTGACGAGAGCAATCCCGGCCACCGCGGTCGGCATGGCGAAGGGCAGGTCGATCAGAGCGTCGAAGATGCGCCGGCCGAAGAAATTGTAGCGCACCAGAACCCAGGCGGTCAGCGTACCGAAGATCGCGTTGGCAATGGCCGCGGCAAGTGCTGTCAGAAAGCTGATCTTCAGGGCCGCGAAGACCCGCGGATCGGAGATGACGTCGTAAAAGCCGGAGGGGCCGAGGGCGGCCGCCCGTAGCGCGAGCGCTGCGAGCGGAATGAGTACGATCAGGGTCAGCATGGTCAGGGCAAGCCCGAGCGACAGTCCAAAACCTGGAATGACGCTCGGGTGCTTCCACTGCCATCCCTGGGAGGACACGGGGGAGGGCTGCGACGCGGCCATAGGTCAGCGCGCCGGCTTGTAGAGCTGATCGAAGATGCCGCCATCGCCGAAGAATTCGGGCTGCGCCTTCTTCCAGCCGCCGAAATCCTCGATGGTCGCCAGGTCGATCTTGGCGAAGCGCGCGATGTCTGCCGGATCTGCGGCCGATGGATCGTTCGGACGATAATAGTTCTTGGCGATCAGCTTCTGGGCTTCCGGCGAATAGAGATATTCGAGATAAGCCTCCGCCACCTTGGTCGTGCCGTGGGCATCGGTGTTGCCCCTGACGAGGGCGACCGGCGGTTCCGCCTTGATGGAGATCGAGGGCGAGACGATGCCGAAATTGTCGGCGCCCAGTTCGTCGAGCGCCAGATAGGCTTCGTTTTCCCAGGCAATGAGAACGTCGCCGAGACCGCGTTCGGCAAAGGTCTGGGTGGCGCCCCGCGCGCCGGTGTCGAGAACGGGCACGTGCTGGAAGAGCTTGGTGATATAGTCGCGAATCTTGGCGTCATCGCCGCCATAGGTCTTCTTGGCCCAGGCCCAGGCCGCCAGGAAGTTCCAACGTGCGCCGCCGGAAGTCTTGGGGTTGGGCGTGATGACCTGGACGTCGTCCTTGATCAGGTCGTTCCAGTCCTTGATGCCCTTCGGATTGCCCTTTCGGACAAGGAAGACGATGGTGGACGTGTAGGGCGCGCTGTTCGCCGGAAGCAGCGTCTTCCAGTCGACTGGGATTTTCTTGGTTCTTTCGGCAATGGCATCGATATCGGCTTCCAGTGCCAGCGTCACCACATCGGCCTCCAGGCCGTCGATCACGGAGCGGGCCTGCTTGCCGGAGCCGCCATGCGACTGGTTGATCTTGATGTCCTCGCCGCCGGTCGCCTTCCAGTGCTTGGCGAAGAGCGCATTGTACTGCTTGTAGAACTCGCGCGTCGGGTCATAGGAGACGTTGAGGATCTCCTGTCCTGCATGTGCGGGGACGATCGGTCCCGTTGCAAGCGCAAGTGAGAAGACGATAAGTCCGGCCTTGAAAGTCTTGAGAACCATGCGTGCCTCCTTTGTGTTCGTGATTAAAGTCTATAAAAGAAATAGACATAGTCAATTTGGAAAAACCCTTACGCAAAACTCATTCCTTCTCATCGGTCGCAACGATGAGCTTGTTCTCTCAACCGGGGAATTGTTGGAATGAACCCTGTGCGGGCTTCCGATCGACGTGAAATATTCTTTCTGGCGTTGCCACGTCAGGAAGGGGCGGCTATAGGGGGCGCGCACGCTGGCCCATGCGCATGCGTGCCGCGATCTTCGAGATCCGCGCTGACGCTTTAGGTCTTTGTTTTTTGCATGTCGTGATCGCGAAATCGCTGCACAATTTTGCGCGACATGCCGAGGAGACGCCCGTTGCAGGTGCAGTCGCAGACAGCCTCCGCATATCTGTTGAGCCTCCGGGAGAGACTTGTCCGGTTCCGGGAAATCTGGCTGCTGGGTCTGGCGGCGCTTTCGGGCGTGTTTGCCGGTGCGGTGGTAACGGCGATGAGCTGGGTCACGGCGCATGCGCACAGCACCCTTTTCCAGATTCCGCTGAACGAACGGCTGAGCGGGCAGACCGCGCTTGCCTCGCCATGGCTTGCCCTCGTTCCCGTTGCAGGCGGAGCGATCATGGCGATCCTGGCGGCACTGTCGCGGCGGCTTTTCACGCGTCCACCCGTCGACCCCATTGAAGCCAATGCCTTGCATGGCGGGCGCATGTCGGTGCGCGAAAGTCTCATGGTGTCGATCCAGACCATGGTTTCAAGCAGCTATGGCGCCTCGGTCGGGCTGGAGGCCGGTTATACGCAGGCGAGTTCCGGCCTCGTGTCGCATGTGGCCGGTCGGCTGGGGTTGCGCCGTGCCGAGACCCGGACGCTCGTCGGTTGTGCAGCGGCTGGGGCCATTTCGGCAGCCTTCGGCGCGCCTTTGACGGGGGCCTTCTACGGATTTGAACTGATCATCGGCACCTACACGGTGTCGGCTGTCGCTCCGGTGATGACGGCGTCACTCGCCGCGAGCCTGACGGCCAACTGGTTGGGGGCCGAGCAGAACCCGATCGAAATCGGCCTCACGCAGACGATGAGCGCGGCGGCTCTGGCCCCTTATCTCTTCCTGGGGATTCTTGGCGCTCTTGCCGCCGTCACGGTGATGCAGCTGGTGACGTCGACCGAAAATCTTTTCCGTCTTTCGCGCTGCCCGGTCTGGCTGCGGCCGATCGTCGGTGGCGGGATTGTGGGTCTCCTGGGGCTGATCTCGCCGCATGTCCTGTCCTCCGGCCACGGGGCGCTGCATCTCGATCTCGTGGGTGCCGCGACGTGGCAGATGCTGGCGGTGCTGTTTGCACTGAAGCTTCTCGCTTCCGCAGTCTCGCTCGGTTCTGGCTTTCGTGGCGGCCTGTTTTTTGCCTCGCTGTATCTGGGCGCCATTCTCGGCAAGGCGGTGGCGTTGGCGCTGGGGGAATTCGGGCTCGTCCACGGCTTTTCGCCGCTTTACGCTTCTCTTGTCGGCATGGCCTCGCTGGCCGTGGGCGTGGTGGGGGGGCCGCTCACCATGTCCTTCCTTGTGCTGGAGACGACACGCGATCTCGGAATCACGGGAGCCGTGCTGGTTGCCTCCATCGTTTCGGCCGTCGTTGTGCGCGAGACATTCGGCTACTCCTTCTCGACCTGGCGCCTCCACTTGCGTGGCGAGACCATCCGCAGCGCCCACGACGTCGGCTGGATGCGCAACCTGACGGTCGGCCGAATGATGCGCCCCGATGTGAAGACCGCGTCCGAAGCCCTGTCGCTTGCCGATTTCCGGGCGCAGTTTCCGCTGGGCGCCTCTCAGCGCGTGATCGCTGTCGACGCCAATGGCGGCTATGCCGGCATGGTAATCGTATCCGATGCCTATGCGCCCGAGATCGATCAGTCCGGAAAGACGAGCGTCGCAGACCTTGCGCGCAACCGTGACATCATGCTCATGCCCTTCATGAATGCGCGCGAGGCCGCGCAGACCTTCCAGATTGCCCATGCCGAAGAACTTGCCGTGGTGGACAGCCTGTCGAGCAAGAAGGTGATGGGGCTGCTGACCGAGCAACACCTCCTTCGCCGCTACGCCGAAGAGCTGGACAAAGCGCGCCGCGACCTGACGGGCGAGGGATAGGACCGGGTGCGGAACATTCCCCTTCTGCAGGCGTTGTCGGTTCCGACAAAGCAAAAATGAAAGGGACGCCGAGGGCATGCAGAACGGGCTTCAGAACATTGTCGATTACGCCAATATCGACTACCCACGTCTCCAGGCGCTCCTGATACAATATACGCTGTCGATCGTCGGGGCGGTTGTCATCCTGATCGTGGGCTGGCTTCTGACCCAGCTCCTTGGCCGATGGACCTATGCGGCCCTGTCGCGTGTCCGCGGACTGGACACGACGATCGCCGGCTTTGCCTCGAATTTCGTGCGCTACTTCCTGATGGTCATGGTGATCGTCATGGTTCTGGGGCAGTTCGGCGTCCAGACGGCATCGATCATCGCCGCTCTCGGCGCTGCCGGTCTCGCCATCGGCCTGGCGCTGCAGGGAACGCTCCAGAACATTGCCGCCGGGATCATGCTGCTCATCTTGAGGCCGTTCCGGGTGGGAGACTATATCGAGACAGGCGCGGTATCGGGCGTCGTACAATTCATCGGCATCTTCACCACCGAGTTCAAGACGCCCGATGGGATGTATCGAGTCGCGCCCAACTCGCTGCTCTGGAATGTGCAGATCACCAATTTCAGCCGCATGCCGACACGTCGTTACGACTTCACGATCGGTATCGGTTACGAGGACGATATCGACAAGGCCTCGGATATCATGCTCGGCCTCGTGCGCGACGACAAACGCGTGCTTGCCGATCCGCCTCCGGAAACCTTTGTCAACGAGTTGGCCGAAAGCGCCGTAACGATCACCCTGCGCTACTGGACGCGCGCTGCCGATTTCTGGCCAACCAGCCGCGACGTCACCAAGAACGCCAAGATTGCGTTCGATAAGGCCGGCATCAACATTCCATTCCCGCAGGTGCAATATTCCGGCACCGTGGAAACGGTGCCGAAGGCGCCCAAGTCGTAAGAACTCAGTTCGGAATCACCAGCACGTCCGACGCCTTGAAATGCGCCGTGGCGATCTCGCCGATCTGCGGCGGCTGAAGACCGGGATTGTTGAACATGTCGAACGAGACCTGCTGACCTTCCACATCCATGCGGGTGCGGATGACGGAGCCGAGGAAGTTGACGCTGGTGACCCGACCATCGATGGCAACGTCGCTCGAGGCCGATCGGGAAAGTGAAATTGCTTCCGGTCGAAGCGCCACAGTAATGGCTGCGCCGTCGCTCGCGCCATTCAGGTTGACCGGGGGAATGGTGATGCTGCGGCCGGCGACGCGGACGGTCGCGGCCTGGCCGTTTTCCACCTTTGCCTCCAGGATGTTCAGCGTGCCGACGAAGCCGGCGACGAAACGCGTCGCGGGCTTGTTGTAGATGTCTGACGGCGTTCCGATCTGGTCGGCGATGCCGGCATTCATGACGACGATGCGGTCGGAGATGGACAGCGCTTCTTCCTGATCATGGGTCACGAATATCGTGGTGATGCCGAGCTTTCGCTGAATGGCGCGGATTTCCTCGCGCAGCGACACGCGGATCTTGGCGTCGAGCGCCGAGAGCGGTTCGTCGAGGAGAAGCACCTTCGGCTTGTTGGCGAGCGCGCGGGCGAGCGCAACGCGCTGCTGCTGACCACCCGACATCTGATAGGGATAGCGGTCGGCGAGATGGCCGAGATGGATCAGGTCCAGCATTTCCTTCACACGGGCGTCGATCTCCGTCTTGGACGCGCCGGCAACCTTGAGGCCGAAGGCGACGTTCTCGGCGACCGTCATGTTGGGGAAGAGGGCGTAGGCCTGGAAGACCATGCCGATGTTGCGCTTGTTGGGCTTCAGGCCGTTCTGGTCGACGCCGCCGATCTTGATCGTGCCGCCGGTCGGGTTTTCGAAACCGGCGATCATACGCAGCACGGTCGTCTTGCCGCAGCCCGATGGCCCGAGGAAGGAGACGAATTCGCCTTCATCGATCGACATGTTGAAATCGTGGACCACCTTGACGATGCCGAAGGACTTCTGGACGTGGGAGAGTTCGAGATAGGACATGAAGGACCTCAACGCGCGCCAGCGGCGCCCTTTTGCAGGCGGGTGGTGATATTGATGAGAATGATCGAAACCCAGGTCATGGCAAAGGCGATCATGGCGAGCGCCGGCGGCTCGTAGGCCCGGTTCGCGCCGATCAGCGCGAGATAGGGACCGAAAGCGGGCCGGTTGAGAAGCGACGGCATCGTATACTCGCCGACAGCAATCGCGAAGGTGATGAAGGCGCCGGACAGTACGCCTGTCAGCACATTGGGAAAGATGCACCTGAAAAGGATGGTCGGCCAGCTCGCACCGAGACTTTCCGCC
The DNA here is from genome assembly GCA_900215285.1 of Ensifer adhaerens. Classification (NCBI taxonomy): domain Bacteria; kingdom Pseudomonadati; phylum Pseudomonadota; class Alphaproteobacteria; order Hyphomicrobiales; family Rhizobiaceae; genus Ensifer; species Ensifer adhaerens. The sequence continues at coordinate 2,138,236 of OCMG01000004.1, forward strand.
GCTTCGGTCAGGACCGCGACGTCGATCGTCCGCATTGCGGTGTCGACCGCGCGGTACATGTAGGGCAGCGACATGGTCATGAAGCCGAAGACCAGAAGCGCGTTTGCGCCCGTGTCCGTATTGGTCAACGGCAGCCAGGACGACGAATTGTAGAGGCGCAGGTAGCCGAAGATGATGACGATGGCCGGCACGACAAGCGGCAGCAGCGTGACGAATTCCACCACGGGCCTGAGATAGGGCATGCGCAGCCGAACCCAATAGGCCGTCGGCACGATCAGCAACGCGCCGATGGCGATGGTGATCAGCGCCATGACCACCGAATAGCTGAAGGTCGAGGCGAAGCGCTCGTCGGAAAAGACCGAGCGGTAGGCGTCAAAGGAATAGGTGCCGCGCCGCATGCGCAACGAAAACTCGAACGTCGCGGCCAACGGCAGGATGAAATAGACCACGGCGATGAAGACGGCGAGCCAGGACCAGAATTTTTTGGCCGTCATTTCTGCCACCTTTCGGCGCGCATGCGCAGCCAGATGTAGATGAAGTTGGAAATGCCGGTGATCACCACCATGCCGAAGGCGACCGCATAGCCGAGGTTCGGATTGTGCAGCACGTCACCGCGGATCTGCGCGAAGAGCACGATCGGCACGATGTTCAGCGAGGAGCCGGTGAGCGCCACGGCCGTTGCAACCGCGCCAAAGGCGTTCGCGAACAGCAACAGTAGCGTGCCGAAGACGCTCGGCCAGAGGATCGGGATCACGACCATGCGCCAGTACTGCCAGGGGCTCGCGCCCAGAATGCTGGCCGCTTCCGCCCATTCGCGCTTCAGACCGTCGAGCGCCGGCGTGATGATCAGCACCATCAGCGGGATCTGGAAATACATGTAGGTCAGCGTCAGCCCGAGGAAGCTCAGGAGGTTGAAGCCGGTGGCGTAGAGATTGAAGCCGAAGACGTCGCGCAGGATGATGGTGACGAGGCCGAGACGGCCGAGCGTCGCGAGAAACGCAAAGGCGAGGGGAACGCCCGCGAAGTTGGAGGCCACGCCGCAGAAGGTCAGCATGGCGGAGCGCACCCAGGAGGGGAGACTACCCAGCGAGATCGCAGCGGCGATCGCAAAACCGATGATCGCGCCACCGACGGCGGATGCCGCAGAAATCTTGATGGAAATGACGTAGGCAGCAAGGATGTTCGGCTGGAACAGGTCGATGAGGTTCTGCAGCGTCAGATTGCCGTTCGGATCGAGGAAGGCGCCGCTCACCAGATAAACGGTGGGCGCGATCAGGAACATGACCGCAAAGATGGCGAAGGGCGCGATGCCCAGCCAATCCGTGATCAATCGCCTGTTGAGGAGAGGTTGCGTTGCTGCCATGCGATCCCCAGTTTTTATTCTGGCCCCTGACGGGCTTTTTTTGATCGGCTCCCCCGGTTGCCCGGGGAAGCCGCATTTTCAGGCTCGGGCCTTACTTGACGTTGGCGCCGACGACCTTGTCCCAGCCTTCGGTGATCGTCTTCTTGTAGGCAGCCTGTTCTTCGAGCGTCGGGAAGATGGCCTTGGCATAGGCTTCAGCCGGCGGCAGCTTGGCGAGCAGTTCAGCCGGGATCTTGCCGGCCTTTGCCATCGCGTTGAAGCGGATCGGGTGGCAGAAGCCCTTCAGCCATTCGATCTGACCTTCGTCGGAATAGAGGTATTCCATCCAGAGCTTGGCAGCGTTCGGGTGCGGGGCATAGGCCGAGATCGCCTGAACGTAAACGCCGGCAACGACGCCGGAGGCCGGAACGACGACCTGGTAGGGCGGGTTGCCCTTGAGGCTTTCGCCCCAGCTCATGGCGTTATAGTCCCAGGCGGCGATGATCGGCGTCGTGCCTTGCGCGAACGGAGCGGCCTTGCCGATGACCGGAACGAAGTTGCCGGCCGCGTTCAGGCTCTTGAAGAACTCGAGGCCGGCGTCGCCAGCCTTGGCAACGTCGCCATTGGCGGCGGAAAGACCAGCGGCGAAGACGCCGGAGATGGCCTGGTTTGCCTGGCGCGGGTCACCGGCAAGGGCAACCATGTTGGCATATTCCGGCTTCTGCAGGTCGGCCCAGTCCTTGGGTACGTTCTTGACGAGGTCCTTGTTCACGAAGAGCGACATGACGCCATAATAGTCACCATACCAGTAACCATCGGCATCCTTGGCGTTGTCCGGAATTTCACCCCAGGTGGAAACCTTGTAAGGCTGGATCAGGCCGTCCTTCTTGGCCTGCGGGCCGAAGGAGAGACCGACGTCGATCACGTCGGGAGCCTGCGGGCCGGTGTTGCCCTTGTTGGCCTTGATGGCTTCGATTTCGTCACCCGAACCGGCATCGGGGTTCAGCTCGTTGACCGCAATGCCGTACTTCTTCTTGAAGCCTTCGATTGCGCCGCCGTAGTTGCACCAGTCGTGCGGAAGCGCGATCGTGGTCAGCGTGCCTTCCTTCTTGGCTGCTGCAACGAGATCTTCCATGGCGCCGGCCTGTGCGACGCCGGAAGCTGCGATGGCAATCGCCGTCGTCAGCGACAGGACTTTCAGAGACGTCTCGATCATGTTCTTCTCCTCTTGGATGCCGGCGGTCTGCCGCACGGTTGTCGGTCGAATATTGGTTATGCATAACGTTTGTGTGACAGGCGGAAACCCTGTCCTAAGGTCAATTCTGCTGCTTCCCCCGCTTTTCCCTTCTGATTGGTCTCCTGAACAGGCTCGTCGTATCGAAAAGCTCCTCCAGGTCACTCATGCGTTCGCGCGTCGAATCCCAGTTGGCGCTCTGCACAGCCTCGATCAGCGCCTCCACGAGCACCAGGGTCATCACCGAGGAATCCCAGGCGGAGGGCACTTCTATATTCAGGCGAAAGACGACCTTGGCATGCTTGACGATGGGCGAGCCCCAGGTGTCGGTAAACAGGATGATGAAGATCCCGCGCTCCGCAGCGATCTTCGCCATGGTCTCCATTTCCTGCTCGTAGCGACGGATATCGAAGAGCACGAGAATGTTGCCGGGTCGCATGTTCAAGACATACTGCGGCCACGTGCTTCGGTTCGTCGAAATCAGCGTGACCCCGGAGCGGATGACCTGCAGATGGGTGAAGAAATAATCGGCCAGGGCGTGCGTGATGCGACCGCCGGCCAGGTAGACCGGCTTCTTGCGGTTCGAGAGTTCGGCTGCGGCGCGGTCGAAATCCGGAATCGAAATATGCGCGAGACTGTCGCGCATGTTTGCGACGACGGCATCTGCGAAGCGGTTGAGAATATGCGTTCCCGGTGCATTGGTCGCCCAGCGGTCATGCTTGGAAATGGGGTTGGAAATGGTTTCTTCCAGTTCCTGGTGCAAGCGCGACTGAAAATCCGGAAAGCCTGAAAAGCCGAGCTTCTGCACCATGCGCACGACGGTCGGCGTCGAAACACGCGCGTTTTCCGCCAGCGCCGTTATCGAGACGAGGCCGGAGACGGGATAGTTGTCGAGAAGCGTTTCCGCCAATTGCCTCTCGGCCCGCGTGAGCGTGTCGTAGCTCGCGCCGATGATGTCCGAAACTGTTTTCAAGTTTCCGGTCAAAGCTATGTTCACCCTCTGGCAAAGCACGCCGCAAATCTCTGCGGTCTGATCCCCACCGTTCTTATGCGTCGCCGGCGATTTCAGGCTGTCTCCAGCCCTTCAAACGTCACCCGCCGATCTGATGCCGGCATTGTCACAATTCTAAGCGCAGGTGGGGCGGGCGAGTCAACGCGCATTTTCCTGAAAAGATAATTTCAGAAACGAATTGACATCGAATATTTTTTGAAGAACATTTTTCAGAAATGAACATGCTGGGAACTGACGATGCGCAAGTGGGAAGGCGTCCTTTCGCCCGACGAGGGCGAAGCGTTCGGCGTGGAGATGGAAGAGGGGCAGGGCCCTTTCGTCATCGTCTGCGAACATGCCTCGTCGACCTTGCCGCGTTCCGTGGGCGACATGGGGTTGAGCGAAGAGGCTCGGCGCTCGCATATCGCCTGGGATCCGGGCGCGCTGGCCGTCGCAAGGCTTTTGTCCGACCGCTTCGACAGCCCGCTCGTGTTTCAGCGGTTTTCCCGCCTTGTCTATGACTGCAATCGGCCGCCGGAATCGCCTGCTGCCATGCCGGCCCAAAGCGAAGTGTATGTCGTGCCGGCCAATGAAAGCCTGCGCGGCGAGGCGCGCCTGGCGCGGACCGAAGCGCTCTACCGGCCATTTCATGCTGCCATATCCGCGCTGATCGACCGGCGCACCGCGGCGGGTCTTCCGACTTCGATCATCACGGTTCACAGTTTTACGCCGGTCTATTTCGGAGCGCCGCGTGCGGTCGAGATCGGAATTCTCCACGATGCCGACAGCCGGCTTGCCGATGCGATGCTGTCGGCGGTCTCTTCCCATTCGTCGTATGATGTTCGTCGTAACGAGCCATATGGCCCCGCAGACGGGGTCACGCATAGCCTTATCCTACACGGAATTTCCCGCGGAATTCCGAATGTGATGATCGAGGTCAGAAACGACCTCATCGCAGACCAGACCGGCCAAGGGGTCATGGCCGGATACCTGTCGGAGCTGATCGCGCAGGCGATCGGCCAGCAGGACAATAATAACAAGACCTTCGTGAATGTCAGAAGCCACTAGAATTCAATTGGACGACATTGGCGTCGGTACGGCGCAAACAGGGGAACTGAAACGATGAGTGACTACTCAGAATCAGACAAGAAGCAGGATCTCGCGATCCTGCATTCGATGGGCTATGCCCAGGAACTGGAACGGCGAATGAGTTCGTTCTCGAACTTCGCCATTTCCTTCTCGATCATCTGCATCCTTTCGGGCGGCATCAACTCGCTCGCGCAGGCGACGGCCGGTGCAGGCGGGGCCGCCATCGGCATCGGCTGGCCGCTCGGTTGTGCGATCTCGGCGGTCTTTGCGCTGGCCATGGCGCAGATTTCCTCGGCCTATCCGACGGCCGGCGGGCTCTATCACTGGGGTTCGATCCTCGGCAACCGCTTCACAGGCTGGGTGACAGCGTGGTTCAACCTGCTCGGCCTCGTCACGGTTCTCGGCGCCATCAACGCCGGCACCTGGGGCTTCTTCTCGGGCTCCATCGGCCCGTGGCTCGGCATCAATGTCGATGCGACGACATCCGCCGGTTTTGCCAACCAGATCATCTTCGTGGCGCTGATCACCGCGCTTCAGGCGCTGATCAACCATTTCGGCATCAAGCTGACGGCAAAGCTCACCGACCTGTCGGGCTATTTGATCTTCGTGACCGCGATTGCGCTGACGCTCGTCTGCTTCTTTGGTGCCGCGCATTGGGATTTCAGCCGTCTTTGGACCTTCACAAACTATTCCGGACAGCCCGAAGCTTCCGCCGTATGGCCGAAAAGCGACAGCATCTGGTATATCTTCGCGCTGGGCCTGCTGCTGCCGATCTACACGATCACCGGCTATGATGCCTCGGCCCACACGTCGGAAGAAACCGTCAAGGCGGCAGAATCCGTTCCGCGCGGGATGGTTTCCTCCGTCTGGTGGGCGGCTTTCTTCGGCTACATCATGCTCGTCGCCTTCCTGCTCGCCATTCCGGACATGAACGAAGCGGCCAAGCAGGGCTGGAACGTGTTCTTCTGGACGATGGACAGCGTGGCCAATCCGGTCGTGAAGAACATTCTCTACGTTGCCATCTTCATCTCGCAGTTCCTGTGCGGACTTGCGACGGTGACATCGGTGTCCCGCATGATCTTCGCGTTCTCGCGTGACGGTGGCCTGCCGTTCTCGAAGACGCTGGCGAGCGTCAGCCGCAAGTATCGCACGCCGTCAACGGCCATCTGGGTCGGCAGCACGCTTGCCGTTCTGTTCGTCTGGGGCGCTTCGCTGATCGAGATTGCCGGTTCGACCGCCTACACGATCGTCGTCTCGTGCACCGTCATCTTCCTGTTCCTCTCCTTCGCCATCCCGATCGCGCTCGGCATTTTTGCCATCGGCACGAAGAAGTGGCCGGCAATGGGTCCGTGGAACATGGGCGCCGGCCTCTACAGGCTGGTGGGTGTTCTGGCCGTCATCGCGATGGTCGTGATCTTCATCATCGGTGTGCAGCCTCCGAACCAGTATGCCGCCTATATCACGGTCGGCTTCCTGATCCTGACGGGCATCGTGTGGCTTGTGTTTGAAAACAAGCGCTTCAAGGGTCCGCCGATCGGCGAGGAAGTCGCCAAGCGCCAGGCGGAAATTGCCGCCGCCGAACACGCGGTCGGCGAAACCTGACACCGTGACCTCAAAGACATGCGCTCCGGCTGTCGCTGGCCGGAGCGCCTTCAATCCATAAAGACAAAATGGGCCCGTGAACGGCCGATAGGGAACAGGGACAGCTTCTGATGAGCGCCAAATACGATTTCGAGACCTTGAAGACGGACGTGGCTGAAGGCCGGATCGATACGGTTCTGGCCGTGCAGGTCGATATGCAGGGTCGGCTCATGGGCAAGCGCTTCCATGCGCAGTATTTCATCGATAGCGGCTCGCACGAAACGCATAGCTGCAACTATCTGCTGGCGACCGACATGGAGATGGAGACGGTTCCGGGCTACAAGGCGACGAGCTGGGAAGCGGGCTATGGCGACTACACCATGAAGCCGGATCTCTCGACGCTGCGGCGGATCCCGTGGCTCGAAGGCACGGCCATGGTCATCTGCGACGTGCTCGACCATCACACGCATGAAGAGGTCCCGCATTCGCCGCGCGCCATCCTGAAGAAGCAGGTCAAGCGGCTGGAAGCCATGGGCCTCAAGGCCTATATGGCCACCGAACTCGAATTCTTCCTCTTCGACCAGACCTATGACGACGCGCGAGAGAGCGGCTATCGCGACCTGCGTCTCTGCTCGGGCTATAACGAGGACTATCACATCTTCCAGACCTCCAAGGAAGAAGACGTGATGCGGGCGATCCGCAACGGGCTCTATGGCGCGGGCATCACGGTCGAGAATTCCAAGGGTGAGGCGTCCGCCGGCCAGGAAGAGATCAACGTCAAGTATGACGAGGCGGTCGTGACCGCCGACCAACATGCGATCGTGAAGAACGGCGCCAAGGAAATCGCCTGGTCACGCGGCAAGGCGATCACCTTCCTCGCCAAGTGGAGCAACGCCGCCGCCGGCAGTTCGTCGCATATACACCAGTCGCTCTGGTCGCTCGACGGCAAGCCGATGTTCTACGATCCAAACGGCCGCTACGGCATGTCAAAAATGATGGAGCATTATGTGGCGGGCCTGCTCGCCCATGCCGAGGAAGTGACCTATTTCCTCGCGCCCTATATCAACTCCTACAAGCGCTTCGTTGCCGGCACGTTCGCGCCGACCAAGGCCATCTGGTCGAAGGACAACCGCACGGCCGGCTATCGCCTCTGCGGCGAAGGCTCGAAGTCGATCCGCATCGAGTGCCGGGTCGGCGGTTCGGACCTCAACCCCTATCTGGCGCTGGCGGCTCTTCTGGCGGCGGGTATCGATGGGATCGAAAAGCAGATGACGCTGGAAGACCCCTTCACGGGTGATGCCTACAAGGCGGGCGAAATTCGAGAGGTGCCAAAGACGCTTCGCGCTGCCACGGATGCGCTCAACACGTCTCAACTCCTGCGCTCGGCCTTCGGCGACAATGTCATTGACCATTATGTCCGCGCTGCCGAGTGGGAGCAGGAAGAATACGACCGCAAGATCACCGACTGGGAGGTGGCGCGCGGCTTCGAACGGGCGTAAACGAAGCGCGAATGTGCTTCGACGGTGCTGATATCTGCCAGCCGCGAAATCGGTGGGCCAAGCGTTGCGACGAACCTCAGGACAGGAATTCCCATCCCGCCGCAGGCGGGATGGATAGTTTAGAACACAAGATCAGGAAAAAGATCATGACGATGATCCGATGCATTTCGCCGGTTGACGGTTCGGTCTATGCCGAACGTCCGGCGATGAATTTTGACGATGCCGCTGCAGCGGTTGCCCGCGCCCGCAAGGCGCAGAAGGACTGGGCGAAGCGCTCGCTGGAAGAGCGCGTGCAGCTGGTGCTGAAGGGCGTGGCGCGGCTGAATGAGATGGCCGATGTCGTGGTCGAAGAACTCGCCTGGCAGATGGGCCGTCCGGTGCGCTACGGCGGCGAGTTCAAGGGCTTCAACGAGCGCTCCAACTATGTGGCGACGATTGCTGCTGACGCACTCGCTCCGCTAAAGGTCGAAAGCTCGGACAAGTTCGAACGCTATATCGAGCGCGAGCCGCATGGCGTCGTCTTCGTCATCGCGCCGTGGAACTATCCCTACATGACCGCGCTCAACACGATCGCGCCGGCGCTGATGGCGGGCAACACGGTCGTGCTGAAGCATGCTTCGCAGACGCTGCTGGTCGGCGAGCGTTTCGTGCAGGCCTTTAACGAGGCGGGCGTTCCGGAAGACGTGTTCATGAACGTCTTCCTCGACCATGACACGACGACGAAGCTGATTGCTGCCGGCTCGTTCAACTTCATCAACTTCACCGGTTCTGTCGAAGGCGGCCGCAATATCGAGCGCGCCGCTGCTGGCACCTTCACCGGCACGGGCCTCGAACTTGGCGGCAAGGACCCGGGCTATGTGATGGAAGATGCGGATCTCGATGCGGCCGTCGATACGCTCATGGATGGCGCGACCTACAATTCCGGCCAGTGCTGCTGCGGCATCGAGCGCATCTATGTGAACGAAAACCTCTATGACGAATTCGTCGAGAAGTCGGTTGCCTGGGTGTCGAACTACAAGCTCGGCAATCCGCTAGACAAGGAAACGACGCTCGGTCCGATGGCGCACAAGCGCTTTGCCGCGACCGTGCGCGAGCAGATTGCGCAGGCCGTTTCGAAGGGCGCCAAGGCGCTCGTCGATCCCAAGCTCTTCCCGGCAGACGATGGCGGCGCCTATATCGCACCGCAGATCCTTGTCGATGTCGATCATTCGATGGAGATCATGCGCGAGGAAACCTTCGGCCCGGCTGTCGGCATCATGAAAGTCAAGAACGACGCCGAAGCGCTCGAACTGATGAATGACTGCAAATACGGCCTCACCGTTTCGCTCTGGACGAAGGATGCGGAGCGCGCTGCCCGTCTCGGCCGTGACCTCGAAACCGGCACCGTGTTCATGAACCGCGCCGACTATGTCGATCCGGGCCTCTGCTGGACCGGCTGCAAGGATACGGGCCGCGGCGGCTCGCTCTCCATCATCGGCTTCCACAACCTGACCCGTCCGAAATCCTATCACCTCAAGAAGGCACTCTAAGATGTCGATTACTGCAAACTGGAGCTACCCGACCCTTATCAAGATGGGGGCAGGGCGCATCAAGGAACTGGCTGATCACTGCAAGTCGCTCGGCATGAAGAAGCCGCTTTTGGTGACCGATCGTGGTCTCTCCACCATGCCGATCACCAAGCAGGCACTCGACATCCTGGAAGCCGGCGGTCTCGGCCGCGCGATCTTCGCCGATGTCGATCCGAACCCGAACGAGAAGAACCTGGAAGCCGGCGTGAAGGCCTTCAAGGATGGCGGTCATGATGGCGTCGTCGCCTTCGGTGGCGGCTCGGGCCTCGATCTCGGCAAGTGCGTGGCTTTCATGGCCGGGCAGACGCGTCCCGTCTGGGATTTCGAGGATGTCGGCGACTGGTGGACGCGCGCGTCCGTCGAAGGCATTGCGCCGATCGTGGCCGTGCCGACGACGGCCGGCACCGGCTCGGAAGTCGGCCGCGCCTCGGTCATCACCAATTCGGTGACGGAAACGAAGAAGATCATCTTCCATCCGAAGTTCCTGCCGGGCGTTACGATCTGCGACCCGGAGCTGACGGTGGGCATGCCGAAGCACATCACGGCCGGCACCGGCATGGATGCTTTCGCGCATTGCCTGGAGGCCTATTCCTCGCCCTTCTACCATCCGATGAGCCAGGGCATCGCGCTCGAAGGCATGCGGCTGGTGAAGGAATATCTGCCGCGCGCCTATGCGGACGGCACGGATATCGAAGCCCGCACCCACATGATGTCGGCCGCAGCCATGGGCGCGGTGGCCTTCCAGAAGGGGCTCGGCGCGATCCACTCGCTCAGCCACCCGGTCGGCGCGATCTACCATACGCATCATGGCACGACGAATGCCGTTGTCATGCCGCCGGTCCTGCGCTTCAACCGTCCGGCAATTGAAGACCGGATTGCTGCGGCTGCCGCCTATCTCGGGGTCGCCGGTGGCTTCAACGGCTTCTACGATTTCGTTCTGGGTCTGCGTGAAACGCTCGGCATTCCGGACAAGCTCGCAGCGCTCGGCGTCAAGACGGATCGCATCGACGAGATGTCCGTTATGGCCGTGGCCGACCCGTCGACGGGTGGGAACCCGGTCGAGCTGACGGTCGAGGCGGCGAAGAAGCTCTTCCTCGAATCGATCTGATCGCTCCTAAAGCAATTCCTGAATTGAACGCCCGTGCGCATGCGCGGGCGTTTTTCGTTGTGGATAGAGGGTTTCTCAGCAATCGTCTCGCGATGTCGCTCCAGCCTTGCGTAAGCCAATCCGCACACGCTTTTTCCAGGTTGTTCGAGATTCGTGTGCTGCGTCGTGGGCCTGTCGGTGTCGGATCGTTAATTGCTGCAGTCGGCATTAAACGTCCGTTAACCATGATTTACGCAATGTGTATCCGTCGCGAAGCGGCAATCGATGCATGGTCCTTCAAGCCGGATGGGGTTCCGGCGGGCCGACTAGGGGGTTTGGAATGCCGGTCATTTCACTTGCAAATACAAAGGGCGGCGCAGGCAAGACGACGGCGGCTCTGCTGCTGGCCTCTGAATATGTCCGCCAGGGCTATCGCGTCGCCGTTCTCGACGCCGATCCGCAGAAATGGATCACCAACTGGTACGAGACCGGGGGCAAGGATCCGAGCCTGACGGTGATTTCCGAAGTCACGGTCGCGTCGCTGCAGACGCATATCCGCGAGATGCGCGAACAGATCGATTTCTTCATCATCGATCTTCCCGGTCAGCGCGATCCGCTGCTCGCCACCGCGCTTGGTCTTTCCGATCATGTGCTGATCCCGGTGCAGGGGTGCGCCATGGATGCCAAGGGCGCCGCACAGGTGATCGAACTACTGGCGCATATGAAGAACCAGGCCAAGATTTCGATTCCGCATTCTGTCGTGCTGACGCGCGTCAGTTCGATTGCGACGACGCGGGCGCTTTCGGCGATCAAGGATCTGCTCGTCTCGCGCGGCGTCAACGTTCTCGAAACGCCGATCTTCGAACGCTCCGCCTTCCGCGACATTTTCGATCTCGGCACGATGCTGCACAAGGCCGATCCGAGCCGCATCACCAATCTGGAAAAGGCGCGCGAGAATGCTCGTGTCCTGGCGCTGGAACTGAAGCGTCTGCTGCCGGCCAAGCGTCGCGAACAGCCGCTCGGTCTGGCCGCACGGCTGCGGCAGCGCGCCGCCTGATCCTGGCTCCTGACGCGGCCGACAAAGGTGCCGCCGCGTCATCTCGTGCGCGTCAACCTGCAGATGGGCCGTTTGCCTTGGCGACCTTGGCCAGCCAGGACTTGATCGCGGCGCGCGCTTCCGGCGGAACATCCGACAGCATGGCGTCTTCCAAGGCATAGACCCGCTTCTTGGCCTCGGTCAGCAATTGCCTGCCTCGATCGGTCAGGGCCAGATGCTGGATACGTCCATGAATTTCATGGGCGCGCCGCTCGACCGTGCCCGACTTCAAGAGATTGGCCACAATCACGCTCATCGTCTGCGGCGTCAGGAGCGCCAGTCGCGCCAGGTCGGCATTGGAATGGCCGGGATAGGCGTCGAGCATCGTCATGACAGAGAATTGCGGATGGGTGATCTCAAGATCGGCCAGCGCCTGCTCGACGCGATAGCGATGGGCATTTGCCGCCTGACGCAGCAGATAACCGAAATGTCCGTCTTCGCCTCTCTTGCCTTCGCCTGCTTCAGGCAGGGGAGACTGCGTTGTGATCTTGCTCAATGTCAGAACTCTGATATGTTGTTCGTGTTCTGATACTATAGGCAAGTTGAGAGGTTTCCAAGATGGATGCTGATGCGAGGCCGCATGCCGGCGGCATTTCCTACGAGCATTTCGAGACGATTGCGCCGGGGGCGCGGGCGGCATTGCAGGCCATGGGAAAGGCTGTGGACGATTCGGGTCTTGAGAAGATGCTGACGGAGTTGATCAAGCTGCGGGTGTCGCAGATCAACGGTTGCGCCTTCTGCATCCAGTTTCATCTCAATATTGCACGTCGGCTCGGCGTTGCTGCTGCAAAGCTCGATCTTGTCGCCGCCTGGCGCGACGCGGGTGTCTTTTCGGAGCGTGAGCTTGCGGCACTGGCATGGGCGGAGCACGTGACGAAACTCGATGACGGCGAAACGACAGAGCAGCTTCGCGCGTCACTCCGCGGCCATTTTTCGGACGATGAAATCGTGCATCTGACGGTGGCCATTGCCAATATCAATGCATGGAACCGGATTGCCGGAACCTTGCATTTTCCGCCGCCTATCCCGCGCAGCGCGTAAGTCCGCGCGGAAATGAAGCCACTCCATCAATCGATAAATTGAACGATCGTGCCGGGCTTGACCATCTTGGCCAGTTCCTGCGCATCCCAGTTGGTCAGGCGCACGCAACCGTGGCTCTGGGTCTTGCCGATCTTGGAGGGATCGGGGGTCCCATGGATGCCGTAGGTCGGCTTGTCGAGCGCAATCCAGACATTCCCGACCGGGCCGTTCGGACCCGGCGGGATGGTCAGCACCTTGGTATTGTTGCCCTGCTTGAAATTGATTTTCGGATTGTAGGTATAATTCGGATTGAATGCGATGCGCACGACGGAATGCGTGCCCGACGGGGAGGGCGTGTCTGCCGAACCGATGGTGGCCGGGTAGACGGCGATAAGGTTGCCCTGCGCGTCAAAGGCCTGCACTTCCTTGATCGCCTTGTTGGCAACGATACGCGTCACCTGACCGGTCCTTTGCGGGCCGGGATTGGCGACCTTGATGATCGTGCCGGGGGTATTGAAATCGACGCCGGGGTTCAGTTCCTTCAGATAGTCCTCGTCCATGTGGAAGCGCTCGGCCAGCATTTCGGCCACCGACGTATAGCCCATGGACGGCATGGTCGCCTTCTGCGAATAGTCTTCCGGGATCGACGCAACATAGGGCCCGGCGGCATCGGCGGGCGTGATCGTGTAGTCCATGAAGGGCAGACCGCCGCCGGCCGCAAGGCGGTTCATGATCTCTTCGGAGTTGCGCGGGTCGAGTTTGTCGCCCGTCGTGACTTCGTAGGCATGCAATGCCTTGTCGACATTCGCGCCCATCTTGCCGTCAATGACCCCCGGTGACATGCCGGAGCGGTCGAGATAGACCTGTAGCGCGGCGATTTCGGCTCGCGACTTGCCGGTCAGGTTCAGCTTCGGCGCGGGGCTCTCCAGCGCTTCGGGCAGATCGTTTGCGGGTGCGTCGTTCGGGCCGATCGAGGCTGTTTGCGTGTCGTCAGAATTGCCCATGTCGTTGCCGGATTGGCGTGGACCGTCTGTCAGCCGGTCGCTCGGCTGGTCGGGCAGGGGCTGGCGCGTCACGTCGCCATCATTGCCGAAACGGCCGCGCGGCAAGGTGCCCGTGGCAAAATTATCGTCGTTTGCGCCGCCCTGGTTGTAGCGGCGGTTGTCATCATAACCCGGATCCCACGGCGCTGCATCCATGCCGAAGCCCCTGTCACGATAGTTCGAGCCGCGGCGATCGACGCGGGATGCGGGCATCTCTGTCGCGATGATGTAGCCATCGCGGTCAACGAGGACGCGGCGGCCGTAGGCATCGCGGCGGAAGGTGACCGACCCCTGTTCGGGAATGTAGTCGAGAATGTCACCGTCCGGCGTCACCAAAACCGTGTCGCCACGTCCGTAAGCCTGCTGGGCCTGGGCCGAAATAGCGGCCAGACCGGAGAGAGAAAGGGCTGAAACTGCGATGGCGATACGAATGAAGCGCACAGAAAACACCGTTAATCGTGACATTATTGGGGCGGATTACGCGATAATTCCGGCCTTTATATGGTAAATTCAACATCTTATGGGAAGGGCTCATATCAATTTTTTGTCAGGGGCGTTTGCAGGACGGCCGGTTTGGCTTATCAAGGTTCCCCGAACAGGGAGTATCGCCATGATGGAACTCTACGCCGCGCGGGGTCCGCGCCTCTTTCTCGACGAAACATCCGTTCTCGACATCGGCAGCCTGATTATCGGCGGTGCGGATATTTCGCCCGGCCGCGCCATTCCCGATGATGGGGATCCGCGCATCGATCATTCGCTGGAAGGCTTTCTCTTTACCTGCGGCCCGGACCATATCCGCCATCCCGAGCCGGTTGAGGGTGTTGAAGGTCGGACGTATCCGCTGCACGGCTCTTTTTCGGCCTGTCCCGCGGAGGTGACGGAGTTCAAGAACGGTGCGCTCTCCTCCATCGCGCGTGCAGTTGTCATGGTGCGGCTTGCCGACGGCGGCCTCGCCCGACTGGAGCGGCGTTGGCACATCGACGGCGTGACCGGCGCGGTCTCACTCAATGACCGGGTCTCGAATACCGGGCCCAAGCCCTTTGCGCCGATGCTGATGTATCACATGAATATCGGGGCAAAGAACTTCGACGCGAAGACACAGCTTTCCGGCGACATGGTGGGCAAGGTGCCGGTTTCCTGGCAGTTCGGTGAAGGCGACAATTATGTGTTCTGCGTGCCTGCCGGTGGCGAGGAGGGGCATGCGACCGTGCGTCTCGGGCCGATTGCCGGGGCCAGCGGCGTGACGCTCCGGGTCGACTTCGATACCGCGACGCTTCCTTTTCTCCAGATGTGGCGAAACGAGAACCGCCCGGCCTATGTCGTGGGGATCGAGCCGGCCTCTCACGACTGGAAACCGCGCGCGGAACTGGCGCAAGCCGGTGCGATGGATCTTCTCCAGCCAGGGGAATTCCGCGATTACGGTTTGCGTTTCGCCTTTCCATGACCGATTCAGTTGACGTCGCAGGGAAGGAAGGCTAGGCCCCTCCCGCATTCCCTTTCGTATTCAGGAGAGATTTCATGTCCATCAAGCGTATCGAGCCCGGCAAGCGCATGAGCGCCGCTGTCGTTCACGGCAACACCGTCTACCTCGCCGGCCAGGTTGGCGAAGGCAAGAGCGTGACGGAGCAGTCGAAGTCGGCGCTGGCTGAAGTCGACCGCCTGCTGGCGCTGGCCGGCACGGACAAGTCCAAGATCCTGCAGACGATCATCTATCTCTCCGACATGTCGACTTTCGGCGAAATGAACGCCGTCTGGGAAGCCTGGGTCGATCCGGCCAACACGCCCGCCCGCGCCACCAGCGAGGCAGCGCTTGCCACGCCGGACTACAAGG
Source organism: Ensifer adhaerens (assembly GCA_900215285.1). Taxonomy (NCBI): domain Bacteria; kingdom Pseudomonadati; phylum Pseudomonadota; class Alphaproteobacteria; order Hyphomicrobiales; family Rhizobiaceae; genus Ensifer; species Ensifer adhaerens. The sequence goes on from OCMG01000004.1 coordinate 2,153,617, forward strand.
TCGAGTTCATCGTCACGGCCGCTCTCTGAGTGCCGATACTTCTGCCGGCCGCGGCAACCGTGCTGCGGCTTCGGCCAACTGAATTGACCTTCGTCAAGCCCGGCGTTACACACGGGGGCAGGGAGAACGCGCAATGGATATCAGGCAGATCAACGACGAATATTCGGTTACCGGCCAGATTTCGGTCGAGGACCTGGATGCCATCAAGGCTCAGGGCTTCAAGTCGATCGTGTGCCATCGCCCCGATCACGAGCAGCCGGACCAGCCGGAATTTGCCGATATCGCCGCGCGTGCCGATGAACTGGGTCTTCTGATTGCGCATATCCCTGTCGGTCCCGCTGGCGTGACGGCGGATGCGGTGCGCATGATGGTCGATGCGCTGGACGAATTCCCGCGTCCGATGCTCGGTTATTGCCGCTCGGGCGCACGTTCGACGGCGGTCTACCAGCAGACGCTGCATCTGCGCGGCTGATCCTTCTCATTCGAAATCCCTGCGCCGGCTTGATTGACAAAGTTTTAATCAAGCCGGCGCATGATGACCTCCGTTTTCGATCGCGCCTATGGCGGGTCGACGATGGCGTCGGCCCTGTCCGACGAAGGGGCATTGGGTGATTTCGGCCATTTCTTCCATTTTGGGTTCGGTCTCTGTGCAGCGTGCGCAGGGCGTGGGTACGTCCGTCGGCTCGCCGCGAGACAACGAAGAAAAGCAGAGGAAGATCACGGTCCCGTCCGTGGAGGTAACCGCCGCGCAGTCGCAGGGCTTTTCTGCACGCGTCGGCGACTTTCTGGTCAACAAGGCATCGCAATCGACGGAGAGCGGGGCGTCGGTTTCCGGGCCGACCGGTGCGGATGGCACGCCGCCGCTACCCATGCCCATCGGCGGTCCTCCGCCCGGTCCGCCGGCAGACGGTGCGCAGGCTGAAGGCCAGAACGGGGAAAGCGCTTCGGGTAATGCTGCCTCCATCCTTTCCCTTCTATCGAGAGAAGGGGGCGCGTCGGAGGCTGAGGATGACGGCGATACGGACGATGTCGGCCGTGAAACGGCGTCCAAATCCAGCAATGGCGCGAACACGCAGTATGCTCTTCAGCAGAGTGGCAACGGTGTCTTCGGTGTCCAGTTCGACGAGATCGGCGCCTACCAGTTTGCCGCGTCAGGCTTCTGAAATCCTGAATAGCTTTAATTCAGTAATAACTTAAGTAAACATTCAAACAACGAGATTCCGAGGCAATCGCGGAAAGATATTCTTGATTTCAGCTTGGAAATACACCACATCTCGCTCAATGTTCCGCGAGAGCCTTACGTATGTCGACGTCTATTGAAAACGAACGGTTCGTGAAGGCGGCGCTGGCTGCTTCCGAGGATTGCATCAAGATTGTCGGTCTCGACGGTGCGTTGCTTTTCATGAGCGAGGGCGGCCAGCGGGTGATGGATGTCGATGATTTCGAGGCCATCAAGGGTTGCTCGTGGCCTTCCTTCTGGCCCGAACAGTCGCAGCAGGACATCGCAGTCGGGCTCGAAGAGGCGCGAGCGGGTCGCAGCCATCGGTTCACCGGCTATGCCAATACTGCCAAGGGCCGGACGCGCTACTGGGATGTGAAGATCTCGCCGATCTTCGCAGAGGATGGCAGGGTCGAGAACATTCTCTCCGTCTCCCGCGACATCACGAAGACCAAGGAGTTCGAGGAGCAGCAAATCCTGTTGCGGCAGGAGTTGTCGCACAGGATCAAGAACATCCTGTCGCTGGTTCAGGCGGCGGCGAACCAGACGCTGAGGGCCGGCGACGATATTATGACGGCGAAGTCGGCTCTGCTCGCGCGACTGCAAAGTCTCGGCCGTGCGCATGAGATCCTGCTGAAAACCGACCATCATCTGGCGACCTTGCAGGCGATCGTTGAGGCAGCGTTTGAAGGGCAGGCGGCCCATCGGTTTGCCATCACGGGGCCGGAAGTGGCCTTGTCGCCAAAATGCGGGCTTGCGCTGGCGCTGGCATTTCACGAACTCGTGACGAATGCGATCAAATACGGCGCTCTCTCGAACGAGGAGGGGCGCGTGGATGTCTCTTGGGCTATTCGGAAAGCCGGCGAGCGGGACGAGCTGGAGCTCACCTGGACGGAAACGGGCGGGCCTTGCGTCGTCGCGCCGAAACATGCGGGCTTCGGCACCAAGTTGATCAATCGCGCGCTGTCTGGCTATATTGACGGCGAGGTTGGTCTGAAATTCGAAGAGACGGGCTTGCGTTTCTCCATGAATGCATCTGTCGCGGCACTCAATCGGCTGCCTGCCGCGGCGTAACCGCGCCAAAGCTCTCCAGCTCCCTGAACAAAACTGACGCAAAAGCCGGCTAGTTTCCTCCGATCGACGAAGATTCGTTTTAGGGGGGCAGTACATGAGTGCGACATTTGCAGACTTGAGCGAGCGGATCGGCGAGGTTGGGGAGCTTTACGCCCGCCTCCACAACATCACGCGCACGCCGGACTGGTATCTGCTGAAGCTGACCGAAGAACTTGGCGAGCTGACAGCCGAGCATCTGCTGCTGAACGCTCAGGCGCGACCGAACAAGGATGGTTCGGGCGGGACGCGCGAGGCGCTGGAAAACGAAGCGGCCGATCTTTTCGGCCAGTTCGTGCTTTATCTGCGCGCCAACGGCATCGATATCGAAGCGGCTATCGAGCGCAAATGGTTGCGCCATCTCGATGCCTACACGGAAGCGGAAGGCGGCGCGCCGCCTGTCACTACTCCCTGAAGTCACTGTCCCCTGATTTCGCTGAGCGTCCTTGTCGGCGTGATCGCTTCCGGGTTCTGGATGATCTCGATGATCGACGGCTTGCCGCTCTTGCGAGCGCGTTCAAACGCGGCGGCGAAGTCTTCCGTCTTCGTCACCTTCTCGCCATGTCCGCCATAGGCGCGGGCCAGCTCTGCGAAGTCGGGGTTCGTGAGGCCCGTGCCGCTGACGCGACCGGGATATTCGCGTTCCTGATGCATGCGTATCGTGCCGTACATGGAATTGTTCACGAGCACGGTGATGATTGGCAGATGGTAGCGCACGGCGGTTGCGAATTCCTGTCCGTGCATCATGAAGCAGCCGTCACCGGCAAAGCAGATGACTTCGCGATCCTGGTGCAGCGCCTTGGCGGCCACGGCGGCGGGCAGGCCATAGCCCATCGAGCCGGATGCAGGGGCCGATTGCGTGCCGTATTTGCGGAAGCGGTGGAAGCGGTGAACCCAGGTGGCGTAATTGCCGGCACCATTGGTGAAGATTGTGTCGGCGGCGGTGTTTTCTTCCAGATAGGACATGATCGCGCCCATGTGGACACCCTCGGGGCCGGAGGCCGGCGGGGTGGACCAGGCGAGATAGGCGCCGTGCATGGCCTCGGTGCGCGAGGACCATGCGGGCGCGGCAGCCGGCTCGATGTCCCGGATCGCAGTTACGAAATCTGTAGGCGCAGCGCAGATGGCGAGATCGGGGCGATAGACGCGGCCGAGTTCTTCCGGCTCCGGGTGGATATGGATCAGCGACTGCGCCGGATAGGGCACGTCCATCAGCGTATAGCCGGAGGAGGGGGATTCCGAGAAGCGGCCGCCGAGCAGCACGATGAGGTCTGCTTCCTTCACCGCCTTGGAGAGCGCCGGGTTAATGCCCAGGCCGATATCGCCGGCATAGCAGGGATGCATGTGGTCGAACAGCATCTGGCGGCGGAAGGAGCAGCCGACGGGGACGGCCCAGCGCTCGGCGAAACCGGCAAAGGCTTCGACGGAGGCTTCGTCCCAGCGGGTGCCGCCGAGGATGAAGAAGGGGCGCTCGGCACGGGCGAGCCGGTTGCTGAAATCTTCGATCTGGCTGATGCCAGGGAAGGCAGGCACAGGCGTTGCGGGGCGGGCGGCAACGGCTTCGACCGTGTCCGTCAACATGTCTTCCGGCAGTGCCAGTACGACCGGGCCGGGACGACCGGAGGTGGCGACGGCGAAGGCACGGGTGACGAATTCCGGAATACGGCGGGCATCGTCGATTTCGGCGACCCATTTGGCGACTTCGGTGAAGGCGCGGCGATATTCGATCTCCTGGAAGGCCTCGCGCTCGCGGGCGTCGCGCTGCACCTGGCCAATGAAGAGGATCATGGGAATGGAATCCTGCCGCGCCACATGCAGGCCGGCCGAGGCATTGGTGGCGCCCGGTCCGCGGGTGACGAAGCAGATGCCGGGCTTGCCGGTCAGGCGGCCCCAGGTGTCGGCCATCATCGCGGCGCCACCTTCCTGGCGGCAGATGATCTGCTCGATCTTGCTATCGGCCAGCGCATCGAGCACGGCGAGGAAGCTTTCGCCCGGCACGAGGCTCACACGCTCGACGCCATTGGCCTCGAGCGCTTCGACAATCAATTGGCCACCCGTCTTCATTCCCGGTCTCCGCTTCATTTCGTTTCGTGAGAGCAATAGCAATCCTCGCGCTTTGCGTGAAGCGTGGAGCGCTGGGTATCAGGAAATTTGATGGCTCATCGCGATGGGCAAATGCCGTCGGCCCAACCCAAAAAGTCTGCCATTGCCTTGTCTGCCACAATATCGTTCAGCGTTTCGTGCCGTGCCTCGGGATAGACCAGCTTTGAAATCTGGACAAAGCCGAGGCCCTTCATGTGGGTCTCCATCCAGTGCACACCCTTGGCGCCGCGCGTCGCCGGGTCCTTTCCGCCGCCGACCAGCATGATCGGCTTATCCTTCGGGATCCGGGTGAGCTTGCCCTTGTCCGAGCCACGCAAGACGCCTTCGGCCATGTCGAACCACAGCGAGACAGTGCAGGGAAAGCCGCAAAGCGGATCGGCGATGTAGGCGTCCACCTCTTCGGGGATGTTCGACAGCCAGTCGAGCAGCGTCCGGTGGCCGGGTATCGCCTTGCCCCATGCATCGAAGGTCATTCGGGGCAGGATGGCGCTTGGGACGTCGGAGCCTTTCAGCCAGCGTTCAACCCCGAGGATCATGCGCATGAGTGGCATGGACGAGGCGGTGCCGAAGTCGAAGTTCCAGACGGCGAAGCCGGCAAAGCTGTCGGCGTGCTTGAGTGCCGTGTTCAGGCAGATCATCGCGCCCATGGAATGGCCGAAGAGGAGGACGGGCAGGCCCGGGTGTTTGGCGGCCGCCATGTCGCGCATGGCAATGGTGTCGGCGATCACGGTGTCGAGCCCGTCGCGGCGGGCGAACTGGCCCTGCACGGCATCCGGCGCGGTGGTTTCGCCGTGGCCGCGATGGTCCCAGGCATAGGCGTGATACCCTTTCGCCGCGAGGTGGCCGGCGAAACGCGCGTAGCGCTTCGAATGCTCCGACATGCCATGGGCGATCAGGACGATGCCGCGCGGCACCGACGACGCTTCCGCGACGTGGTAGGCCAGCGTCGCGCCGGTGGCGCTTTTCAGGTATTGCGTCGTTTCGAACATGCCAGGCCTCCCAGTGGTCCAAGCGCTAACAAATACCGATGATCTTGGAAAGACGCTCCATGGGAAACCTGCCCGCGCGCATTGCCCCTGAGCGCGAATTCGCCTACATAGGCCGCAATTCGAAATTCCCGCATTCCTGCAAGCGAGCACGACCATGGCGCGACAGTTCATTTATCACATGTCCGGCCTCAACAAGGCCTATGGCAACAAGAAGATCCTCGAGAACGTTCATCTCTCCTTCTATCCCGATGCCAAGATCGGCATTCTCGGCCCGAACGGTGCCGGTAAGTCGACGATCCTGAAGATCATGGCCGGTCTCGACAAGGAGTGGACCGGCGAAGCCTGGCTCGCAGACGGCGCAACGCTCGGCTACCTGCCGCAGGAGCCGCAGCTCGACCCGACGAAGACCGTGTTCGAGAACGTGATGGAAGGCGTTGCCGACAAGACGGCGATCCTCGATCGCTATAACGAACTGATGATGAACTATTCCGACGAGACCGCCGACGAAGGTGCGAAGCTCCAGGACATCATCGACAGCCAGAACCTCTGGGATCTCGAGCAGCAGGTCGAAATGGCCATGAGCGCGCTGGCCTGCCCTCCGGGCGATTCCCCGATCGACGGCCTGTCGGGCGGTGAACGCCGCCGCGTCGCGCTCTGCCAGCTGCTGCTGCGCAAGCCGGACCTGCTCCTCCTCGACGAGCCGACCAACCACTTGGACGCCGAGACGATCGCCTGGCTCGAACAGCATCTGCGCGAATATCCGGGCGCCATCCTGATGGTCACCCACGACCGCTACTTCCTCGACAACGTTACGGGCTGGATTCTCGAGCTCGACCGTGGCCGCGGTATTCCCTACGAAGGCAACTATTCGGCCTATCTGGAAGCCAAGGCCAAGCGTATGGCGCAGGAAGAGCGCGAAGAAGGCAGCCGCCGCAAGGCCCTGTCGCGCGAACAGGCCTGGATTGCTTCCAGCCCCAAGGCCCGTCAGGCCAAGTCCAAGGCCCGTATCCGCGCCTATGACGAGTTGGTGGCCGCGGCTGAAAACCGCCGTCCCGGCGAAGCGCAGATCATCATCCCGATCGCCGAGCGTCTGGGGCAGGTGGTCATCGAGGCCGAGAATATCTCGAAGTCCTATGACGGCCGCGTGCTCTTCGAAAACCTCTCCTTCAAGCTTCCCCCGGGCGGCATTGTCGGCGTCATCGGTCCGAACGGTGCGGGTAAGTCGACGCTGTTCCGCCTGATCACCGGCCAGGAAAAGCCCGATACCGGCTCGATCCGCATCGGCGACACCGTGCAGCTCAGCTATGTCGACCAGAGCCGTGACTCGCTTGATGGTTCCAAGAATGTCTGGGAAGAAATTTCCGGCGGCACCGACATCGTCAAGCTCGGCAAGTTCGAGATGAACTCGCGCGCCTATTGCGGTGCGTTCAACTTCAAGGGCACGGATCAGCAGAACAAGGTCGGCAACCTTTCGGGCGGCCAGCGCAACCGCGTGCACCTTGCCAAGATGCTGAAGTCCGGCGGCAACGTTCTGCTGCTCGACGAACCGACCAACGACCTCGACACCGAAACGCTCGGCGCGCTTGAGGATGCTCTGGAAGATTTCGCCGGCTGCGCCGTCATCATCTCGCACGACCGCATGTTCCTCGACCGTCTGGCCACCCACATCCTCGCCTTCGAAGGCGACAGCCATGTGGAATGGTTCGAAGGCAACTTCGAAGACTACGAGGAAGACAAGATCCGACGTCTGGGCGCCGAAGCGGCCAATCCGAAGCGCGCAACCTACAAGCGCCTGACGCGCTAAGGTCGATCATCGCTGCAATATTCGAAAGGCCGGGCATGGCAGCATGCCCGGCCTTTTTGATGTCCGCCAGACCCTGGAATGTCGGAGGCGGCGTTGGATAGCCCTCGGGTTCATTTATGGGAGATCAAGCCCATTGCCGCAGTTTTCAGATTGTCGGGCGGTCTCTCCCGATCGTGCATTTTCGGCTGCGGATCGTTTGCGAGGTTCCTAAGATTGAGGAGATATCTTCAACTAAAAGTTTACGATCTTTCGACGTATTAGGAACTTCTAAGATCTCTTTGGGAAGAGATTTCTGAACGTTCGAAGGGGCGATTATGGGGTTCACAGATATCTCGATCAGCAAGCGACTGTGGCTTGCCATTCTTCTTCCGATCGTCGCCACCGTGTATCTTGCGGGCGGCAACGTGGCGGACCTGTTATCCAAATATCGCCAGATGCGCCAGATTGCCGTTGCCAGCGATAACATCAAGGTGACCGGGCAAATCATCCACGCCCTCCAGGTCGAACGCGGCGTGACTGCGGGGTTTCTCGGTTCAAGCGGTAAATCGGGCGCCGTGGAGCTCGCGACAGCCCGGAAGGCGTCGGACGAGGCCGTCCTCAGCGTTCCTGATCTTGTGGCAGAGCTCGGCCATCTCGGCGATGACCGGATAAACGACGAGATCGCTCAGATGAAGTCGAATCTGGACCAGTTGCGGGCTGAACGCGCTCAGATCGACTCTCTGAATATGAAGGGTGCGCAGGCCTTCAAGCTCTACACATCGACGATCGGCCAATTGATGGAGCTTGTTTCGACCCTGTCTCTCAAGGGCGTGGATTCCCAGATTGCGTCGCAGATCATCGCCTATACCCAGCTGATGCAGGCAAAGGAGATTGCCGGGCAGGAGCGCGGCTCCGGGAACGGCATCATCAATGCCGGCCGCTCCGAACTGAATCAGACGATTGCCTTCACCAGACTGGCCGGCGCGCAGCAGGCGCTTCTCGTCAATTTCATGTCCCTGCAACCGAAGGCGCTTCAGGGTCCCTATGCGGAAGGCCTGAAGACAGAGTCTGCCGACCTGATTGAACGCGTGCGTACGCGGGTCGTCGAAAGCCAGGGCGGCGGCGGATCGCTTGCTGACCTGGATTCGAAGGCGTGGTTTGCAGCCACGACACAACGAATTGAGGCGATGCGGGCGCTTGAGACAAAAAGCCTCGGCAATGTGGTCGCCATCGCGGACCAGTCGGCGCATGACGCGTTCCGCAATCTGGTCGCTGTGGGTGGTCTTACTCTCGTGGGCTGCGTTCTCATGCTGGCTGTCTCCGCCCTGCTGGTGAGAAGCCTCGTCAGTCCTGTCAGAGCGCTCACGGGCACCATGCGGGAGCTCGCAAACGGCAACCTGAATGCGGTGCAAACAGGGGCCGACCGCAAGGATGAGATCGGCGACATGATGCGTGCGGTCGAGGTATTCCGGCAGGCCGCCATCCGCAACGCCCAGCTTGAGGCGGAGGCGGACGAAAACCGCCGTCGTGCGGAAGCCGAGCGGATCGAGATGCAGCGCCGTGCCGAAGAGGACGCCAACGAACGCCTCAATACGGCGACGCGTTCGCTGGCCTCCGGCCTGCGGCAGCTCGCAGCGGGCGATATGTTGTGCGAAATCCATGAACAGTTCGCGCCGCAATTCGAGGCGCTGCGCCACGACTTCAATATGTCCGTGTCGCAGTTGCGCCAGGTGCTTCTGTCCGTTGGTCAGTCGGCTGCCATGGTCAATGGAGGTTCGGGCGAGATTTCGTCCGCTTCCGACAATCTGGCCAAGCGTACCGAGCAGCAGGCGGCTTCGCTTGAGGAAACGGCCGCGGCGCTGGAAGAGATCACCGCCAACGTCACGACCACATCGCGGCGGACGGTCGAGGCGCGCGATCTGGTGCGGGATGCCCGCGGCAAGGCGGACCAATCGAGCGTCGTCGTCGACAATGCCGTGAAGGCCATGCAGCGTATCGAGCATGCGTCCGGCCAGATCAGCCAGATCATCAGCGTGATCGATGAGATCGCGTTCCAGACGAACCTTCTGGCGCTCAATGCCGGTGTCGAAGCCGCGCGTGCGGGTGAGGCCGGCAAGGGCTTTGCCGTTGTGGCGCAGGAGGTTCGTGAGCTTGCGCAACGCTCCGCCAATGCTGCCAAGGAGATCAAGGTCCTGATTGGCAATTCCGAAACGGCGGTCAATGAAGGCGTCAAGCTGGTCGGCGATACCGGGTCGGGGCTCGCCGCGATAGCTGATGTGGTGCAGTCGATCAGCGGCCATATGGACGCCATCGCTTCGGCCGCGCAGGAGCAGTCTTCCGGCCTTGCCGAAGTCAATACGGCCGTCAACCACATGGACCAGGCCACGCAGCAGAATGCTGCCATGGTCGAAGAGATGAACGCGGCGTCCGCCGGGCTGGCCCAGGAGGCAAACAACCTCTCAGTGCTTCTCAGCCGGTTCCGCACGGGCGAAGCGGAGCGCAGCGCGCCGCGTAGCCGCGCCGCCTGAGGCCGCAGTTCCGCGCGCTGCAGGGCCACGGCACCTTGAGGTGCCTGATCCGATCTGACAAATATGTGCCGGCGGCTCCTCATGGAGTCGCCGGCTTTCGTTTCGGGCCGCCCCGATTTTCCCTTGCGCGCATCTCGATGACGATATAAAGATATCTTTATGTCTTGATGGAGGTTGGATGTCGCTGGCTCTGGACCAATTGGTGGAAACGCTCAAAGCTGCGGGTGAGACGACCCGCATGCGGCTGGTCGCGCTTCTTTCGGCCGGCGATCTGACCGTGACCGACCTGACCGACATTCTGGGTCAATCACAGCCACGCATATCGCGTCACCTGAAGCTTCTTCTGGAGGCGGGGCTGATCGAGCGTTACCAGGAGGGCGCCTGGGCCTATTTTCGCCTGAAGCGTGAGGGTGAGGAAGCGGGCGTTGCGACCCAGCTCCTGTCGGCGCTGTCTTTTGCCGATGCCGTCATCGCGCGCGACGCCGAGCGTCTGGCGGCCGTGAAGCATGAGCGTGCGGCACAGGCAAGCGAGTATTTCAGCCGCAATGCCGCCGAATGGGACGAAATCCGCCGGCTGCATGTGAGCGAGGAAAAGGTAGAAGCCGCGCTGGTGGCCCTCATCGGCACGAAGCCGATCGACTCGCTGCTTGATCTCGGCACGGGCACGGGGCGCATTCTCCAGCTGCTGGACGGCAAGTACCGCAAGGCGGTCGGCGTGGATGCCAGCCGGGACATGCTCTCGGTCGCCCGCACCAATCTGGACAAGACAGGCACATCGCGGGCGAGCGTGCGCCATGGCGACATCTTCAACCTGCCGCTGGAAGGGCAGGATTTCGACCTGATTACCATTCATCAGGTGCTGCACTTCCTCGACGAGCCGCAGGCCGCGATTGCCGAAGCTGCGCGGGTTCTGCGTCCCGGGGGGCGTCTGGCCATCATCGATTTCGCTCCGCATGAACTCGAATATCTACGCGAGGCGCATGCGCACAGGCGTCTCGGATTTTCGCATGAAACGATGGCCTCGTGGCTCGCCAAGGCGGGCCTGGAGGTTGAGAAGACCGTCGATCTGCAGGACGAAGCTGCAGGGAAGGGCGCGCTGACCGTCACCTTGTGGCTGGCGCGCGATCCGCGCCTGCTGATGGCTGCAGATCTCGGCATGAATGAAGCAAGGAGAGCGTGAATGACCGTCAACCCTACGATCGGCGCCGATGGCGTCCGCCTGTCCTTCGAATTCTTTCCCCCGAAGACCCCGGACATGGAGGGTCAGCTCTGGGAGACCCTGGAAGACCTGGCAGAATGGGATCCGGATTTCGTGTCCGTGACTTACGGCGCTGGCGGTTCGACCCGGGCACCGACGCTGGCGACCGTCAAGGGCATCGCACAGCGCTCGCACCTGCGCCCCGCTTCGCATCTGACCTGTGTCGGCTCGACCAGGGAGGAAACACATGCGGTCGTTGAGGAGTTTCGCGCCGCCGGCATTCGTCATTTCGTGGCGCTGCGCGGTGATCCGCAGGGCGGTATCGGCACGGCCTACCAGCCGCATCCCGGTGGATACGCCAACGCTGCCGAGCTGACCGCCGGGCTGAAGTCGCTCGACGATTTCGAGATCAGCGTTTCGGCCTATCCCGAAAAGCACCCCGAGAGTGCCGATGTCGCCGCTGACATCGACATGCTGAAGCGCAAGGTTGATGCTGGCGCCACGCGCGCGCTGACGCAGTTCTTCTTCGAGAACGATCAGTATGAACGCTATCTGGACAAGGTTGTCGCGGCTGGAATTACCATTCCGATTGTGCCGGGCATCCTGCCGATCCACAATCTGGCCCAGGTGCGCAAATTCGCCGGGATGTGCGGTGCACGCGTGCCTGACTACGTGATTGCGCGTCTCGGCACGGTTGACGATCTGCCGGAAGAGCGCTTCAAGGCCGCCTCGCAACTCGCAGCGGAACAGGTGCGCGACCTCATCCATCGCGGCGTGAGCGAATTCCACTTCTACACGATGAACCGGTCCGCGCTCGTGAGCCGCGTTCTCGAGCTTTCCGGCTTCCAGCGGGTAGAGCTTGCGGCGCGGTCGGCACAGAACGGCGCCGCTGCCTGACCTCTGGGGGCTCCGAACACAAGTGGCAATAGAAAAACGCGCGGAAGTCCTGAAACTTCCGCGCGTTTTCAATTTTCTTATTAGAGCCTCAAGCTCAGTTCCGGCCCGTTGTCAGAAGCCGGCCAGACGTCCTGTCATCTCAAATGAACAGCATCGACGCCACAAACAAAAACGCTGCACCGATCATCAGGACATTGAGCGATTGCATAAGTCCCATTGCTGACCTCCTTCGCGTTAACGAGCATCATCATAGGCAGCACTCGGCCATGTTGAAAAGCGAAACTTATGCTGCACCGCGGAATCGACGTGCGTGACTTGCGTGCGTCATTCAGTCAAGTTATTGAAATTTATGTACTTTATAAGTCGAGAAAATTTGTGGGCGAATTAAGGCGGAGTTAACTTCCCGGGTGCGTTGCACCATTTCGAGGCAGTGTGACAAATTCTTGAAAGCGTTGGTGTTTCCGCAATCTTGAAATATCCGTTCCATTAGTGGACATTTTGACTGTCGCATTTTGGTCTGGCGCGGATTCGATTTTGTTGCGCTGCGGTTGGCATGTCAGAGTGAATCGGCGCATAGTTTCGCATAACAAGGGCATGTCGATTCCGAACGGAATCGAAGGAGGCAGGGCTGGACGACATCATCACGCGTTCGATTGAGGCCGCACCCGGCGATCATGGTTCGGAGTTGACGGCTATCGCCCTTGTGGTCGCACTTGCCGCCGTCCTTGGTCTCGGTTTCATGCGTTTGCGGCAGCCGCCCCTGGTCGGCTTCATCGTTGCTGGCGTGGCGCTCGGCCCGACGGGCATCGGACTGATCTCCAGCAATGATTCCGTTTCGCTGCTGGCCGAGATGGGTGTCGTCGTCCTGCTGTTTTTCATCGGCATGGAATTGTCCATCAAGGCCTTCATCCTCACGCTCAGGCAGGCGCTGACGGTCGCCGGCGGCCAGCTTGTGGCTGCGATGGTGGCTGGTGGTGTGATCGTGCTGGTGACCGGCGCCGGTGTGGAAGAGGCGGTGATCATGGGCTTCATCATCGCACTATCTTCGACGGTGGTGGCGATGAAGATGCTGGAGGACATGGGCGTGCTGCGCGGGGAGGCAGGCCGGATTGCCGTGGGTGTGCTGATCGCCCAGGATATCGCCGTCGTTCCGATGCTGATCTTCGTTTCCAGCCTTTCCGGCGGCGGGGGGCCGCTTGGCGAAGTGGCCGTGAAGATGCTGATCGCCGTCGGGCTCCTCGGCTTCATTCTCTGGTGGTTCGGCGGGCACAAGAAGATCAGGGTGCCCTTTGCCGAGGAGATTGCGGAGAAGACCGAGTTGTTGGCGCTCGGTGCGCTCGCCGTTTGCTTTGCTGCCGCCGCGATTTCCGGCCTTGCGGGACTTTCTCCGGTCTACGGCGCGTTTCTCGCCGGCATCGTTACCGGCAATTCGACGCTGCGTAGCCGTGTCATCCCCGTCATCGAGCCGATCCAGAGCGTGCTGGTCGTTGTCTTCTTCCTGTCGATCGGACTTCTGATCGATCTCTCCTTCATTCGCGCCAATCTCTTCGAGGTGCTGGCCGCCTCGATCATCGTCATTGCTGCGAAGTCTGTCTTGAATATTTTCCTGCTCAGAAAGACGGGTTCATCGACGGAAACGGCGCTGATTGCCGGCCTCTCCATGGCGCAGATCGGCGAGTTCTCGTTCGTGCTGGCCTCCGCCGGATATGCGTCCGGCGTTCTGGGTAGCGATCTTTATCGGCTGTCGATCGCCGTCACGGCCGTATCCCTGCTGGTCTCGCCGGTCTGGGTCGGCATGATGCATCGGCTGGAAAGCGTGGCAAGCCAGAGCATGGAGACCTACCGTGAGGCGCTGGCGGCTGCCTATGCGCATGAACTGGACGAGGTGCAGAAGGGAACGGCAGCCTTCTCCCGCCTCACACACGGAACCCATGTGCGCTATCGCGCCGCACGCCTTGCGATCTATCACCGCAAGGCCGTGAAGCGTCGAAAGACCGGGGATGAGTGATTATTTCATCGCGTCGAGAAGCTTCTCGGTCGGCCAGCCATCTGCGGGGAGGCCGAGTTCGGCCTGAACCTTCTGGACTGCAGCCCGGGTGCCGGAGCCAAGGATCCCGTCGATTTTGCCGACATCGTGGCTCTTGGCGTCGAGCTTTTCCTGCAGAACCTTCATCTCCTCGACGGAGAGACCGGGCTCCGGGTTGCCCGGGTCATAGGGCTCGGCACCGGCAAGACGCGTCGCGAAATACGCGGCCGACAGCGTGTAGACCAGAGACTGGTTCCATTCGAGATAGACGTTGAAGTTGGGGTAGGCCAGGAAGGCTGGGCCAAAGCGTCCCTGTGGCAGGACGAGCGAGGCGTTGAGCGCCGCACCCGACTTGTCGCCATTGCGCGGCGTCACGCCCAGATTGAACCAGTCGCCAGCCGTCAGCGTGCCGCCTAGGCCAGACTTGTCGAAGGGAAGGTTCTGCGGGATCTTTACTTCCTGGAGCCACGGCTCGCCGCGCTTGAAGCCGAGGCCGGCGAGAAAGCGCGCTGTGGTCAAAATCACGTCCGGAGCGGAGTCCTTCAGGCGGACGAGGCCATCGCCATCGCCGTCTTCGCCATACTTGATGATGTCGGCCGGCAGCATCTGGGTCTGGCCGATTTCACCGGCCCAGGCGCCCGTGGTCGTCTGCGGATCGATGTCATTAAGCGAGGCGAGCTTGATGAGCGCAATCAATTGCGGGCGGAAAACGTCCGGGCGGCGGCAGTCGTTGGAAAGGGTGACCAGGGCATTGCGGGTGTTGAAATCACCCTGCACGGCGCCAAAGTCGGTTTCCATGCCCCAGAAGGCGGTGATAACCGCTGCGGGAACGCCGGTCTCCTGTTCGGCCTTGGCGAAGACGCTGGCATATTGCTCCATCTTTTTCTTGCCGATCTGGTAACGCGCCCCGCTCACCGTCCGCTTGGAGAATTCGAGGAAGGTCTGGCGGAACACGCCCTGGGCGCGGTCCATCTTCAGGACCTTCTGGTCGATCTGCGCGCCGGCGAGCGCCTTGTCGACGGCTTCGGGGGCAATGCCCGAGGCAACCGCTTCCGTCTTGATGCCCTGCAGGAAGGTCGTCAGGTCCGTGCCGCACTCGGCCGCGTGGGACGCCGTGCTGGACAGAAGCGTTGCGACGGCGAGGAGGGCAGGCAAGCGAAGCGACGACATGCGGGAACTTTCCGGACGGTTGACAGAATGGACGCTCTATACCGCAGGTCACGGCAAGAGCAAACGCTGCCTTCCGTGATTCGGTCCGCGCCTTGTCGATTTTTTCAAGATGCGGGCGCAGACCACCTCATGGAGGCAGTGCCTTTGAGCAAGGCAAAGCGGTGGGAATGAGGTGAACCCGTGGCGAGAGGATGAAATCTTCACGTCGCGCGGAAGCGGGGCAGGCCTGCCAAAAGCCGGTGCAGGGTATCCAAGGTGGAGATGTCTGCCACGCCGTCGATCTTCTCGGGACGGAAATGACGCTGGAACGCCTCGATCACGCCCTTCGTCCTTTCGCAGAACTCACCGGATACCGGCACGCCGTACCCGTACAGGGCCAGCATGGATTGCACCGCCTCGACCGGCGGTCCGGCCTCGCCGAGCTGGAAGAAACGACCGCCGGCAATGGGGGATGCCGGGACCCAGTGGCCGACGCCCGCCGCATGCAGGCGCCCCCAGGGAAAATGCTCGCCCGGATCGATCTTGCGGACAGGGGCGACGTCCGAGTGGGCGAGCACGCGCTCCGGCGCAATATCCCAGCGGGCGCTGATGTCGCGGCAGAGGTCGATCACCGCTGCGATCTGCGGTTCCGTGAAATCGGGCAGGGAGGGGTGGCCCGGATTGGCGATTTCGATGCCGATCGAATGCGAGTTGATATCCGTCTCGCCCTTCCAGTGGCTCTTGCCGGCATGCCATGCGCGGCGCTCTTCAGGAACCAGCTGGTACACGGTTCCGTCCATGTTGACCACATAGTGGCAGGAGACCTCGCTTTCGGGCGTGCAAAGCCACTCCAGCGCGCCGGCTTCGGTCGGCATGCCGGTATAATGCAGGATGATCATGTCCGGGCGATCGGTCCCACGACGCTCCGTGTGGTTGGGCGAGGGGCGCACGGTTGCGGGTCGGAAGTCGGGTGCGAAGGCGCTCATGCGGCGCGGCGTTCTTTCTCGATGGCGGCATAGGCCTGGTTAAGTGCCGCCATGCGTTCATTGGCGATGCCGTGAAACTCCTGCGGCACGCCGCGCGCGATCAGGCGGTCCGGATGGTGTTCAGAGACCAGCGACCTATAGCGCTTGCGAATTTCGGCAAATTCCGTTTCCCGCGGTACGCCCAGCACCTTGTAGGGATCCTCGCCCACCACGACGTGGCGGGCCATGATCCGCTCGAAACCTTCATCCGTGATGTCGAAGATCTCGGCGATCCGGTGCAGAAAGGCGAGCTCATCCTCATGAACAAGACCGTCTGCCTTGGCGATGTGAAAGAGACCGTCGAGAATTTCCGTCAGTACCGGGCAATCCGGCGCGCCGCACCCGCACAGTGCCGCCATGCGTTCGGCATAGGCTTCATAACCTGCCACGTCCTGACGGGCGAGATTGTAGAGACGGGCGACATTCTTCGCCTCCGAGTCCGGAAATTCGAAAATGTCCTTGAAGGCATTGACCTCGTTCTCCGTCACGATGCCGTCGGCCTTGGCCATCTTGGCGGAGAGCGCGATCATTGCGATGGAGAACGCGACCTTTCGGCGCGTCTCGGGGTCGCCCTCGAACAGCGTGCGCACGGCCTCGACAACGCCATGAAGGGCATTGCTTGCCGCGTCCGCTACGGCGGCGGCAACACGTTCCAGGAAGGACGACGCCTGTTCGCAAAGAAAATCAACGATCATGGCAACGAGGTTGACCAAATAATCCGGACCTTTTCAAGTCAGTTTTCCTCATCATTTCATCAAAAGGACTGTTCACGGTTTACGGATTCAAACCGCGACTGGATGTCTGCGGCCTCATCGCGGCTTCTTGCCCCGCCGCCCGCCAAAACCGGGCCGAATTTGAATCGATTTTATTGTGCGCCGGCGTGAAAATCCCGCCAAATCAAAGACTTTTCTTCAAAATGTCACTTTACAACGCTGACCATTTGGAGCCAATCGAACAGCAGACCTAGCGTTCAGTCATCCGGAGGATTTCATGGCCAAACAGAAAGTCGCAATGCTCACCGCCGGGGGCCTTGCGCCCTGTCTCTCGTCGTCTGTCGGCGGATTGATCGAACGCTACAACGATGTTGCGCCCGACATGGAGATGATTGCCTACCGTTCCGGCTACCACGGGCTTCTGCTCGGCGATATCATTCCGATCACGCAGGACATGCGCGAAAAGGCCTATCTTCTTCATCACCATGGCGGGTCGCCGATCGGCAACAGCCGTGTCAAGCTGACGAATGCCGCAGACTGCGTGAAGCGCGGCCTGGTCAAGGAAGGCCAGAACCCGCTCGCCGTGGCGGCCGACCGGCTCGCCAAGGACGGTGTGACCATCCTGCACACGATCGGCGGCGACGATACGAACACGACGGCGGCCGATCTTGCCGCCTATCTCGGGGCCAACGGCTATAATCTCACGGTCGTCGGTCTGCCGAAGACGGTGGACAACGACGTGGTTCCGATCCGCCAGACGCTCGGCGCCTGGACGGCTGCGGAATATGGCGCGCAATTCTTCGACCATGTTTCGAACGAGCAGAGCGCTGCGCCGCGCACCCTGGTCGTGCATGAGGTCATGGGCCGCCATTGCGGTTGGCTGACCGCTGCGACTGCGCTTGCCTATATCGATCGCACCAAGGGTCACGAATATATCGAAGGGCTGATGATGAACACCGAGATGAAAAACATCGACGGTGTCTACCTTCCGGAGATCGCCTTCGATCTCGACAAGGAAGCGGCGCGTCTCAGGGCTATCATGGACAAATGCGGGTTCGTCACGATCTTCGTTTCAGAAGGGGCCTGCCTTGACGCCATCGTCGCCGAACGCGAGGCTTCCGGCGAGAGCGTCAAGCGCGATGCGTTCGGTCATGTGAAGATCGACACGATCAATGTCGGTAACTGGTTCTCCAAGCAGTTCGGCGCGCTGATCGGGGCCGAGCGAGCGATGGTGCAGAAGTCGGGCTATTATGCACGCTCAGCGCCGGCCAATCCCCGCGACCGCCATCTCATCCACTCCATGGTCGATTCGGCAGTGGAAAGCGCCTTGAACAAGGTTTCGGGCGTCATCGGCCACGACGAAGACCAGGGCGGCAAGCTTCGCACCATCGAATTTCCGCGCATCAAGGGCGGCAAGCATTTCGACACGTCGGCCAAGTGGTTCTCCGATGTGATGGATTTTGTCGGACAGAGCTGGAAGCCGGCTTGATCCACCTGCCGTTTCCCTGACGATCACTCAGTCCCGGCCGCCCTCCCAGGTGGCCGGGGCTCTTTTCGTTCGTCAAGTCGGGCGAAACGCGGCGTTGACAGCGCCGGCATTTGGTGGCTTCACTTTCTCCCCATCAGCACCACTTCGCAAAGTGGTGAACGTTGGGAGGCCATGATGTCCATCGAAACCTGGTTGGCATTCGCTGCCGCAGCTGCGGTAATTCTTGTCATTCCGGGGCCGACCATCCTGCTCGTCGTGTCCTATTCGCTCGGCTATGGCCGCAGGACGGCGGCCGTGACCGCTTCCGGCGTGGCGCTCGGCGATTTTGTCGCGATGACCGCCTCGATGCTCGGCCTGGGTGCATTGCTCGCAACCTCCGCCGAGCTTTTCATGGTGCTGCGCTGGATCGGCGGCGCCTACCTGGTCTATCTCGGCATCAAGCTGTGGCGGGCCCCGATCCAGACCGGGCCGATCAGCGACAACGACAATCTACCGGAACGGAAGGGTCATCGAATCTTCCTCCACGCCTTCATGGTGACGGCGCTGAACCCCAAGAGCATCGTGTTTTTCGTGTCCTTCGTTCCGCAATTCATCGACAGGAACGCAGACTTCCTGCCGCAGATGGTGGTGATGGAAGCGACATTTGTGACACTTGCCACCCTTAACGCGCTGGGTTATGCCTTTCTCGCTGACCGAGCTCGAGGCTTTATTCGAAAAGCCTCAGTGCAGAAGACGGTCAACCGCACGGGTGGTGCCATGCTGATCTCCGCTGGCACCGTAACGGCCATATACAGCAGGGCTGCTTGATGCCTCTGTGGGCCGCTGTCAGAGCGCCAAATGGCGCCTGACACGACTGCGCATCGCGCTTTGGGAAATCGATCACGATTTTCGCGCCGATGTGTTGGCGAATTCTCGCCACAAGTATAACACGAATTTGCCTTATTCGTGGTTAAGAGAGTATTATCAGAGCTGTCACGAAGATGTGATCGGCCTATGGGATCAACGGGGAAATCGACCGCGTGATTTTGAAGAAGACCGTCAAAACCGGCCTGGCCGCTACAGGAGTACTCTCGGCGCTGTTCGCCACGGGGTGCACCTCAGTTGTCAAGACACCGGTTGACCAGTTGATGTCGGAGCAGATCGTTGTTCCCTCGGCCAAGCCCGGAACGCAGATTGCAGGCATTCCCTCGGCAGACGATATTCAGGCCATGGCGCAGATGGAGACCGATGTCGCCAATGCCCGTGCAAAGGCCATGGAAGAAAAGCGTGTGGCAGCGGCAGCCGCTCTTGCCGCGGCTCGTGAACAGGCCGCTCTTTGCGCGGCAAATGCCGCGAAGTCGGCTCCCACGGCTCCGCCTGCCGAAGGCGAGGCTGGAAAGACGTCCCGGGTAACGGCGGCGCCCGCACCCGCAGTGAACTGCCCGGCGCGGGCCGGCGACCCGGTCACGGCCGCAGCCGAAAAGGCTGGGCCAACGGTCGAGTTGGCCGAAGCGGTCAATATCCCGGCAACAAGCCCCAACTCGTCGCTGGCCTATGCTGCGCCGCCACTTCCGGCGACCAGCGATGCCTTCGCGGCGCAGTCAGCCGCCATGCAGTCTTCCGGACTGATCATGGCTGACGCGCCTGCTTCGATGACGATCGCCATGGCGCCCGGTGCGACGAACGACCGAATCAACCTGCTGATCTCGAAATATGCTTCCATGTATGGAGTGCCGGAAACGCTGGTTCATCGTGTCGCCAAGCGCGAAAGCACCTATAATCCGCGGGCCCAGCATCGCGGCAATTACGGGCTCATGCAGATCCGCTACAACACGGCCAGAAGCCTCGGCTACGACGGTGCGCCGACCGGCCTGCTGGACGCCGAGACCAATCTGAAATACGCGGTAAAATATCTCCGTGGTGCCTGGATCGTGGCTGGCAAGAACGAGAAGGCCGCCGACTGGCTCTACCGCACCGGCTATTACTACGACGCAAAGCGCAAGGGGCTGCTGGACGATATCCAGTAAAGCTGCCGCGCCGAATGGTTGAAGAAAAGACCCGGACTTTCTGAAAGTCCGGGTCTTTTTATGTCCGATGGCGGGGCCGGGGTGGCTTGCGGTCTGCCAGCCGCAAAACGCCACGCCCGTGATCTGGCCGTCTGTCAGTTCTTAAGCTTGCCGGCAATTGCCGCGAGCAAAGTTTGCGGGCGATATCCGAGTCGTGACGGCGTCAGGCCCATGCGGACCACGACGAGGTCGCGGGAGGGAACGATTGCCACGGTCTGCCCATCATGACCCTGCAGCCAGAACGTATCGGCGGGAGCACCAAAACTGGCATTCGGCTCTTCGCCGGGCCCGGTCAACCAGGTCTGCATCTGCGTGTAAACCCCGTTGGAAGTCGAGTTTGCAGTTCGCATCATCTTCATGAAGTCTTCGCTGACGAGCCGCGTTCCGTCCCAGACGCCGTCCTGAAGAAGGAACTGGCCGATCCGCGCCCAGTCGCGCGCGGAGGCATAGAGATAGGAGCTCGCGGCGAAGGTATCGGTCTGGTCGAGTTCGAGCACGGCCGACTGCATGCCGAGCGGATTGAACAGCTCCTTGCGCGGGAAGGCGAGGGCGGTGGCCTTGTCCGGCATCTTGTTCATCCAGTAGCGCGCCATGACGACCGAGGCACCCGTGGAATAGTTGAACTGAGAATCCGGCTTGGCGACCAGCGGCTGGGAAATCGTGAACTTGGCCATGTCGGGCTGCAGGTAGAGCATCCGGGTCACATCGGACACGTCACCGTAATCCTCGTTGAAGGCCAGCCCGCTCTCCATGCCGGCGATGCTCTTCAGGCTGATTTCCTTGCGCTCGTCCTTTGCCCATTCGGGGAACAGATTCTTGTCGTCAACGGACAGCAAACCCATCAGCGCGGCGCGACCGGTGAGGATGGCGTTGACGGTCTTCGTCATCGACCAGCCGATCAGCGGGGTCTTGTCATCAAAGCCTGGCCCGTAGCTTTCCGCAACAATCCTGCCGTGATGGACCACGACGATCGCGCGCATGCCGGGGCCGCGTAGCGTGTCATCTGCGAGAATACCGGAGAGTGCGGGGTCGAAATTCGCGCCGGCATGGTTGCCCACCGGCCACTCCGCATTGGCGTCGGGGCTCGTGGGTTGTGGCGGCGCAGGCAGGGCGGTCGGTGCAATTGCCTCATCCGCCATGTTCGTGCAGCCGTAGCCGGGCCGATAGACCGAGCTGCGCGGGGCGGCGTAGCCGAGCAGGCGAGCGGTCACCTTGCCCTTTTCCTTGTCGACATCCAGCATCACCGCTTTCAGGATGGGGTTGCCGGGAGCCTGAACGTCATCGGCCAGCACCTTTTGTGGATCGCGCCCGGCCAGGAACACGTTGGAGCAAGCGATCTTGGCAGCGTAGCTGTCGCCCACCTGCAGAAGCTCCGGTGGGGCGACGCGTATGGCCACGAGGAAAACGACGACAGCAGCGACGAGCGCGCCGAACAGCCACTTCACCAGCTTGAAAACAATGCGCATGGAGCCTCCCGCAGCACCCCTCCCGTCGCGCAGCTACGCGCCGTCCACTCAGGGCTGCAGGTCCAGAATGAACAGCAAAGTCGCGTGCTTGTCCATGGCTGAACAATGTTGTCCGGGCGATTCTTTCAGGCGCGGCGGGCCACGTCTTCGGTCGCATGCGCGATGATGAAGTCGGCAACGGCGGAGGCAGGAATGGGGCTTGACGAGAGATAGCCCTGGACCTGAGAGGCGCCCCTGTGTCGAACGAAGTCTATCGCGTTCTCCGTCCTGTCCGGACCATTGGCGTTGGCGACCTTGAGTGCAGCGCCAAACTGCATCATCGCGTCCATCAGTCCGGCGCCTTCGGCGTTGGTCAGGACGCTTTGTGTCAGCGAACGCTCCAGCTTTAGACCGTCGACATCCATCTTGATGACCTGATTGAGGGCGTGCAGCGCCAGTCCGAAATCATGCAGCGTGACGCGCACGCCCAGCGCATGAAGCTGGGCCAGACGCGCCCGCACGCGCTCCATGCCCAGCACCACGACGCTCTCCGACAATTCGATCGTCAGGCGCTGCGGGGGAAGGCCGGACCGGTCGAGATAGCGCACCAGACGGGTCGGAAAGTTGTCATCTTCGAACTCGGCCTTCGAAATCGCGACGGAGACCGCCGTGGGGCCCGGCCAGGTTGCAGCCTCCATGCAGGCTGCGTTCAGCATCCAGGCGTCGATCCGCCGCGTCAGGCCGCAACGTTCCGCTGCAGGCAGAAAACGCTCGGCGGTCAACAGGCCCTTTTGCGGATGCAACCAGCATAGCAGCGCTTCCATGGCGACGATCTTACCGTCGGCGGAGGACAGGATCGGCTGAAATTCCAGCACGAATTGGCCTTCGTCAATGGCTTGCACCAGATCGCGTTCCATTTCCAGCCGGCTGAGCGAGGCCTCTGCCAGAACCTTGTCGTAAAACATGTATGGAACGTCGGGCCGGTCCTTCGCGCTATACAGGGCGAGGTCGGCGCGTTGCATGACATCCTCGATGGTATCGCCGGGGCCTTTAGACTGGGCAATGCCCGTGCTCACGCCCACGCTGACCGTACCATCGCCAAGCCGCACCGGTTCGCAGACACGTTCGGCGATTTCCTCGCCCAGCTTCGCCAATGACGAATGGCCGTCAGGTTCATGCACGAGCACCGCGAATTCGTCACCGCCGAGGCGGAAGACGCTGGTGTTGCGGCCGGATTTCTCGAGCGTGGCAAGCCGTGCCGCGATCTCGACCAGCAGTTGATCGCCAGCCTGATGGCCTTTCGTGTCATTGACAAGCTTGAACTTGTCGAGGTCCAGCAGCAGAAGGGCGTACGCCACGCCTTCGGCCGCAATCAGCCGCACCGCACTGTGAAAAGCGGCGCGGTTCTTGAGGCCCGTGAGATGGTCATGGAGCGCGTCGTGCAACAGCCGGCGCTCCTGTTCCTGTCGCTCGGCTTCCGCATGAAGCTGCCTGCGTCGATTGCGCGCAAACTGCAATGCGACGAGGCCCATCCAGACCGGCATTGCGGCAAGCGTGAATTGCGAAGGGTTTTGTAGCGCCCATTTCGCGAACGAGCCGCTGTAACCCGTATAAATTGCAATGGAATAAAATGTTGCGGGTAGAACCGCTCCGACTGCCGAACCAACGAAAACATATCGTTGCTCAATCTTCGGCAGAAACGAATTTAACATCATGTTAAATGCTCCTGGTCTGTGAGCGGACTCTAAAGCCGGAGCCGTTAACGAGTGCTTATCCGAGGCGGTTAATGCGGGGTGAAAGGTCATCAAACTGTAGCGAATCGTGACTATGACTGCGCCCGCTTTGAAGGATTTCAGTGGGGTTCAGCGCCGATGACTGGTATTGCTCCGATTACCGGATACATAAAGAATACAAGGCTGAAGTCGGCCTTCATCAGACATCGCGCGCTCAGCGGCAAAGGCCTGTCCGAACGGCTCTTTGGCCTCATGTTTTCCGGGCTCGTTTATCCACAGATTTGGGAAGATCCGGCCGTGGATATCGAGGCGATGCAGATCGCGCCGCAACACAGCATCGTCACGATCGGTTCCGGTGGTTGCAACATGCTCGCCTATCTCGCCGAGGGGCCGGCCCGCATCGATGTCGTTGACCTCAATCACCACCATGTTGCGCTGAACCGGCTCAAGCTGGCGGCATTCGAGACGTTGCCGTCCTATTCCGATCTGCGACGCATGTTCGCCGAGCCCGGCAATGCCGCGAATTCGGATGCATTCGACCGCTTCATTGCCCCGAGCCTCGACCTCGAGACTCTCAACTATTGGAACGGCCGTGACAAGCTCGGCCGTCGCCGCATTTCCACCTTCGATCGCAACATCTACCGGACAGGACTTCTGGGCCGGTTCATCGGAGCGGGGCATCTGGCCGCGCGCCTGCATGGCAAGACCTTCGACCGTCTCATGGCCGCCCGTACGATGGAAGAACAGCGTGCCATCTTCGATCGCGAAATCGCACCGCTTTTCGACAGCGCTCTGGTGCGCTGGATCACGAGCCGCAAGAGCTCGCTTTTCGGTCTGGGCATTCCCCCGCAGCAATATGACGAGCTTGCCGGCAGCAGTGCTTCGGGCCATGTCGCGGATGTCTTGCGCGAGCGGTTGGAAAAGCTGGCCTGCGGGTTTCCGCTCAAGGACAATTACTTCGCCTGGCAGGCATTTTCCCGACGCTATCCGGCGATGCATGAGGGTAGTCTGCCGCTCTACCTGCATCCGGATAATTTCTCCAAGATCCGTGCCAATGCGCACAGGGTCGAGGTGCATCACAAAAGTGTCACGGAGCTTCTGAAGCAGAAGCGCGCGGGATCTGTCGACCGCTTCGTCCTGCTCGATGCGCAGGACTGGATGACGGCGGCCCAGCTCAACGACCTCTGGAACGAGATCAACCGTGCGGCGGCTCCTGGCGCACGCGTGATTTTCCGCACGGCTGCGGTGGCGAGCCCGCTGGAAGCCAAGCTCGATCCGCGGACCCTTGAGGTCTGGGATTACCTGCCGGATCTTTCGAATGAATTGCTGGCTCGCGATCGCTCGGCGATCTATGGCGGGTTCCACGTCTACAGGAAGGCATCATGACGGTTCTCGATACGAGCGGCATTGCCGTTGACGCTGATCATGCCGCGCGCATGGACCGGATGTACCGCACGCAACGCCACATCTACGATCTGACGCGGAAATACTACCTTCTCGGCCGCGATCGGACGATACGGGCGCTGGATGCTGAGCCGGGGCAGAGCATTCTGGAACTCGGCTGCGGCACGGGGCGTAACCTGGCTGTGGCGGGCGCCTTCTATCCCGGTTGCCGGCTATACGGGCTCGACATTTCCGAGGAGATGCTGATCTCCGCCCGTGCGAAGCTGCCATCGGACGCTGTTCTGGTATCGGGCGACGCGTCGGATTTCTCCGCCGCCGATCTGGGGCCGGCCGGCTTTGACCGGATCATGATCTCCTATGCGCTGTCGATGATCCCGGCCTGGGAAGCGACAATCGACGCGGCGGTGGATGCGCTCAATCGGGGCGGGCAGCTGCACATCGTGGACTTCGGCCAGCAGGAAAAACTGCCGCGCTGGTTCCGGCGCATGCTGAAAGGCTGGCTTGCGCGCTTCCATGTCGATCCGCGCCGGGATCTCGATTCCGTTGTCGCAGCGGTCGCGAGACGGCACGGCTGCGCCTGCGATTTCCGTTCCCTCTATCGCGGCTATGCATGGTCGGCCACGATCAGGAAGCCCTCCGCGTAACGGTTTATTTACCCTGTCATGATTGGCTGGAGGTCACGTCTTGACGGGCCTTCTTTACAACGTGCCCGAACAGGATAACATCCTTTCGACTCGTTGATTTGCGGGACTTTCATGCGCCGTTTTGCCCTGGCTCTTCTGCCGCTTGCCGCCCTTGTCACCGGCTGCACGAGCACTGACTATGATCTGATGAAAACGGCGGCGGTGTCGTCGAAATTCCAGGACACCGATCCGCAGGATTTCGGCCTGCGCAGTCCGCACCGGCATCCCATCCACGGCATCGATGTCTCCAAGTACAACGATCACGTTGATTGGCAGACGGCAAAGAAGTCGGGAATTTCGTTTGCCTTCATCAAGGCCACGGAAGGCAAGGACCGGGTCGATCCGAAATTCGACGAGTTCTGGCGCGGGGCGAGGGCGGCTGGTGTCGCCTATGCTCCCTATCATTTCTATTATTTCTGCTCGACGCCTGACCAGCAGGCGGACTGGTTCATTGCCAACGTGCCGCGCGAAGCCGTCAAGCTGCCGCCGGTTCTCGATGCGGAATGGAATCCGGCATCGCCGACCTGCAAGCTGCGGCCCGATCCGGCTACCGTCCGTGCCGACATGAAGCGTTTCATGGACCGGCTTGAGGCCTATTACGGGAAGAAGCCGATTATCTACACCTCGGTCGATTTCCACCGCGACAATTTCGTCGGCTATTTCAAGGACTATCAGTTCTGGCTCCGCTCCGTAGCCTCGCATCCCGAGGACAAGTATGCCGATCGCAAATGGGCTTTCTGGCAGTACACGTCCACGGGCATCGTGCCGGGGGTCGGCGGAAAGACCGACATCAACGTCTTTGCGGGGACACAGGATAACTGGAAATCCTGGTTGGCATACGCCGACGTGCGCTGAGATCCTGATCTGTCATTGTGAGACATGCCGCCCGCCGCCCCTTTGAGGGGCTGGCAGGCGACACGCTCCGGGAGGATAGGGAGCGCGAAGCTGACCGAACCGCGTGATCAGCTTCGCATTTTTTTCATTTCGGCAGGGCATAAGCGATGACCTGATCGCCGACCTTCGTTTCCATGAAATGGTGTCCGCCCGGCGCCAACACGACATATTGCCGTCCGTTGACCTCGTAGGTCATCGGCGTGGACTGTCCGCCGGCCGGCAGCGTTGTTTCCCACACCACCTTGCCCGTATGGATATCGATGGCGCGGAACTTGTCATCCGTGGTCGCGGCAACGAAGATCAGGCCACCGGCGGTGATCAACGGACCGCCGTTGTTCGGCGTTCCAATGGGAATCGGCAGGTGCGATGGAATGCCGAAGGGGCCGTTGTTCGTCGCGTCGCCGAAGGGCTTGTCCCAGAGTGTCTTGCCCGTCTTCAGGTCGATGGCGCGGATCCAGCCATAGGGTGGCGAGACGCAGGGCATGCCGGTCACCTCGTTGCGCCAACCGGCGTTGACATCGATGGCGTAGGGAGACCCGGCCTGCGCCCCGGCCTCCGTTCCGGGCAGGTCGCCGCCCTCCGTGATGGGTCGCACACCCATCTTGTCGGCCTCGGCGCGCGAGATCAGGCGATTATAGTTCGGGATGTCGTTGTAGTTCGCAACGAGGATGCCGCTTTTCGTGTCGACCGCCACGCTGCCCCAGTCCGAGCCGCCATTGTAGCCCGGATATTCGATGAAATGCTTGTCCGAGGTCGGCGGCGTATACTCGCCCTGATAGGACGCCTGGCGGAACTGGATGCGGCACCACAGCTGGTCAAGCGGCGAGGCGCCCCACGCATTCGACGGCTTCAGCGGCGGCTTGGCAAGCGTCGCATAGCCGGAATAGGGCTGCGTTTTCGAAAGGTTCTGCGGTTCCACGCCGCCGGTGGGGACGGGCTTCTCGGTCACGGGGAAGAGCGACTTGCCGGTACGCCGGTCTAGAACATAGATCTCGCCCTGCTTGCTCGGGAGCACGACCGCCGGGACCGTGCCCTTTTCGGTCGGGAAGTCGACCAGCGACGGCTGCGAGCCGAGGTCATAGTCCCACAGATCATAGTGGACTGTCTGGAAGCTCCAGACCGGCTTGCCGGTGGTCACGTCGATGGCGACGAGTGAAGAATTGTACTTGTTCTCGAAGTCCTTGCGGTTGCCGCCATAATAGTCAACCGAGGAGTTGCCCAGCGGCAGATAGACGTAACCGAGCTGCTCGTCGCCGGCCGCCGCCGTCCACATGTTCGGCGTGCCGCGCGTATAGACGCCATTGTCCGGCGGCGCGCCGACCCGATCCGGGTGGCCCATATCCCAGGCCCAGTCGAGTTTGCCGGTGATGGCGTCATAGCCGCGGATGACGCCGGAGGGCGCATCCTCGGCCTGGCCGTCGCGCACCTGCGCCCCCGTGACGATGACGCCACGCACGATGACCGGTGGGGCAGTGATCGAGTACCAGCCGGGAACCGACTGTCCGATATTCTTGTTGACGTCGACCTGGCCGTTGTCGCCGAAGCTGGCGCATGGCTTGCCCGTTTCCGCATCCACGGCAATCAGGCGGGCGTCCAGCGTGCCTTCAACGATGCGCGTCTTGCATTCCGTCACGCCGTCCGAGGCAGGGGCGGCAAAATAGGCGACGCCGCGGCAGGTGGCGCCATAAGGCACCGCCTTGCCCGGCACCTTCGGGTCATAGCGCCATTTCTCCTGGCCCGATGCCGCATCATAGGCGATGAGCACGTTCATGGCGGAACAGACATATAGAGTGCCGTTGATGGCCAACGGTGTGTTTTCTGGCGAGAACTTGTCCTTCGTCGCTGCAGTCGGCATGCTGCCGGTATGGGCGAGCCATACCTGCTTCAGCTGGGCGACATTGCTCGCATTGATCTGGTCGAGGGGAGAGTAGCGCTGGGCGAGATCGGTTCCGCCATAGGCCGGCCAATCCTTGCCGACCTGTTCTCGCTGCAGCGGCGTCCGCGAAATCTTCGCCCCGGTTTCCGGAATTGTCGCGTCATTCGCCTGAATTTCGGCGATCGGCGGCGTGTTCTTTGGTGAGACGGTAGGCGTTGTGGGAGCGGCCGGCTGAATTGTTGGGGTCGTACCGTTCTGGGCGGGCGCGGGGCTGGTCGGCGTCGTGGGTGCCGCCGGCGGGGTGGCATCCTGCGCGTGCGCAATTCGCGGTCCAAGTGTCTGGCCTGACAGGGCCAGGGTGAGGGTGCCGGCTGTAGCCAGAAGAAGGGCCGTCGTCGATGCGGCGATGACGCCGGTGCGTCGACGGATCACTGTCCTGTGGAACGCCGGCAGAGAGAGAAGGATCACGATCAGGAGAACAGTTGGAGCGACGGTCCAGGGGATGAGCGGCCACATGTGAAGCCCCACTTCGGAAATGCCCCAGATGACGGAGAAGAGCCAGGCGATCATGAAGGTCACGACGCCACTCGATCTGCGGGCGAAGATGAGAATTCCGGATGTCAGCAGAAGCAGTCCGGCGATGAGATAATAGATCACGCCGCCAAGATAGAGCAGCCAGGCGCCGCCGATGAGCAAGGCAAGACCGAGAAGAGCTACGATGATGCCGAGAATCGCGAGCCACACGCCTCCCGCTCCCCACCGTCTGGTCTCGACCGTTTCAACGGTGTCGAAATTGCGCGGCTCGGTGCGTCCGCGCTCAAATGAGGCGTTGGCCATGATGGTCTCCTATATCTGCAATGGAGTTCCCAACGCATGGCACGCGGAATTGTTGCAGAGAATGCGGTTTTTTGGACGCGCGCTTCAACTGTCGAAGCGGCGTGCATCGCCCTGCGACTGCTTCAATATGAGGCCGAAGCTTGCTAGAACGGATTGCCGAAGGCTTTGCAGCTTGATTCATGTCCTGGCCGCAAGCTGTTGAATTTGAACGGGAGATCGCTGATGGCCCCACGTTTTCGCTACGTCGTTGTAGGCTGTGGGCTGATGGGAGCTGCGGCTGCGCGGCACCTGGCCAATATGACGCAGGGTGTCGCGTTGATCGGTCCTTCGGAACCCGCGGACAAAAGGCGGCATCGCGGCGTCTTCGCAAGCCATTATGACGAGGGCCGCATCACCCGGACCATTGATCCCGATCCTGTCTGGGCAAGGCTGGCGCGTCATTCCATCGGCCGTTATCGCGACATCGAGACAGCGACAGGCATCTCCTTCTATCGCGAAGTGGGCAGTCTACTGACCGGAGCAGGCACCGAGGACGGCCGGCGCTATGTCGACCGGACGGCCTTGGCTGCCGATATGGCTGGCGTTAAGGCGGAGCGGCTGTCGCAGGCCGAGATGCTGAACCGGTTCCCGCATTTTTCCTTTCCGGTGGGAACGGAAGGAATCTTCGAACGCATTGGCGCGGGGCATATCAGTCCGCGTCGCCTCGTCCTGGCCCAGACGCAGCTTGCGGAGCGGGCAGGGGCGATGCGGATCGACGCTGAGGTCGCCACGATCCGGGAGGCAGGTGGACATGTCGACGTCACGCTCGCCGACGGCACGGTCATCGAGGCGGAACGCGTGCTGTGTGCGACAGGTGGTTTCTCGATTCAAAACGGCTTGTTGCCGCAGCCTCTTGATCTGAAGGTTTATGGCCGCACCGTCGTTCTCTTCGAGGTAGGCGAGGCGGATGCGCAGGCGATGAACGCGATGCCTTCGATGATCCATAAGGCGGACGAGGCAAGGGACGATGTCTACATGCTGCCGCCCATCCGCTATCCGGACGGGAAGTTCTATCTCAAGATCGGCGGCGATCCCGACGAGATGGAGCTTCAGGCCGAGGATATGGGAGACTGGTTCCGCAGCGACGGCCGACAACATGCGCGCGAGCATCTTGTCGCGCGCATGCAGGCGCTGGTCCCGGGGCTGGATGTCCTTTCCATGTCTTCGGCGGCCTGCGTCACGTCCTACACCTCGACCGGTTATCCGGCGATCGGATGGCTTTCGCCGGGACGGATCGGCGTGGTGACAGGGGGCTGCGGTGCGGCGGCCAAAAGCTCGGACGAGATCGGGCGGCTCGGGGCGGAACTGGTCTTCGAGGACAGAATCTCCTCGTTCGATTTCGATTTTTCACCAGTCCAGTGAGAGCGAGGCGAAGGGCCAGTCGCGCTCGATGGCGGTCATGAAGCCATCCGGACCCAGCCTGGCATTTTCGACCAGCCAGTTCATGAAGACCTGCGCCGGCTTCGTCATTTTCGGCCTTTCGCTCGAGGGACGGACCAAAAGCCCGTTTTCGAAGGCAAGGAAGCCGACGGGCGCGATGAGGCTTCCGGTTCGCAGTTCGCGTTCGATCAGGAATTTGGGCGCAAGCGTCACGCCCATCCCGCGCTCCGCGGCCTCGAAAGCCAGCGAAGAGAGGTCGAATGTCAGTTCCCGCTCCCGGATGAGGGTGAGGCCGCTCAGCTTCGACCATTGTTTCCAGGCCGCTTCGCCTTCGCGGCGGTGAATGACGGTCGATACCCTGATTGTCGTTTCGGCAATCTCGCACGGATAGTTGGGGGCCAGGACGGGGCCGATATGCACATCGCCCAAGGGGCGGGCATCGGGATGCTCGACACGCGGGCTCAGAAGCCGGTCCCAGGAAATCACGAGATCGACGGGGCCTTCCAGCCTTCTGCTGCCATGCGGACCGGTCAGGCGGATCAGGACGTCAATATCGGGATGTTCGACATTGAAGCGGGCAATTGTCGGGATCATCCATTGACGCGCGAAGGTGGAGCTGGCGGCCACCGTCACGGAAGCGCGGCCCGCTCCGGTGACGGTCGTGTAGGTGCGGCGCATCTCGTCCATGCTGCGGGCGACGGTTTCGGCAAGGGTTCGGCCTTCGTCAGTAAGCTCCAGTTGCAGGCCGCGTTTGACGAAAAGGTCGATGCCGGCATGATCCTGCAACTGGTGAAGCTGCTTGCTGACGGCGCTATGCGTGCGGCCGAGCAAATCTGCGGCGCCCCAGACCGAGCCGGTGCGGAAGAAGGCCTCCAGCGTCGAAAGAGCGGTCAATGGTGGTAGCTTGTCCATCGATGTTTTCGATCTGTTGGAATTTTTCTCACATGGTCTGTTCTCATTATTCAATTTTTCCGGGCGGCGAAAGGAGATAAATTCGCAAGTGTCGAAAATGGAGATTGGTCATGCGGCATGCGATTGAAGGGGATTACAGACGGTACGAACAGCGGCAGCTTGCCGAGCTTCTCGGCGAAGGTTCGCGTCATGGCAATCGTTTCGGTGTGCTCATGGCGACGTTGCTGCTCTGGCAGGAGAGGCGACGCATCCGGCGCCAGATGGCGCGTGACATGGATACGTTCAACGATGCCATGTTCGAGGATGCCGGCACGACCCGACAGGAGGCCGAGCGCGAGGTGCGCAAGCCTTTCTGGCGACCTCTCGGAGGATGAACGTGCCGGGCCTTTTGTGCCCGGCCGATTTGCTGTGGTCTTTTCCCGATAAAGACGCTATCACCCGCCCGCCAGTTGGCCGGGCAGCCGCGCGTCATCAATGCCGAAAGGCGATGGCGTGAGGAAAGTCCGGGCTCCACGGAAACACGGTGCCGGATAACGTCCGGCGGGGGCGACCCTAGGGAAAGTGCCACAGAAAGCAAACCGCCCTCTTTCAGAGGGTAAGGGTGAAAGGGTGGGGTAAGAGCCCACCGCGACCCTGGCAACAGGGGCGGCACGGTAAACCCCACCGGGAGCAAGACCGAATAGGGATGACGCGGCGGGGCAACCCGTCAGCCTGTTTCCGGGCCAGTCATCCGGGTGGGTTGCGCGAGGCGGCATGCAAATGCCGTCCCAGATGAATGGCTGCCACGTTCCGGTTCGCCGGAGCCATACAGAACCCGGCTTACAGGCCAACTGGCGAATTTTCCCTAGAGGCAAGGGGCTGCGGTGGGGCTCAGGCGGCTCTGCCGGCGATGATGTCAAACTCAAAATGAATGCCATCGTAGGGGAATTCGATGCCCTTGTCGCTGCGGTCGATGACGCCGCTGTTCATGAGCGTCATGACGTCACGATGTACGGCCTGCACATCCCGGTCCACGCGGCGAGCTACCTCGCGAATGGACAGCGGACCTTGCCCGACCAGCACCTTTACGATCTCCAGACGCGAGGGGGCGAGGATGCGGTGCATGTCGTCATAGCTAGAAAAGCTCAAAGTGGGGGTGGCCTCTACAGCGTTTCCCGCTTCCGCGCGGTCAGCTGCGGCCAGTAGATCGGCCTCAGCCATGTCGAAATTGCCCAGTCTCACGGTCAATGCAGTCATGTCAGAACCCTTTCCATGTCTTCGCGGAAGGCTCGAAGCAATGTCTTCAGATCGGTGAAGACGATCGCTTCCTCGCGCCCCTTCATATGTCTGTGGTCGCCCTTGCCGCGTTCATTATCATAACGAAGCACACATTCTCCTCTCACGATCAGTGCGAAGCGGTATTTGTAGCGGTGGGTGCTGCCTGGGACTGGCTCCGGCAGATGCCAGAGCACGATCTCGTAGAAGGCCGCGTCGGACAGAACTTCCCGATATTTTTGGATCAGAACCGCCGTCATGTTGTTCAACATGACAACGCTTGTGCATGTTGTCAATGTAAACAACATTTGACCCTTGCGGGCTCGCCGGGCACCGCCTCCCGCGAACCGTTCCTACCCCCGCTTAAAACTTCATTAAGTTTAACGGCTTAATAATTTTTCGAGTGCGCGCGCCGCTCGAAATGCCGTTTCCCATTGACGCCCATGTGGTCCCATGCTATCCCATAAGACAGCCGAAAGGATGCTCTTCAGCGTCCGAAAAATGCAGAAGGTGGAAGGGTTTAGCACCCTTGCTGCGCTGCAGCGGCGACATGCTTGTGCGGCCTCATGCGGGAGACTTGGTGCGGGCGGGGTGGGACGGATGATCCGTCCTTCCATTTCGGAAACGGTTGTATCGCGTCATGATCCGCTTCCTGTCGAATTTTGTGAACAGGATCGATGCCAAGGGGCGGGTCTCCGTGCCTGCGAACTTTCGTTCCATTCTCACTTCGGCGGATGTGCAGGATCTCTATTGTTTCCAGGATTTTGTGTTTCCGGCGATCAGCGTTGGCGGCCCCGAGCTGCTGGCGCGCCTCGAGAGGCGGATCGAGGTGGCGGACCCATTCTCGCCGGAAGCCAATCGGATGTCGCTGCTGGTTCACGGCGGCGGCGTCTTCATGAAGCTCGATCAGGAGGGGCGGTTGATGGTCACGGACTTCATCCGCAACTTCACGGGTATTACCGATCACGTCGCCTTTGTGGGGCGAGGGGATCATTTCCAGTTGTGGCAGCCGGAGGCGTGGGAGACCGCGCAGAGGGTGGCCCGCGAGGGGCTGGGGCGCTGACAAGGTTGTGCCCCCATACGAGGGAATTTGGCATGGCGGCGGGTGGCACTGGCGGCGTTCACGAGGATGATCCGCACGCGGACGATCGCCCGCATATTCCT
Source organism: Ensifer adhaerens (assembly GCA_900215285.1). Taxonomy (NCBI): domain Bacteria; kingdom Pseudomonadati; phylum Pseudomonadota; class Alphaproteobacteria; order Hyphomicrobiales; family Rhizobiaceae; genus Ensifer; species Ensifer adhaerens. Next base: position 2,187,512 of record OCMG01000004.1, read on the forward strand.
GTCATGCTGCCTGAAGTTCTCGAAGCTCTCGCCCCGCAGCCGGGGCAGGTCGTGCTTGATGGCACCTTTGGAGCAGGGGGGTATTCTGCAGCCATTCTCGGCGCGGGCGCTCGCGTGATTGCGCTCGATCGCGACCCCAATGCGATTGCCGGGGGTCAGGCGCTGGTCGAGAAATCCGGCGGCAAGCTGACGCTGGTCCAGTCCCGCTTTTCCGAGCTTGCAGATCATTCTCCGGCGCAAGGCCTCGATGGAGTCGTGCTCGATATCGGCGTGTCGTCCATGCAGATCGATGAGGCCGGGCGTGGCTTCTCGTTCCAGAAGAACGGGCCGCTCGACATGCGCATGTCGGCCTCCGGCGTCAGTGCCGCCGATGTCGTCAATCGCGCGAAGGTCGGCGATCTCATCCGCATCTTCGGCTTTCTCGGCGAGGAGAAGCAGGCGGCGCGCATTGCCCGCGCCATCGAAAAGCGCCGGGCCGAAAAGCCTTTCGAGACGACGCGCGATCTGGCCGGCCTCATCGAGATCGTCACGCCGCGCAAGGCCAAGGACAAGATCCATCCGGCAACGCGCGTCTTCCAGGCGCTGCGGGTGTTCGTCAATGACGAACTCGGCGAACTCGCCAAGGCGCTCTTCGCGGCCGAAGCCAGCCTGAAGCCCGGCGGCCGTCTTGTTGTCGTCACCTTCCATTCGCTCGAAGACCGGATCGTCAAGCGCTTTTTTGCCGATCGGTCCGGCAGGGCTGCCGGGTCGCGGCACCTGCCGCAGGTCCATGACAAGCCGGCGCTCTTCGATCTCGTTCACAAGTCGGCCCTGCAGGCGAGCGAGGCGGAGGCCGAAATCAACCCGCGCGCCCGGTCCGCCAAGCTGCGCGCCGGCATTCGTACTTCGGCTGCGGCCGCCCCCGCGGATATGGCGATCTTCGATCTGCCCGACCTCGCCAGCCTTGCAAAATTGGGGAGCTGATCGTCCATGTTCCGAACATTCGATATTCTCTTGATCGTGATCATGACCGTGGCGGCCACCATCACCTATTCGATCAAGCACAAGGCCGAGACGGTGCTTGACGACGTGCACAAGCTTGATGCCGAGATCAAGCTGGAGCGCGACACGATCGATCTTCTGAAGGCCGACTGGGCGCTCGCCACGCAGCCGAACCGGCTCGCGCGTCTCGCCGATACGTTCAAGGCGGATCTGAAGCTGCAGCCGACGGATTCGACGCAGATCGTTCAGCCGAACGAGTTGCCGATGCTGAAGTCGAATGTCGGCCTCGCGGATGCCATCGAGGCGGGACTCGGTCCCGACGCCCGAAAGACGGATGAGGTCAGGCCCGCGACTGCCAGGGACGATACGGCAAGGGCAGCCTCAACCAAGACAGATAGTATCAAGACCGGATCGGTGAAGCGCTGATGTCATTCCTGTCCCGCATCATGAACATCAAGAGCAAGGCGCATTTTTCCGCCACGCCGCGCGGCGTGCGTCGGGCTTCTGACGGCTCGGCGCAGTTCGAAGGATCGGGCAAGCGCATGGGCGCGCAGGCGAAGAGCCGGGTCGGCATCATCTTCGCCGGTTTCACCGTCGCCTATGTCATCATCGGCGGACGGCTGGTCGAATATGGCATGGCGAAGCCGGAGACGGTGTCGAGCATCATGCCCTCCGACAACCTGCTTGCCTCGCGTCCCGACATTCTCGATCGCAATGGCCAGGTTCTGGCGACCGACATCCGTACCGTCTCTCTTTATGCCGAGCCTTCCAAGATCATCGATCCGGATGAGGCGCTGGAGGAGCTTTCCAGTGTTCTGCCCGATCTCGATGCCAAATCGACCTATCGCAAGCTTTCTTCCAAGAGCCATTTCCAGTGGCTGCGCCGTCAGTTGACGCCGCGCCAGCAGAGCCAGATTCTCGCGCTCGGCATTCCGGGCATCGGTTTCCGGCCGGAGAAGCGTCGGTTTTATCCGGGCGGCTCCACGGCTTCGCACATCCTCGGCCTCGTCAATATCGACAACCGCGGCATTGCAGGCATGGAGAAGTATATCGATAGCCAAGGCCTTGCCGATCTGGCTGCGGTTGGCATGACCAATGACGTGAAGCTTGAGCCGGTCAAGCTTTCGATCGACCTGCGCGTTCAGAACATTCTTCACGAAGTCCTGGTCGACGGCATGACCCGGTATCAGGGTATCGGTGCGGGGGGCGTCGTGCTCAATGTCCATACCGGTGAAGTGCTGGCGATGGCCTCATATCCGGATTTCGATCCGAACGATCCGACCCATGCTCTCGATCCGGACCGCTTGAACCGCGTTTCGGCTGGCACCTATGAAATGGGGTCTACCTTCAAGGCCTTCACCATCGCCATGGGCCTGGACTACGGCACGATGACGCTTGCCAGCACGTTTGACGCCACGAAGCCACTTTACATCGGCGGCTTCACGATCCACGATTTTCACGGCACGCGCCGTATCCTGACCGTCGATGAAGTCTTTGTGCATTCATCGAACATCGGCGCGGCCCGCATGGCTGATGCGGTCGGTCTCGAAGGACATAAGGCGTTTCTGACGCGCATGGGCCTGTTGACCCGTATGGATACCGAACTGCCGGAAGTGGCGACGCCGTCGCAGCCGCGCGTTTGGAAACGCATCAATTCCATGACGATCGCCTATGGCCACGGCGTAGCGACGACGCCGTTGCAGACCGCTGTCGCCGGAGCGGCATTGGTGAATGGTGGCTATCTGATCGAGCCGACCTTCCTCCCGCGGACGCGGGCAGAGGCTGACAAGGTGGCCGTGAAGGTGGTCAAGGATTCCACCGTTCGTGATATGCGCAAGCTGTTCCGCGACAACGTCGTCAAGCCGGCAGGCTCCGGCAAGCAGGCAGCCGTTCCGGGTTTTGACGTAGGCGGCAAGACCGGTACGGCTGAAAAGCTTGTCCATGGCCGTTATGTCAACGGGCATAACTTCAATGCCTTCCTCTCAGCTTTCCCGATGAGCGATCCGCAATATGTGGTCTTGATCTTCATCGATGATCCGCGCACCGGCGAGCATAACTCCAATCTGGCCGGCAACACCGCCACCCCCATGGTCGGTCGGGTCATTGCTCGGGTTGCACCGCTTCTCGGCGTTCAGCCGAAATTTGGCCCAGATGGGTCGGCAACGCTCGTTTCTTATTAAGATCGACGTAAATCCGATTAAAATGGATCAAACACGATTCGATGCGCCCGGGCTGCGGGCGTGAAAGGCAAACATTCTCGATGAAGCTCCGTGACCTCGCAGGATCAGACTTTCCGGAAATCGATGCATTGCTTGCGGGCTCTGCCGGAGACGTACAGATCACATCCATCACGGCCGACAGCCGCCAGGTAGCCCACGGCGCGCTCTTCGTGGCCGTGCCGGGCTCAAAGGCCGACGGCTCGACTTTTGCAGGCGAGGCCGTGACAAAGGGCGCCAGCGCCATCGTCATCGATGCGAACGCGACCGTCTCGGCGAATGTCCCGGTTCTGAAGGTGGCGGAACCGCGCCGCTTCCTTTCTCTGGCCGCCGCCCGCTTCTTCGGCGCACAACCAGCCGTCATGACCGCTGTCACCGGCACTGCCGGCAAGACATCCGTCGCCTCGTTCACGCGCCAGATCTGGGCGCATGCCGGCTTTGCGGCCGCCATGATCGGCACGACAGGCGTGATTGCGCCGGGCCGGGCCGACTACGGCACGCTGACGACGCCGGACCCGGTGTCGCTGCACAAGCTTCTGGCCGAACTGTCGCGCGAAGGCGTAACGCATGCCGCCATGGAAGCTTCCAGCCACGGGCTCGACCAGCACCGTCTCGACGGCGTCAAACTCGCTGCTGCGGCCTTCACCAATCTTGGCCGCGACCACATGGACTACCATCCGACGGTTGAGCATTACCTTGCGTCGAAGATGCGGCTCTTCAGCCTGCTGCCGAAGGGTTCGCCCGCGGTGATCTTCGCGGACGATCCCTATTCGCTGCACGCTATCGAGGCTGCCGGTCGTGCGGGCTGCGAAGTGCTGACCGTGGGTCGCAAGGGCGATTTCCTGACCCTGAAGCGGGTCGAGCATTTCCGCCACAAGCAGATGGCGGAGATCCATTGCGGCGCCGACATCTATGAAGTCGATATTCCCCTGGCCGGCGATTTCCAGGTTGCGAATGCGCTGGTGGCTGCGGGCCTTGCCATGTCGACCGGTGTGAGCGCAGCAGCTGTCATGGCGGCACTCGGCAAGCTGGTCGGAGCCTCCGGGCGTCTCGAACTCGTCGGGCATACGGTCGATGGAGCGCTTGCCTATGTCGACTATGCTCACAAGCCCGAGGCGTTGGAGAACGTCCTGACCTCGGTCAGACCCTTCACGACGGGCCGCATCATCGTTGTCTTCGGCTGTGGTGGGGATCGTGACAAGGGCAAGCGGCCGCTGATGGGCGAAATCGCGTCCCGGCTTGCCGACGTCGTGATTGTCACGGACGACAATCCGCGCTCGGAAGTGCCCGCCGTCATCCGTTCTGAAATCATGGCGGCAGCGCCCGACGCGATGGAAATCGGCGATCGCGCGGAAGCCATCCGGGTCGCCTGTGGCATGCTGAAATCCGGGGATACGCTGATTGTCGCCGGCAAGGGACACGAAGAAGGCCAAATCGTGGGAGACAAGGTTCTGCCATTCTCGGATCAGGCCGAGATCGACAAAGCTTTGGGAGGATTGCAGGCTTGACCTATCTCTGGACGTCCGATGAACTCGTCAGCGCGATGAATGGCAGGCCGTTCGGCTCACTGCCCGGCGGGGTTACCGGCATTTCCATCGACAGCCGTTCGATCGGCAAGGGTGAGGCCTTTTTCGCCATCAAGGGTGATCGCGTCGACGGGCACGATTACGCCTCCGTAGCGGCGGCCAACGGTGCGGCGCTTCTCGTGGTGAGCGAGGCGAAACTGCCGGCGCTGGGGCGGGTCACCACGCCCATGATCGTGGTTGACGACGTTCTGGCCGGACTTGAGCGTCTGGGCCGGGCGGCGCGTCTGCGTTCGGCTGCAAAAGTGATTGCGGTCACGGGTTCGGTCGGCAAGACGACCACCAAGGAAATGCTGCGCAAGGCGCTGGAAACATCGGGGACGGTCCATGCCTCCGTTGCATCGTTCAACAATCATTGGGGCGTGCCGCTGACGCTCGCGCGCATGCCGAAGGATGTCGATTACGGCGTCTTCGAAATCGGCATGAACCATCCCGGCGAAATTCGCGCGCTGGTCTCCATGGTCCGGCCGGACATCGCGATCATCACGACCGTTGCGGGCGCCCATCTCGGCAATTTCCGCTCCATCGACGAAATCGCCTATGCCAAGGCCGAAATTCTCGAGGGGATCGAGGTCGACGGCCATGCGATCCTCAATCGCGATATCGAACAATTCTACATTCTGGAAAAGGTCGCGATCGAAAATCGTGTGCCGCATATTCATTCCTTCGGCAACAATGCGCGGGCTGATTTCCGGCTGGCGGAGTTCAATGGCCATCCGACGAGTTCCAATCTATGGGCGGTGATCGGCGGGCGGACCATTGAGGTGACAATCGGCGCGCCCGGTCGTCATATCGCCGAAAATGCACTGGCGGTTCTCGGCGCGGTTTCGCTTGCCGGTGCGGATCTCGACCGGGCGGCGGAAGCGCTTGCCTCCTTCATGCCGGAAAAGGGCAGGGGCCAGCGGCATGTCCTGTCACTTGGCGAGGGCAAGGGTACCTTCACGCTGATCGACGAAAGCTACAATGCCAACCCGGCATCGATGCGGGCGGCGATCGGTCTGCTTGCCGGAACGCCGGCGTCGGGGGAAGGCCGGCAGATTGCCGTTCTGGGCGATATGTTGGAAATGGGCGAGAATTCTCCCTCCATCCACGGCAACCTGGCGCAGCCGCTGCGACAGGCCGGGATCAAGCATCTGTGGCTTGCGGGCCGCGACATGCGCCTGCTGGCCGAGGCCATGGCGGGGTCTGCCGATGTTGCATACCGGCCAACCGCGGATGAGCTTGCAGACTATGCGGTTTCTCATGTATCCGACGGCGATGTGCTGGTCGTCAAATCGTCGCTGGGGACAGGATTCGGCAAGATTACCGCGGCCCTTCTCAATGCATTCCAACCCGCTGACGCGGCTGGGGTCTGAAACTTCAATTAGAAAGAGCCGCTATGCTGATCTGGCTTGTGGAACTGTCGCATCATATCCAGTTTTTCAATCTGTTCCGCTACATCACGTTCAGAGCTGGCGCCGCACTCTTCACCTCCGCCTTCATCGTCTTCATGTTTGGCCCGCGCATCATTGCGTCGCTGCGCATCCGCCAGGGCAAGGGGCAGCCGATCCGCGCCGACGGGCCGCAGACGCATTTCAAGAAGGCCGGCACGCCAACCATGGGCGGCCTGATGATCCTGGCCGGCATCGTGGTTTCGTCGCTGTTGTGGGCGGACCTCTCGAACGTGTACGTCGTCTCGACGCTGCTCGTCACGCTCGGCTTCGGCGCCATCGGCTTCTATGACGACTATCTCAAGGTCACGAAGCAGTCGGACAAGGGCTTCTCGGGCAAGGCGAGACTGGGCATCGAGTTCCTGATCGCCGGCATTGCCGTCTATTTCATGATGCGCAATTCGGTTGCCGCTGCGCCCAATGGCTCGATCATCGGCACGTCGATCGCCTTTCCCTTCTTCAAGGACTTTTTCATCAATCTCGGCATGTTCTTCGTGCTCTTTGGCGGATTTGTCATCGTGGGTGCGGGCAATGCCGTGAACCTGACTGACGGTCTGGACGGGCTCGCCATCGTGCCGGTCATGATTGCGTCCGCCTCCTTCGGCATCATCTCCTATCTCGCCGGCAATATCCTCTTCGCGAACTATCTGCAGATCAATTTCGTTCCCGGTACCGGTGAACTTGCCGTCATCATGGGGGCCGTGATCGGCGCTGGGCTCGGCTTTCTCTGGTTCAATGCGCCGCCTGCGGCCATCTTCATGGGCGACACAGGATCGCTGGCGCTCGGCGGCATGATCGGCACGGTGGCCGTTGCCACCAAGCATGAGATCGTCATGGCGATTATCGGCGGCCTTTTCGTCATGGAGACGCTGTCGGTCATCATCCAGGTCTTCTGGTTCAAGCGGACCGGCCGGCGCGTTTTCCTGATGGCGCCGATCCATCACCATTTCGAAAAACTGGGCTGGACCGAAAGCCAGGTCGTGATCCGCTTCTGGATCATCGCCGTGGGCCTTGCGATGCTCGGTCTTGCCACGCTCAAGCTCAGGTAATTGCCCATGATGCCGGTGACGTCACTTGGTGGCCGCAAGGTCGCCCTTTTCGGGCTAGGCGGTTCGGGGCTCGCAACCGCCCAGGCGCTGATGGCCGGCGGAGCGGACGTGACCGCCTGGGACGACAATCCCGCAAGTGTCGAGAAGGCCCGAAATGCCGGCATCACCACTGCCGATCTGCGTGGCATCGACTGGAAGGCTTTCGCAAGCTTCGTGCTGTCGCCCGGCGTGCCGCTGACGCATCCGAAGCCGCACTGGACGGTGGATCTGGCCCATGCTGCGGGTGTCGAGATCATTGGCGATGTGGAATTGTTCGTGCGCGAGCGGATGCTGCTTTCGCCCGAATGCCCCTTTATCGCCATTACCGGCACGAATGGCAAATCGACCACGACGGCGCTGATTGCGCATATCCTGAAGTCTTCCGGCCGCGATACCCAGCTTGGCGGCAATATCGGGACGGCCGTGCTGACCCTCGATCCGCCCGCCCCAAACCGTTTCTACGTGGTCGAATGCTCGTCCTATCAGATCGATCTTGCACCTTCGATCAATCCGTCTGCCGGCATTCTGCTGAACCTGACGCCTGATCATCTCGATCGCCACGGCACCATGCAGCACTATGCGGACGTCAAGGAGCGGCTGGTTGCGGGCAGCAAGAACGCCATTGTTGGCGTGGACGACAGCTATTGCAGCCAGATTGCCGACCGCATCGAGCGCGCCGGCGTTGCGGTCACCCGCATCTCGCGTCGTCTGGCACTGAAGGACGGTATCTTTGCCGATGGCAGCCGCATCCTGAAGGCGGAAGGCGGCAGCGTGGCTGAACTCCTGGACCTTAAGGGCGTCGAGACGCTGCGCGGTGGGCATAATGCGCAGAATGCGGCTGCGGCGATTGGCGCCTGCCTTGCCGTCGGGGTCAGCCTAGACGACATTCGCGCCGGCATCCGTTCGTTCCCCGGCCTGAAGCATCGCATGCAGCCGGTGGGCAAGCGCTATCACGTCACCTTCGTCAATGATTCCAAGGCGACGAATGCCGAGGCGGCAGCGCCTGCGCTGTCGAGCTATGACCGGATATACTGGATCGCCGGCGGTCTGCCGAAGGAAGGCGGGATCGCCGCCCTGCAGCCGCTCTTCTCCAAGATCGCCAAGGCCTACCTGATTGGTGAAGCCGCGCCGCAATTTGCGGCGACCCTGGGCGAAGCCGTGCCTTACGAAATTTCCGGCACGCTCGACCTTGCCATTGCCCACGCGGCAAAGGACGCCTCGGACGACAGGACGGGACCGGTCACCGTCATGCTTTCCCCGGCTTGCGCAAGCTTCGACCAATACAAGAATTTCGAGGTCCGTGGTGATTCGTTCGTAGAGATCGTGTCCGGCCTCGATGGCGTCACGATGCTTGTTTGAGCACAGCGGGAGATCGGTCGAATGGTAAGCCGCGCGGACAGAGGTCGGGTTGCAGACTGGTTCTGGACCATCGACCGGTATTTCCTCTTCGTCTTCGTGCTCCTGATGGGCATCGGTTTCATGCTCTCGTTCGCCGCCTCTCCGGCGGTGGCAGAGCGCATCGGCGCCCCTGAATTTCACTTCGTGGCCAAGCACGCCGAGTTTCTGCTGCCGGCGCTCGCGGTCATGATCGGCGTTTCCTTCATGACGCCGAAGACGGTGCGGCGAACGGCGGTGATCCTGCTGATCATCTCGCTCACGCTGATGGTCCTGGTGCTTTTCGTCGGTGTGGAGGTGAAGGGTTCGCGGCGCTGGATTTCACTCGGGCCGCTCGGTATTCAGGCATCCGAGTTCATGAAGCCGGCTTTCATCGTCGTCTGCGCCTGGCTTTTCGCAGAGCACCAGAAGCAGCCGGAAATCCCGGGCAATTTGTTTGCCATCCTGCTCTACGGCATCGTGGTGGCGCTGCTGGTCGCCGAGCCCGACCTGGGGCAGACAATTCTGACGACTTCCGTCTGGGCCGGCATGTTCTTCATGGCTGGCATGCCCTGGCTGTGGATCATGTTGCTGGCCATCTTTGCCGTTGGGGGGCTGACCTCAGCCTATCTGTTGCTCCCGCACGTGGCTGCCCGTATCGACAAGTTTCTGACGGGTGAGGGCGATACGTTCCAGGTCGATACGGCACGCCAGGCGATCTTTCGCGGCGGCTGGTTCGGTCGCGGGCCGGGCGAGGGGCAGATCAAGAAGATCATCCCTGATGCCCATACCGACTTCGTCTTCTCCGTCGCAGCGGAGGAGTTCGGGGTGATTTTCTGCATGGCGCTGGTGGCGCTCTTCGCCTTCATCGTGATGCGCGGTCTTTCGATCGCCTATCGCGAGAAGGACCCGTTCAACCGCTTCGCCATTTCCGGTCTGGTGCTTCAGTTCGGCATCCAGTCCTTCATCAACATCGGGGTCAATCTCCAATTGCTGCCGGCGAAGGGCATGACGCTGCCCTTCATTTCCTATGGCGGCTCATCGATGATCGCGATCTGCATCACGGCCGGCTTTATCCTGGCGTTGACGCGGCACAGGCCGGAGACGCGCTCGCGCGAGCGCAGCCTGTTCAGCATCGCCCAAGGTCATCCTGCCGAGTGAGGTTTCATGAGCAAAGGCATCGTCATGCTGGCGGCCGGGGGAACCGGCGGCCATCTTTTCCCCGCAGAAGCGCTTGCGCATAGCCTGAAGGCGCGCGGCTACTCGGTTCATCTGGTGACGGATTCCCGCGCCGAGCGTTATGCCGGCAAGTTTCCGGCCGATGAAATTCATGTCGTGCCTTCGGCAACGATTGGCTCGAAAAATCCAATTTCCGTCGCCAAGGCGTTGTTCACGCTCTGGCAAGGGACCAATCAGGCCAAGGCGCTGATGCGGCGCATCAAGCCCGTGGCAGTCGCCGGCTTCGGGGGCTATCCGACCGTGCCTCCGCTGATCGCCGCCTCGCGTCTCGGCCTGCCGACGATGATCCATGAGCAGAACGCCGTGATGGGGCGCGCCAACAGGATGCTGGCGCCGAAGGTCAAGGCGATTGCCGGCGGCTTCCTGCCGGAGACGGACGGTCCCTTCGCGTCCAAGACCGTGACGACGGGCAATCCGGTTCGCCCGGCCGTGCTGAAAGCGGCGGCGCAGCCTTATGTGCCGTCGGCCGGATCGAGCCCGTTCAGGCTCGTCGTGTTCGGTGGCAGCCAGGGCGCCCAGTTCTTCTCGACGGCGGTTCCGACGGCCGTGATCCTGCTTCCGTCCGAAATGCAGAAGCGCCTCGTCATCACGCAACAGGCGCGGCCCGAGGATGCCGAGGGCGTGAAGGCGTGCTACCAGAAGCTCGGACTTGAGGCGGATGTTTCGCCGTTCTTCACCGACATGGCTGAGCGCATCGGGGCGGCGCATTTCGTCATCTGCCGTTCTGGGGCATCGACCGTTTCGGAAATCTCCGTGATCGGCCGCCCGGCGCTCTTCGTGCCCTATCCGTTCGCGCTGGATCACGATCAGGCGGCGAATGCGGCGCTGTTGGTGGAAAAGGGCGGTGCCAAGGTCGTCCAGCAATCGAAGCTGTCGGCCGAGAAGCTGGCGGATATCCTGAAAATCGCGATGAACGAACCGCAGCGGCTGCTTGAAACCGCGCATGCCGCCAAACAGGCGGGCAAACCGGATGCGGCGAACTTGCTTGCCGATCTCGTGGAGGCTATTGCGGCGGGCAAGACGGTTTCACAATTCAAGGGTCAGCGCACATGAAAATGCCCCAGAGCATCGGGCTCGTCCATTTCATCGGCATCGGCGGCATCGGCATGAGCGGCATTGCCGAGGTTTTGCATAATCTCGGCCATCGCGTGCAGGGCTCCGATCAGGCCGACAGCGCCAACGTGCAGCGCCTGCGCGCCAAGGGTATCGAGGTGTTCGTCGGTCACAAGGCTGAGAACCTGGGTGATGCCGAAGTCGTCGTTGTTTCGACGGCGATCAAGAAGAACAATCCGGAACTGGTGGCTGCGCGCGAAAAGCTGCTGCCTGTCGTGCGCCGGGCCGAAATGCTGGCCGAACTCATGCGCTTCCGCAATGCGATTGCCATCGGCGGCACGCATGGCAAGACGACAACGACCTCCATGGTCGCAGCCCTTCTCGAAGCCGGCGGGCTGGACCCGACCGTCATCAATGGTGGCATCATCAATGCCTATGGCACCAATGCACGCATGGGTGCGGGCGAGTGGATGGTGGTGGAGGCGGATGAATCCGACGGCACCTTCCTGAAGCTGCCGGCCGATGTGGCGATCGTCACCAATATCGACCCGGAGCATCTGGACCATTACGGCAATTTCGACGCCGTGCGTGCCGCCTTCAAGCAGTTCGTCGAGAACGTGCCGTTCTACGGCTTCGGCGTCATGTGCCTTGACCATCCGGAAGTGCAGGCGCTGGTCAGCCGCATCGAGGACCGCAAGGTGGTGACCTATGGGGCTAACCCGCAGGCCGATGTGCGCTTCTTCAATATCCGCATGGAAGGACCAGTCTCGGTTTTCGACGTGGAAATCCGTCGCAGGCGCACCGGCGAGACGATCCTGATCGACAACCTGCGCCTTCCGATGCCCGGCCGGCATAACGTGTCGAACGCCACGGCAGCCGTCGCGGTCGCGCAGCGGCTCGGCATTTCGACGGATGCGATCCGCAAGGGCATTTCCGCCTTCGGGGGCGTCAAGCGCCGCTTCACCCTTGTCGGCGACTGGAACGGCGTTTCCATCTATGACGACTACGGCCACCATCCGGTCGAGATCAAGGCGGTGCTGCGTGCAGCCCGTGAGGCCTGCCAGGGCCGCATCATCGCGGTTCACCAGCCGCATCGCTACAGCCGCGTTGCGAGCCTCTTCGAAGACTTTGCCGGCTGCTTCAACGATGCCGACACGATCATGATCGCGCCGATCTATGCGGCGGGCGAGGACCCGATCGAGGGCGTGAGCGCGGAAGAACTCGTCTCGCGGATCAAGTCCGCCGGGCATCGCGATGCGCGCTTCGCCTCCGGTCCCGCAGATATTGCGCCGGTGGTGGCGGGCCTTGCCAAGCCAGGGGATTTCGTAGTCATGTTGGGCGCTGGCAATATTACAAGCTGGGCGGCTGCATTGCCGGAAGAATTGAAGAAGATTGCAGGGTAAGTTTTATGAAACAGGTTGACGGTCAGAAACTCTTGGCGTCCTTCGGTGATGCGATGAAGGACGTGCGGGGACGCATGACGCCCGATGCGCCGATGGACCGTGTAACCTGGTTCCACGCCGGCGGCCTCGCAGAACTCATGTTCCAGCCGCATGACGTCGATGATCTCGTGACCTTTCTCAAGGGACTGCCCGAGGACGTGCCGCTGACCGTGGTGGGTGTCGGTTCGAACCTCCTGGTGCGCGACGGCGGCATCAAAGGTGTCGTCATCCGGCTTTCGGCCAAGGGTTTCGGGGATGTCGAGCTGGTCGGCGAGAACCGCATCAAGGCCGGCGCGATCTGCCCGGACAAGAACATTGCCGCAATGGCGCTCGACAATGGCATCGGCGGTTTCGCCTTCTATTACGGCATTCCCGGCTCCATCGGCGGTGCATTGCGGATGAATGCCGGCGCCAATGGCGGGGATACGAGCCAGCGCCTGATCGAGGCGCATGCGGTAGATCGCAAGGGCAATCTGCATGTGCTCTCCAATGCCGAGATGGGCTATGCCTATCGCCATTCGTCCGCACCGGACGGCCTGATCTTCACGCATGGCATCTTCCAAGGCCATGCCGAGGAGAAAGCCAAGATCCGGGAGGAGATGGATGCCGTGCGCCATCATCGCGAGACGGTTCAGCCGGTGCGCGAAAAGACGGGTGGTTCGACCTTCAAGAACCCGGAAGGTCATTCGGCCTGGGTGCTGATCGACGAGGCCGGTTGCCGTGGTCTGATGAACGGCGGGGCGCAGATGTCGCCGCTGCATTGCAACTTCATGATCAATACCGGGCAGGCGACCGCCCACGATCTGGAATATCTCGGCGAAATGGTCCGCGCGCGCGTCTTCGAACATTCCGGTATCAAGCTGGAATGGGAGATCAAGCGGCTCGGCAAATTCATGCCGGGGCTTGAGATCAAGCCGTTCCTCGGCGTGACGACCGAGTAAGAGGCAAAAGCGCCGGCGTCGACGCCGGCGTTTTCTTTTTCTTAAAAGGTTGACTTCAACATATCGAAGACTTGGGCTATGGTGCCTCCATCCTAGGGAGGGGAGTTCATGGCAAAGCGCGTTATCCTGTTGATTGGGACTAAGAAGGGCACCTTTATCGCGGAGAGCGATGAGGCGCGCCGAGACTGGTCGTTGAAAGGGCCGTTCTGTGATGCCTGGCCGATCAACCATGTCATCGGCGATGCGGCTACCGGCACGATCTATGCCGCCGGCGGCAACGAGTGGTTCGGGCCGTCCGTCTGGAAGTCACGCGATCTCGGCGAGACATGGACACGCTCCGGTAACGGCTTCAACTATGCAGAGGGCGAAGATCCGGTAAAGTCGGCCTGGAGCTTGGCGAAATCCCATGGCCGTCTGCATGTGGGCGTTGAGCCTGCGGGGCTTTTCGTGAGCGCCGACGATGGCGAGAATTTCGAACATGTTGAGTCACTTCGCGCGCATCCCTCACGTGAGACGTGGGTTCCGGGCGCGGGCGGCTTGATCCTGCATTCGATTGTTCCGCATCCGGATGATCCCAATGAACTCTGGGTGGCCATCTCGACAGCGGGTGTCTTCCACACCGCCGATGGCGGCAAGACGTTTGACGCCCGCAACAAGGGCACGCGCGCCGGCTTCCTGCCAGAGGGGATGCAATATCCCGAGACCGGCCAATGCGTGCATTGCATCGTGATGGCGGCGGGACGGCCGGATCGGCTCTACCAGCAGAATCACACCGGCATGTATCGCTGTGACGATGGCGGCGAGCAGTGGGTGAGCATCGAGGAAGGGTTGCCTTCCGAATTCGGCTTCCCGGCGGCGGCGCATCCGCATGATGCGGATACGGTCTATTTCATCCCGCTCAACGGGGCGATCGAGGGGCGCTATGTGCCCGACGGCAAGGCGGCGGTGTGGCGCAGCCGCGACGCGGGTGCGACATGGTCTGCGCTACGCAACGGTTTGCCGCAGGAGAATGCCTTTTTTGGGGTCCTGCGGCAAGCGATGGCGACAGACAATCTGGACGAGGCCGGCATCTATTTCGGGACGAATACGGGCGCACTTTACGCAAGCCGCGATGAGGGCGATCATTGGGACGTGATCGCGCAGCACCTGCCGGTCATTCATTCCGTGGAGACCATGGTTCTTGATGCGTGACATGCCCGACTCATCCTGCGAGGTCGTCCTGCCAGACGCGCTCTTGCGGCTCTATCCGGAAGCAGAGCGGCGGCTGGCGGTGTCGGCCGCCGACGTGGGCGGGTTGATCGATGCGCTGGACGATCGCTGGCCGGGCATGGGCGCGTGTCTGAGAGATTCGCGTCCCTCCGTGCGCAAGCATATCTCGATCATGATCGATGGCGAACGGGGCGCGCTGGAGACGAAAATCGCGCCCGGCGTCACCGTCTATGTGCTGACGGCGGTGAGTGGCGGGTGATGGCCTGCGCCGTCCTGGGACACAGCCCGGCGTCGCCTTCAAATCATTCCCCAACACCCTGATTTCTCGGGCGTTCAGCCACTCGTGCCTTTCTTGCCATTTTCCAAATATTTTTGCCGGTAACGGCCCGCGGTTAACGAAAGTAAACGCTTCATTAACCATTCCTAGGTCTATTGGTTAACGATTTTCGCGGTATTGCGCTCGGGGTCCGCAAAAGGCTCGTGCAAGCCTCCGGCGGGACAATGTCGTGTAGAGAGATTGGGGTGTATCGTGGGCGTCAAGCATGTCGCAGTTCTGATGGGCGGGTTTTCTTCCGAGCGGCCGGTAAGCCTCTCGTCGGGCAACGCGTGCGCTGACGCGCTTGAGGCCGTGGGTTATCGGGTGACCCGGGTTGATGTCGCGCGCGATATCGCGACGGTCTTGCTGGAATTGAAGCCTGATGTCGTCTTCAACGCCCTGCATGGTCCCTTCGGCGAAGATGGCCGCATCCAGGGTATCCTGGATTATCTTGAAATTCCCTACACGCATTCCGGCGTCATGGCGTCCGCGCTTGCCATGGACAAGGCCGTCGCCAAGGCAGTGGTCAAGGCAGCGGGTGTGCCTGTTGCCGAGGCCAGGGTGCTGAATCGATTCGATTTCACGAACGAGCATCCGATCAAGCCGCCTTACGTTGTGAAGCCGGTCGCGGAGGGGTCGTCCTTCGGTGTTATCATCGTCAAGGAGGATCAGTCGCATCCGCCGCAGGTCATTACGTCGTCGGAATGGCGCTATGGTGATCGCGTCATGGCGGAGCGCTATGTCTATGGTCGCGAACTGACCTGCGCCGTGATGGGCGATGTGGCGCTCGGCGTGACGGAAATCGTCTCCAAGGCGAACAGCTTCTACGATTATGATTCGAAATATGCGGTTGGTGGCTCTGAACACATTCTTCCGGCGCAGATTTCACCGAAAATTTACCAAAAAATACAAACATTAGCCCTGAAGGCACATCAGGCGGTCGGCTGCCGTGGCGTGAGCCGATCGGACTTCAGGTATGACGACCGTTTTTCCGAAGACGGGGAGCTTATCTGGCTCGAGATCAACACGCAGCCCGGTATGACTCCGACCTCCCTCGTGCCCGAAATGGCCGCTCATGCCGGTCATTCCTTTGGTGAATTCCTTAAGTGGATGGTGGAGGACGCGTCGTGTTTGCGTTGAAACGTCGGGGCAGGGCATATCACGGTCTTGGCGGCGCGGGTGTTTCCGACCCGGAAGCCGCTGGCGTTCTGCCGCGCCCGATCCGTCGCGTTTTCCGGCTGGCTGTTTCGCTGGCCAATGGTCGTGTCTCCATTCCGCGATTCGCGGGCATTGCAGGCGCTGCCGTGCTTTTTGCCTCGACCGGTCTCTATGGCATGGTCCTGGGTGGTCACACGGGTGCGGTTGCCGAAGCGACGACGTCGGCGATCGGCTTCTCCATCGACAATGTGAAGGTCTCCGGCAATCTGCAGACCTCTGAAATCGACATCCTGCAGCAACTCGGTCTCGATGGTTCGTCTTCGGTCGTGTTTCTGAGCGCTGCCGGCGCCCGCGAGCGTCTGATCTCCCTGCCTTGGGTTGAGAATGCGGAAGTCCGCAAGGTGTATCCGAACACGGTCGAGATCAAGCTGTCCGAGCGGACGGCCTACGGCATCTGGCAACATGGTGACGAACTGTCGCTGATCGAGAAGGACGGCAAGGTGATTGCGCCGCTGCGCGACAACAAGTTTGCCAATCTGCCGCTTTTCGTGGGCGATGGCGCCCAGCTCGAAGCGGCCGCTTTTGCCGAGCAGCTTTCCAACTGGCCGGACATCCAGTCGCGCATCACGGCCTATATCTGCGTTGGTGGCCGTCGCTGGGACTTGCGCATGGATAACGGTGTTGTCGTCCGCCTGCCGGAAGAAAACATAGCCCGCGCGATGCATACGCTGTCGACGCTCGAGCAGGACCAGCAGGTTCTGGAGCGCGACATCGAAACGGTCGACCTTCGTCTGCCCGATCGCACCACGATCCAGCTGACGGCGGATGCTGCGGCGCGTCGCGACAAGGCTGTCGCCGACCGCGCGAAAATGCTCAAGAAGATGATGATGGAGAGGGGCGCGTGAGTCTGTTTGGTTCCTCTTTCGGTTTGCCGCGCCTGCGCCCACTCTCTTCGAAGCGGTCGCATGTGGTTTCGGTTCTCGACATCGGCTCGACCAAGATCGTCTGCATGATCGGGAAGCTGACGCCGCGTCCGGAAAGCGAAGTGCTTCCGGGGCGCACGCACAATGTCGAGATCCTCGGCATCGGCCACCACAAGTCCCGTGGCGTCAAGAACGGCGTGATCATTGATCTGGAAGCTGCGGAGAGCGTCGTGCGCCTTGCCGTGGATGCGGCGGAACGGATGGCGGGCCTTACGGTCGAGAGCCTGATCGTCAACGTCTCCTGCGGCCGCCTCGGCAGCGACATCTACACCGCCTCTATCGATCTCGGTGGGCAGGAGGTCCAGGAAACGGACTTGCGGCGCGTGCTGCAGGCTGCCAGCCAGTCTTCCATGAAGCAGGACCGCGCCATGCTGCACGCCCTGCCGACGGGCTATTCGCTGGATGGCGAGCGCGGCATCAAGGATCCAGTTTCGATGTTCGGCGATCTGCTCGGCGTCGACATGCATGTCGTAACTGCCGAACGTCCGGCGCTGAAGAATCTCGAATTGGCCGTAAACCGCGCGCATCTGTCTGTGGAAGGCATGATCGCGACACCCTATGCCAGCGGTCTTGCCGCACTGGTCGATGATGAGGCGGAGCTGGGCTGCGCTGCCATCGACATGGGCGGCGGCACGACGACGATCTCGGTCTTTGCGGAAGGCCGGCTGGTGCATACGGATGCCGTTAATCTCGGTGGTCACCACGTGACGACGGATCTGGCGCGCGGGCTTTCGACGCGCATCGAGGATGCGGAGCGCCTGAAGACGGTTCATGGTTCGGCGATTGCCTCGACCATGGACGATCGAGAGATCATTTCGGTGCCGCCGATGGATGGCGATTTCGAGAGCCAGCCGGTCAACGTGCCGCGCGCGCTCGTCTCGCGAATCGTCAGGGCGCGCATTGAGGAAACGCTGGAACTGATCCGCGACCGCATCCACAAGTCCGGCTTCTCGCCGGTCGTGGGCAAGCGGGTGGTTCTGACGGGCGGCGCAAGCCAGCTGATCGGCCTGCCGGAAACGGCGCGCAAGATCCTGGCCCGCAATGTCCGGGTCGGACGTCCGCTGGGGGTTTCGGGCCTTCCGGCAGCCGCCAAGGGGCCGGCGTTCTCCACGGCGGTGGGGCTGATGATCTATCCGCAGGTCGCGGAGCTCGAGCAGCTTGCGACCCAGAGCGGCCTCTTCAGCGGGTTCGGGAGCGGCACTGGCCGCATCGCCCGGATGGGGCAGTGGCTCAAAGACAGTTTCTGACCGCGCAGGCGGTCAAGAGTGAACAACATGAATTTGCCGTTACGGCGAAGCGGCAAGAACCAGGAAGGAACGGGTACCATGACTATCAAGTTGCAGAAGCCGGATATCACTGAGCTGAAGCCACGCATCACCGTGTTCGGTGTCGGCGGTGGCGGCGGTAACGCAGTCAATAACATGATCAATTCCGGTCTGCAGGGCGTCGAGTTCGTGGTTGCGAACACCGACGCGCAGGCGCTCACCATGAGCAAGGCCGATCGCATCATCCAGATGGGCGTGCAGGTCACCGAAGGTCTTGGCGCGGGTTCGCAGCCGGAAGTCGGTCGCGCCGCCGCTGAAGAATGCATCGATGAAATCATCGATCACCTGAACGGCACCCACATGTGCTTCGTCACCGCCGGCATGGGCGGCGGCACGGGCACGGGTGCAGCGCCGATCGTCGCCCAGGCCGCCCGCAACAAGGGCATCCTGACCGTCGGCGTCGTCACCAAGCCGTTCCACTTCGAAGGCCAGCGCCGCATGCGCCTCGCCGATCAGGGCATCGCCGAGCTGCAGAAGTCGGTCGACACGCTGATCGTCATCCCGAACCAGAACCTGTTCCGCATCGCCAATGACAAGACGACCTTCGCAGATGCCTTTGCGATGGCCGACCAGGTGCTCTATTCGGGCGTGGCCTGCATCACCGACCTGATGGTCAAGGAAGGCCTCATCAACCTCGATTTCGCCGACGTCCGTTCCGTCATGCGCGAAATGGGCCGTGCGATGATGGGTACTGGCGAAGCTTCGGGCGATGGTCGTGCCATGGCCGCTGCCGAAGCCGCGATCGCCAACCCGCTGCTCGACGAAACCTCGATGAAGGGCGCTCAGGGTCTCCTGATCTCCATCACCGGCGGTCGCGACATGACGCTCTTCGAAGTTGACGAAGCAGCGACCCGCATCCGCGAGGAAGTCGACCAGGACGCCAACATCATCCTCGGCGCCACCTTCGACGAATCGCTGGAAGGCATCATCCGCGTCTCGGTCGTCGCCACGGGCATCGACCGCAATGTTTCCTCGGAGGACGTCCGCCCGGCCGCCCCGGTACGCCCGATCGCTCGTCCGGCGGCAGCCGTGACGTCCGCGCCGGCTGCCGCCATTTCGCCGGCCTATCAGCAGCCGGCCGCCAAGACCGTTGATCCGGTCGCCGAAACCATCCGCCAGGCGGAAGTCGCCATGGAACGGGAACTTGAAATCGCTCAGCAGCCGGCTCCGGTCGCTGCCGCGCAGCCCGCAGCCCAGCAGGACTCGTTCCGCCCGCAGAGCCGTCTCTTCACGGCGCCTCCGGCGGACGTCGCTCCGGTTGCTCCGCGTCCGGTCCCGCAGCCGGTGGCCGCCGCTCCGGCTCCGCAGCCGCGCGTCGAGCCGGTGGCCGCTGCTCCCCGCATGGAAGAGCCGCGTCGCGCCGAGCCGGTGATGGACATGAGCCCGCGCATGGAAGCTCCGGCTTCGATGGCGGTTGCTCACGAGCCGGTCGCAGCCGTTGCTCCGCAGCCGGTGATGGAACGTCGCGAGCCCGACATGGCTCGTATGCCGCGCATCGAGGATTTTCCGCCGGTCGTGAAGGCCGAGATGGATCACCGTACACGCGACGTGCCTTCCCATGGTGACGAGCGCGGCCCGATGGGGCTTCTGAAGCGCCTGACGAACTCGCTCGGCCGCAAGGAAGACGAAATGCCGGCCGCTCCTGCCGAAATGGCAGCACCGCAGGCCGCCCAGCAGCAGCGCCGTGGCCTTTCGGCCGAAGCCAGCCTCTACGCACCGCGTCGCGGCCAGCTGGACGATCTCGGTCGGTCCACGCCGAAGGCAGCGTCGTCGCATGAGGATGACCAGCTGGAAATCCCGGCCTTCCTGCGCCGTCAGTCCAACTGATACGGTTCGTTTACACGGACAAATGCCCGGCTGGCGACAGCCGGGCATTTTGCATTTTAAGACATTGTAAATGTTTAGGTCTCGCCTTCGCTTCAAAACGTTACAAAGCGATAAAAACAGTGATTTGGCCTTTTGGGGAGACCGGACTATCTAGTTTCATGACAGAGGGCTCATGTATGTGAGTCCGCGCTGACACGCCGCGAAAAGGCAAGATGTTGGCGAGTATGCGTAATGGCGGCTCAAGGCCGCATGTAATGATCGGAAGGTTCTGATGGGCGTTGATTTCCTGGGCTTGCAAACAACCATTGCAAACTCCTTTACGCTGGAGGGCGTAGGCGTCCACTCGGGAGCCGAGGTGAGTGTCACCTTTCTGCCCGCCGAGGCGGGCACGGGTATCGTGTTCCACCGCATGCATGAGAATGGCGACGTTACCGAGCTGAAGGCCGTGTCTTCGCAGGTCGGCAATACCGATCTCTGCACGATGCTTGGCTTCTCGCCGGCAACATCTGTCGCGACGATCGAGCATCTGATGGCCGCGCTTTATGCCATGGGCATCGACAATGTCGTGATCCAGGTGACGGGGGCCGAGATCCCGGTCATGGACGGCAGCTCCGCGCCTTTCATCGAAGCGATCGAGCTGGCGGGGACGCAGACGCTGGGCGTCAAGCGCCGCTATATCCGCGTGATCAAGCCCGTTCGAATTGAAGCCGGGAATTGCTGGAGCGAGTTCGTTCCGCATAACGGAACGCGATTCGAGGTTGAAATCGATTTCGATACGCCGCTGATCGGCAGGCAGTCCTGGAAGGGCGAACTGACGGCGGCCTCGTTCAAGGACGAACTTTCGCGCGCCCGCACCTTCGGCTTCATGCGCGACGTGGAGCGTCTTTGGGCTGCTGGCCTTGCGCTCGGCTCGTCGCTGGAGAATTCGGTTGTCATTTCGGACAACAACACGGTCGTCAACCCTGAAGGCCTGCGTTACAAGGGCGACGAGTTCGTGCGTCACAAGACGCTCGACGCTGTTGGCGATTTGGCGCTTGCCGGCGCGCAGTTCATTGGCTGCTACCGTTCCTATCGCGGCGGACACAAGATGAATGCGCTGGCGCTCAAGGCGCTGCTGCAGGATCCCTCGGCTTATGAAGTGGTGGAAGCGCCGGTCAGCCGCCAGCGTGTGCGCGCATTCGAGATGATCGCGGTTAACGCGCCGGAATTCGCGCCCTGGAGCGCATGAGTCAGAGTGATTCCGCCCCGACAGACTTTGCGGGGCGGATGATTACCTTTGCAATTTTCCACATTCATCTCAGAAATTTCTTGGTTGAAGAAATGTCGCATGGCGCTGTTCTTTGTTAGAAACGCCACAAATTTGCGGCAAAGGCCGATCATGGCGTTGCTCTTGGCATGCGTTTGGAGATAGAAACGCGTCACCGGCGGTTCTGGAGCATGTACCACGACCGCTTCAAATGGGACTTTTCCGATGGAATTTGCGAATACCGCCGCGCTGAACAAGAAAGTACGATTTGCCCTGCTGTCTGTCGCGCTTGCCGTTGCCGGTGCCGGTTTGTCGGCGTGCAACAGCGATCCCGACATCGACATCACCAAGATCAAGGCGAATACGGATCCGGCGGACAAGCTCTATGCTCAAGGCCTGGCGAACCTCAACGCCGGCAATGTGGGCGAGGCGAAGGCGAAATTCTCGGCTATCGACAAGCAGGACCCCTTCTCCGAGGAGGCCCGCAAGGCGCTCGTGATGAGCACGTTCCTCAACTATCGCAATGGCCAGTACGATGAAGCGATCGCCGCGGGCAATCGCTACATGAAGCTCTATCCGGAATCCAAGGACGCGGCCTACGTTCAGTATCTGGTCGGTCTTTCCTTCTACAAGAAAATTCCGGATGTGACGCAGGACCAGCGCTATTCTGCCGAGACGATCAAGGCGATGCAGGCTGTCGTCGACAATTATCCGACCTCGGAATATGCCGACGACGCGCGCTCGAAGATCCGCATGGCGAAGGACCAGCTCGCAGGCAAGGAGATGCAGGTCGGACGCTACTATCAGGAGCGCAAGGAATATATCGCCGCGGTTTCGCGCTACCGGAACGTCGTCGAGAACTACCAGAGCACCAATCAGGTTCAGGAAGCCCTCGCACGTCTGGTCGAATGCTATTACGCCATGGGCGTGATGTCGGAAGCGCAGACGGCTGCCGCCGTTCTCGGTGCAAACTATCCTGACAGCCAGTGGTACGCTGACTCCTACTCGCTGCTGAAGACGGGCGGCCTTGAGCCGCGCGAAAATAGCGGCTCCTGGATTTCCCGTGCTGCCAAGAAGCTGGTGCTCGGCGAAGGCTGATCGCATGCTCGCCCAGTTGTCGATCCGTGATATCGTTCTGATCGAACGGCTGGACCTTGAGTTCTCCGCCGGCCTGTCGGTTTTGACCGGTGAAACCGGTGCGGGAAAATCGATTCTTCTCGACAGTCTGTCGCTCGCGCTTGGCGGGCGCGGTGACGGTTCGCTGGTGCGTCATGGCATGGAGCGGGGGCAGGTGACGGCTTCCTTCGATGTCGGAATGGACCATCCGGCGCGTCTCATGTTGCGTGAGAACGGCATTGATGACGATGGTGATCTGATCTTCCGGCGTCAGCAATCCTCCGACGGGCGCACCAAAGCCTTTGTCAACGACCAGCCGGTAAGCGTGCAGCTCATGCGCGAGGCCGGCGCGCTGCTCGTTGAAATTCACGGGCAGCATGATGATCGCGCCTTGGTCGACATGCATGCCCATCGACTGCTGCTCGACGCCTTTGCGGGGCTCTCTTCCGAGGCCGAGCGTGTCGGGCAGGCCTGGCGGACGTGGAAGCAGGCCGAGAAGGCATTCGAATCGCATCGACAGAAGGTTGAGGCCGCTGCCCGCGAAGCCGATTTCCTGCGCGCTTCGGTGGAGGAGCTGGAGAAGCTCGGACCCGAGGATGGCGAGGAGGATGTGCTGGCCGAGCGCCGTACCACCATGCAGAAGTCCGAACGGATTGCCGGCGACATTTCCGAGGCGTCCGACTTCCTCAATGGCAATCATTCGCCCGTGCCGGAAATCGCCTCCATGCTGCGCCGGCTGGAGCGCAAGAGCCATGAGGTCCCGGGCCTGCTCGAAGACACGGTCGCATTGCTCGATGGCGCCCTGAACCAGTTGTCGGACGCGCAGATGGCCGTCGAGGCCGCTTTGCGCAAGACGGAATTCGATCCGCGCGAACTGGAGCGTGTGGAGGAGCGTCTGTTTGCGCTGCGCGCAGCATCACGCAAATATAACGTTCCGGTTTCCGATCTGCCGGCGCTGGCCGTGCGCATGATTGGCGATCTGGCCGATCTGGATGCGGGCGAGGAAAAGCTCGGCAAGCTTGAAGCCGCCGCTGCCGAGGCGAAGCAGCATTATTTCGTGCTGGCCCGCGCGCTGTCGGAAAAACGGCACAATGGGGCTGTGGCTCTGGGAGAGGCGGTGATGGCCGAGCTTCCCGCGCTGAAGCTTGAACGGGCTCGCTTCTTTGCAAATGTCGCCAGCGACGAGGAGAACGCGGCATCCTCCGGTATCGACCTGGTCGAATTTCATGTGCAGACCAACCCCGGAACGCGACCCGGCCCGATCATGAAGGTCGCATCCGGTGGCGAACTCTCGCGATTCCTCCTGGCGCTGAAAGTGGCGCTCGCCGATCGTGGCTCCGCTCCGACGCTGGTTTTCGATGAAATCGACACCGGCGTCGGCGGCGCGGTTGCGGATGCTATCGGCCAGCGGCTGAAGCGGCTTTCCGAAAAGGTGCAGGTGCTCTCCGTCACCCATGCGCCGCAGGTTGCCGCTCGCGCTGCGACGCATCTCCTGATCTCCAAGGGGCCCACGGGCGACGCCGGCACGATTGCCACGCGTGTTCACCGCATGGACGAAGCTGCGCGGCGAGAGGAAATCGCGCGCATGCTGGCCGGCGCGACCGTGACCGACGAGGCGAGGGCGGCGGCTGCGAGCCTGCTGGGCGGGTAGGAGCTGTTGAACAGTCCGCTTGCCCGCCCATCTGTCAACAGCTAGTCTTGCGCCACGATCCGCCGTCAGCGTCCATCCACGGGGAGTTCGCGTGTGTATGCCCTTCTGACGACTTACTGGCCGCATATTCTGGCCGTTCTTTCCATCACCATGGGCGGCGTTGCGGCTGTTCATGCCACGATGAGCAAGCGGGATGTGCGCTCGGCTGTCGGCTGGGTGGGCGTCATTCTCCTGTCGCCGATCCTCGGGGCTGTGATCTATGCGGTGGCCGGCATCAACCGGATGCGCCGGGAGACACTGCTTTCGCGCGCCACCTCGCGCAATGAGCGGCTTCGTGGTGAGCGCATTTCCGAACCTGTCCCGCAGGACGAATACGAGACCGCATTTGGCCCGCATTTCGGCTCGCTGAAGACATTGGGAGACCGTGTGGCCGGTCCGCTTCGCGGTGGCAACCGGGTCGATGTTCTGGCCAGTGGTGACGAGACCTATGATGCGCTTTGCTCAGCCATCGACACCGCAGAGCGCAGTGTCATCGTGGAAACCTATATCTTCGATCGCGACCGGGTGGGTCTGCGCATCGCCGAGCGGCTGGCGGCGGCGGTGTCGCGGGGTGTCGAGGTCCGGGTCCTGATCGACGCGGTGGGCGCGCGTTATTCGGTGCCGAGCATCGTTCCCTATCTTCGCGAGAGGGGAATTCGGGTCGCCGACTTCAACGGCCGGGTCATCGTCGGCCTGCGGCTGCCTTATGCGAACCTGCGCACCCACCGCAAGATTGCCGTGATCGATGGCAGGATCGGTTTCGTCGGCGGCATGAATATCCGCGCGGCATTCAGCGGGCCCGGTGCTGCGCTGGACACGCATTTCCGGGTCACCGGGCCGGTGGTCGGCGATCTTCTGGCGGTGGCGACCGATGATTGGCATTTCGACACCGGCGAGTTGCTGGAGGGGGACGCCTGGCGGGCGGTCAGCGACCCGGCGGACGACGCCTCGATGATGACGCGTGTCGTGGTGTCCGGGCCGGACGCCAATCTGGAGACCAATCACAAGGTCATCATGGGAGCAATTTCCGTCGCCGAGCGTTCTGTCCGCATCATGTCACCGTATTTTCTGCCGGACGGAATATTGCTGGGTGCGATCGTGACTGCCGCCTTGCGTGGCGTAGCGGTGGAAATCGTCGTGCCGGCGAAGAACAATCTCGGCATTGTGGCCCGCGCCATGACCGCGCAATTCGGGGAAACCGTTCGCAGCGGCGTGCGGATCTTCAAGGCGGGCGCAGTCTTCAACCATTCGAAGCTGATGATCGTGGACGACAAATGGGCTTATATCGGGTCCTCGAACATGGACTCGCGCTCATTGCGGCTGAATTTCGAGATCGACATGGAGGTTCACGACCGGGCGTTCGTGCGCGATATCAATGCGCGGTTTGACGAGGCGATGGAGGGGGCGAGCGAAGTGACGCAAGATACGTTGCGCCGCCGGCCCTTTCCGATCCGGCTGCTCGACCGAATCTTCTGGCTTGCCTCCCCTTATCTGTAGAGACCCATGCGCGATCCCCTCATCAAATCCCATCGCAATCTTGCCGAAGCGGTCGTCTCGTCGATCCGGCGCAAGCGGACGGAGGCCTCGGTCCGCCACGCCTTTGGCGATGCCGAGGACAAACTGGTCGTGGCCTCCTACAATGTCCACAAATGCGTCGGCACGGATGGAAAGTTTGATCCGGGCAGGGTGATGGACGTCATCCGCGAGATCGCGCCGGATGTCATGGCGCTGCAGGAGGCCGACATGCGCTTCGGCGAGCGGGCAGGGCTTCTTGACCTGAACCGGTTGCGGCTGGAAACGGGTCTTGTCGCCGTTCCCATGAAGACGGTCTCCAAGTCGCATGGATGGCGCGGCAATGTGATCCTGGTGCGCAGGGGTGCGCTGACGGATGTGCACGAAGTGGCCCTTCCGGGGCTTGAGCCCCGCGGCGCGCTGGTGGCGGAGCTGGATCTCGACAATGGCGCTAGCCTCCGCATCATCGCCGCGCATCTCGGCCTGCTGCGCCGCTCGCGCCAGCAGCAGGCTGAATTCCTGCTGGACCTGATGTCTCGACGCGATGACCGTCCGACGCTTCTCATGGGCGATTTCAATGAATGGCGGCTTGGCAAGCGCTCGGCGCTGAGGCATTTCGAGGCGGTTGTCGGGCCGCTGCCGCCGGCGCTGCCGAGCTTTCCGGCGCGGATGCCGGTTCTGTCGCTCGACCGCATCATCGGCAATCGCAAGGGCATGATCGCCGATATCGCGGTGCACGACACACCGCTGGCGCGGCTGGCATCGGACCATCTGCCGCTTGCGGCCGTGATCGATGTCGATGCTGTCACGACGTGACAGGGATATAGGCCAAAGGCATCTTTTCATTCGTCAGGAAATGTCTAAGAAAAGGCTGCAATTGACCGGAGGCAGGCATGGCGAACGAACAGATTTCCGTGGCGGAACTGAACCAGGAACAGGCGGCCCAGGAGCTGGAGTTTCTGTCGAAGGAACTCGCTCGTCATGACGCGCTCTATCATGGCAAGGACCAGCCGGAAATCAGCGACGCCGAATATGATGCGCTGAAGCGGCGCAACGAAGCCATCGAAGAGGCCTTCCCCAATCTCGTGCGCGCCGATGGTCCGTCGCGCCGGGTGGGAGCGGCGCCCGCCGCCGGTTTCCAGCAGGTCGTCCACGCGCGGCCGATGCTGTCGCTGGACAATCTCTTCACCGACGAGGACGTGACGGACTTCGTTGCCAGCGTCTATCGTTTTCTCGGCCGCATGCCGGACAATTCCATCGCCTTTACCTCGGAACCGAAGATCGACGGGCTTTCCATGTCGATCCGGTACGAAAACGGCAGGATGGTAAGCGCTGCCACGCGCGGCGATGGCGCGGTGGGCGAGAACGTGACGGCCAATATCCGCACGATTTCCGAAATCCCCCAGCAATTGCCGGCCGATGCGCCCGCGGTCGTTGAGGTTCGCGGCGAGGTCTACATGGCCAAGAGCGATTTCGTGGCGCTCAATGCGCTGATGGAGGCGGAGGGCAAACAGACCTATGTGAACCCGCGCAACACGGCGGCGGGATCGCTCCGGCAGCTCGACCCCAAGGTGACGGCAAGCCGCAAGCTGAGATTCTTCGCCTATGCCTGGGGCGAGCTTTCCGAGCCGCTGACCGAGACACAGCTCGGCAATGTGAAGGTCTTCGAGCGCTGGGGCTTCCCGGTCAATCCGCTCATGAAGCGATTCCATTCGGCGGCCGAACTCATTGAACATTACCGCCAAATCGGACTTGCCCGCGCCGGGCTCGATTACGATATCGACGGCGTGGTCTACAAGGTCGACCGGCTCGACCTTCAGGAGCGCCTCGGCTTCCGCTCGCGCTCGCCGCGCTGGGCGACGGCGCACAAGTTCCCTGCCGAACAGGCGACGACGGAACTTCTCGAAATCGATATCCAGGTTGGACGGACGGGCGCACTCACACCGGTTGCACGGCTTCGTCCCATCACGGTCGGCGGCGTTGTCGTCACCAATGCGACGCTGCATAACGAGGATTACATCAAGGGCATAGGCAATTCCGGCGAAGCCTTGCGCGAAGGCCGCGACATCCGGGTTGGCGATACGGTGATTGTCCAGCGCGCCGGCGATGTCATCCCGCAGATCGTGGATGTCGTGATGGAGAAGCGCCCGCAAGGCGCCGAGCCGTATCAGTTTCCCAAGGCCTGCCCCGTCTGCGGCAGCCATGCGGTGCGCGAGATCAACGAGAAGACGGGCAAGGAAGACAGCGTGCGCCGCTGCACGGGCGGCTTCGTTTGTTCGGCGCAGGCGATCGAACATCTACGCCATTTCGTCTCGCGCAACGCCTTCGATATCGAAGGGCTGGGCACGAAGCAGGTGGAGTTCTTCTTCACCGCGGACGATCCGGCGCTCTCCATCCGCACGGCACCGGATATCTTCACGCTGGAGGCGCGGCAGCGAGCCTCGCTGGCGAAGCTGGAAAACCGTGATGGCTGGGGCGCGACCAGTGTCACGAAACTGTATGCCGCCATCAATTCGCGCCGCTCCATCGCGCTCAATCGCTTCATCTTCGCGCTCGGCATTCGCCATGTGGGGGAAACGACCGCGAAGCTGCTCGCGCGCTCCTATGGCACGGTCGAGGCCTTCATGGATGGGATGAAGGCGGCAGGCTCGTTTTCGGGCGATGCCTGGAATGACCTGAACAATATTGACGGCATAGGCGAAGTCGTCGCTCACGCCGTGGTCGAGTTCTTCCACGAGCCGCGCAACATGGAGGTCATTGACCGGCTGTTGATGGAGGTGCAGCCCGAGCCGATGGCCGTGGCCGACACGAGCGGTTCGCCCGTTGCGGGCAAGACCGTCGTCTTTACGGGATCGCTTGAGAAGTTCACACGTGACGAGGCCAAGGCCAAGGCCGAGAGTCTCGGGGCAAAGGTTGCGGGATCCGTGTCCTCAAAGACCGATATCCTCGTGGCCGGACCGGGTGCCGGTTCCAAGCTCGCCAAGGCACAGGAACTGGGCATCACGGTGATGGACGAGGATGGGT
This sequence comes from Ensifer adhaerens, assembly GCA_900215285.1. Taxonomy (NCBI): domain Bacteria; kingdom Pseudomonadati; phylum Pseudomonadota; class Alphaproteobacteria; order Hyphomicrobiales; family Rhizobiaceae; genus Ensifer; species Ensifer adhaerens. Next base: position 2,216,265 of record OCMG01000004.1, read on the forward strand.
GGCTCGACTTGATTGCCGGCCTCTGATGCACGTTCCGGTGGATTACTGTATAAAATAATCTCTTTCAGGTTGTTTTTCATTTAACAAGGTCCAAGAGAATTACCCCTAGAACAGGTGATATCCAAGGGCATGCCAGTCGACTAACACTGGTTGCAGGGATGTCGAGCCGTGGGGGCGGTGAGTTTGCCGAGTCGTGCCTTGAAAGTGTCGCGATCGCTGCAGACCAGGGTGATGATCCTGTCTGTCGGGATCGCCTTTGTCGCCGTGTCCGTGGTTGCGTTCTTCTATGACCGGCGCGCCTCCGATCTTGTGATCACCACGGCGACGGAGGGCCTTGCGTCTGAGACGCGGCTTCTTGCGCAAAGGCTCGAATTCGCCAGGGATTCGATCGAACGCGATGTTGCATTTGCGGCTGAGGGCCCTCTGGCCGCAGGCCTTATACAGGAGCCGCAGAACGCCCGCTATCAAGCGACGGCGAAAACGGTCTACGGGCGGATTGTTGGCCGGCGGCCTGAATATATCCAGCTTCGCATTGTGAGTTCCGACAGCGCCCGCGAAGTGTCGCGCGTCGTAAGCACCGGGTTTGACACGAAGCTGGTCGCATCGACGGACCTGGCTTCCGTGGCCGACGAAGGCTTTTTCCGCCAGGCCACGGCTGGGACCATGGATGGTAGCGTGCAATTTGCGCCGGTGGAAATGTTGAAGGGGTCGTCTGGCGCTCCGGGTGATGGCATTGCGACGTGGCGCGTCTACTTTCCGGTTCCCGACGCTGCAGGGAAGGTGATCGGGTTTGCCGTTCTTGACGTCGATTACGTCAAGATGCTGATGAACGTTCTGCGTGAGGCGCCGCTGTCGCGTGATATTCTCATCTTCAACAGCGACGGTGACATGCTGGAGCAGATGGCGCGGTCGCAGACGCCGCGTTTCCGGCTTCGTGGCAGACCGGGGCCGGGAAGCTTCATTGATCCGGCCGGCCTGGCTCCCGGCCAGGACGAGGCGGCGCTCAGGCAGGACGGGGCCATTTCCTATATCGTTCGCCGGGCGCTGCCTTCGCAGGGCCCTTACGCATTTGTCGGGGTTGCACTGCGGGAGCCGGAAAGCCGGCTGCTTGCCCTTGTCTCGGAGGCGCGGCGACAGACGCTGGCCATCGGCGCCATGATCCTTCTCGGCGTGGTGATCGTCGCTGCGCTGGCGTCGCGCCGTTTCGCCGACTATGTCGTGGACGTCGCCGCGCGTTCGCGGGCGGTGATCGACAGCGCGCTGGATGCCATCATTTCCATCGATGAGCAGGGGCGGATTCTTTCGGACAATCCGGCCGTCGAGCGGATTTTCCAGTACCGGCCGGGCGAATTGATCGGTCAAGGAATAGACACGCTGATGGGCAGCGGAGGTCCCGGCGCACACGACATCTATCTCGCTCGCTACAAGCAGACCGGGGTCCGGAGCGTCATTGGGCATGTGCGGGAGGTGACCGCGCGGCGGCGTGACGGATCCGTGTTTCCGGCAGAGCTTTCGGTCAGCGAGACGGTGATGAACGGCCAGCGCATCTTCACGGGCAATGTGCGCGACATCTCGGCCCGAAAGGCGGCGGAGGCGGAGCGCGAGCGGCTTATCGAGGCGCTTGCCCGCTCCAACCGTGAACTGGACGAGTTCGCCTTCGTCGCTTCGCACGATCTCAAGGCGCCGCTACGGGTCATCGACAACGCGTCGCACTGGCTGGAAGACGACCTTGGCGACCGGCTGGATGCGGAGAGCCGCGAAAACCTGGGCCTCCTGCGCAGCCGTGTCCACCGCATGGACCGGCTGCTCGACGACCTGCTCGAATATTCCCGCATCGGCCGCAAGACAAATGAACAGTGGCGCGAAGTGCTGACGGGCGCGCAGCTGCGCGACGAGGTGATGGCGCTCGTGCCCCAGAGGGATGGGTTCAGCGTGGTCTTCGACCCGTCCTTTCATGACATAGAGGCCACGCGCATGCCGCTGCAGCAGATCCTGATCAACCTGATCGGCAATGCGCTCAAGCATCACGACCGGGCGAACGGAGAGATCCGTGTCAGGGCTGAGACGCGGGAGACGGTCTACCTCATCTCCGTGATCGACGACGGGCCGGGCATTCCGGAGGAGTATCGCGAGCAGATTTTCAAGATGTTCCAGATCCTGCGTCCGCGTGATCGCGTGGAAGGTAGCGGCATGGGTTTGGCGATCGTGCGCAAGCATATCGATGTTCTGGGCATGAGCCTTACGGTCGAGCGGGCCGGGGAGCGGGGAAGCATCTTTGCCTTCACCTATCCGAGGAAAGCCGCCGCAACCTCAGGAAGGAAGGTGGGTTGATGGTTCTGTATGCGAGATCTGGCGCGGCCGATGTCAAAATCCTTCTCGTCGAGGACGACGATGGCGACGCCAAGGCGATCACCCGCGCCTTCAAGAAGGCCAATATCGGCAATCCGATCATTCGCGCGCTGGATGGCGTCGAGGCGCTGGCCTATCTCACGGATGGGGCAGACGGGATGCAGGCTCGACCGCCCGTGCTTTTGCTGGTGGACCTTAACATGCCGCGCATGAACGGTATCGAGCTGGTCAGAGCCTTGCGCGCGCATCCAGAGCTTCGGCGCACCGTCGTTTTCCTGCTCACGACATCGAAGCGGGAGGAGGACATGGCGGCAGCCTATGATCTCAATGTTGCCGGCTACATCGTCAAGCAGAATGCCGGACTCGACTTCCTGAAACTCGTCGGGATGATCGACAATTTCTGGAACATCGTGGAACTGCCGACATGAAAAGGGGAACGCTTCGGCTGCTCATTGCCGACGACGACGACGGCGACCGCAGGCAGTTGCGGCGGTTGATCCGCGAATGCGGCCTTGTCTGCGAGATCGACGAGGCAATGGACCTCGGCGAGGCGGAAGCGGCCTGCGCGGCGCGGGCCTATGACTGCGCGATCATCGACTATCGGATGCCCGGCGGCAGCGGCCTGAAGGGCATCGTGACTATTCGCGAAAGACACCCGCATCTGCCCATCGTCATGGTGACGGGGCAGGGGGATGAATTGATCGCGACCGAAGCGATCAAGCTGGGGGCGGCCGACTATGTGCCGAAATCCCAGCTATCGGCAAGTTACATCGCCCATGTCGTGCAGAGCGCGCTGCGCAAGGCGGAGCTGGAGCGGATCGTGGCCGATCAGCGCGAGGAACTGGAGCGCTTCGGCCATGTTCTGGCGCATGACCTCAAGACGCCGATCCATCAGATCCGCTACCTGGTGCAATTCATCGAGCGCGATCTGGCGGAGGGAAACCTGGAGCAGCTTCACGTCAACCGCGATCGGCTGCTTGCGACCGCGCAGCGCATGGAAGACCTCATCAACGCGCTGCAGCACTACGCCATGAGCGAAAAGCCGATTGAGATCTCGACCGTGGATCTCGCTTGCGCGCTCGACGGATGCCTTTCCAATCTCGCAGGCGAGATTGCCGGTCGCCAGGCTCTCGTTTCGCATCATTCCCTGCCGAAGGTGCGCGGCAACCTGCCGCTGCTGACACAGCTCTTCCAGAACCTTGTCGGCAACAGTCTGAAGTATTGCGGCGGCGCGCGGCCGGAAATTGCGATTTCGGCGGCGGTGAATGGCGATGAGGTCACGGTTTCCGTTGCCGATAACGGTATCGGCATTCCGCTTGCGCAGCGAGAGGCCGTTTTCCAGACTTTCCGCAGGCTACACCTGCAGTCGGAAATCGAGGGAATGGGGCTCGGGCTGGCGATCTGCCGGAAAATCGTCGACCGCCATGGCGGCGCGATCTGGTGCGAGGAAGGGGCCTCCAGCGGCAGCGTCTTCCGGTTCACGCTGCGCGCCGCATGAGGCCCGCGCGCGTGGCTGTTTCAAGAAAATTTGTCCGGGTATCAAACGAATTGACTTGTGCGCGCGTTGGATGGGTTGTCTTAAGAGCACTTTCCAACAGGGTAGCGGCATGTTTATCGATGACTTCAAGGCGGGGCTGAGGCGTATTGCGCCGATTATAGTTTCCGCTTCGCCCTTTGGCGTGCTTTTCGGCGCGGTCGCCGTGCAGCATGGCATGAGCACCGCCGAAGCGGTGCTGATGAGCGGGGTCATCTATGCGGGTGCGAGCCAGCTCGTCGGGGTCAATCTCTTCGACCAGCATTTGCCGGCCTGGGTCGTGATCCTCTCTATTCTGGCCGTGAACTTCCGGCATATTCTCTATTCAGCCGCAATTGCCCGCCACATCAGTCTGCTATCGCCGTGGCAGAAGGCGCTGAATTTCTTCCTCCTGACCGATCCGCATTACGCCGAAATAGAACGGCAGGCGCAGAGCGGCGAGCCGATTACATTTGGCTGGGTCATGGGACTCGGTATCGGACTTTACATACCGTGGATGGCGCTGACCTATGCGGGTTGCGTCCTTGGCGCCTTCATCGGCGACCCCAAGTCGATCGGCCTCGATGTTCTGCTGCCGGTCTATTTCCTCGGCCTTGTCATGGGGTTCCGCAAAAGGGCGAACTGGCTGCCGGTGGTGATTGCGAGCTCCCTTGCTTCCATGGCCGCGGTGAAGCTTGTTGGCTCGCCCTGGCACGTCAGCATTGGCGCGCTTGCCGGGATTATCGTTGCAGCGCTGATGCCGCTGCCGCGCGACAGGCATTCCGAAATCGGGGAGATCTGACATGGAGGCGATGTTCCGGCCGGAAATGCTCCTGATCATCCTCGGTGGCGCGGTGGCGACCTATCTGACCCGCATCGGCGGCTACCTGCTCATCAAGCGGTTCAAGACGATACCGCCGCGCGTCGAGGCGGGCCTGAATGCGGTGCCGGCGGCCGTGCTGACGACGCTGGTCGCGCCGGCAGCACTGACCGGCGGTATTGAGACGGCGATCGCGCTCCTTGTTGCCCTGATCGCAGGGTTCCGGATTTCGGGACTGACGCTCATCATCATCGGCTGGGCCGTCGCGATGTCCATCCGGCACTTCGTCCTTTAGTTTTAGAAGGCGATATTTCCGCTATCCGAGTTTTCGAAACTCGGATTGTCAACCTATCGGACGTGTCGCTCTTTCCAGCCATTCCCTGTGTCCGGGGTCCTCGATCAGCGGCATGAGGTTTTCACGTGTTCTTGCGTGATAGGCGTCCAGCCAGTCGAGTTCCTCGCGCGTCAGCAGTTCCGGTAGAATGAGACGCCGATCGATCGGGCACCAGGTAATGGTCTCGAAGCCGAGCATCGGACGGTCGCCGCCGTCGATCTTGTGGGCCTTCTCCACCACGACCAGGTTTTCGATGCGGATGCCGAACGCCCCGGGTCGGTAGTAGCCGGGCTCGTTGGAAAGGATCATGCCCGGAAGCAGTTCCTGCATCGCGGCACGGGAGATGCGCTGCGGACCTTCATGGACGGAGAGATAGGAGCCGACCCCGTGGCCCGTTCCGTGGCCATAGTCGGCACCCGCCTTCCACAGGGCGATGCGGGCCAGCGGGTCCAGGTCGACACCACGCGATCCTGCGGGGAAACGCGCGGTCGAGATGCCGATCATCCCTTTCAGCACGAGGGTGAAGAAACGTTTCTCGGTCTCGCCGGCGCTGCCGACCGCCACGGTGCGAGTGATATCGGTGGTGCCATTGCGGTACTGGCCGCCGGAATCGATCAGGTAGAGCTCGCCGGGCCTGAGCGGCCGATTCGTTTCGCGGGTTACCCTGTAGTGGATGATCGCGCCATTGGCGCCGGCGCCGGAAATCGAATCGAAGGAAATGTCGGCCAACGGGTTCTGCATGCGCTCGCCGACCCTGCGGCGGCACGCTTCCAGTTTCTCGGCGGTTTCGATCTCGGTCACGGAGCCCGGTTCGGCTGCATCCAGCCAGGCGAGGAACTCGACCATGGCGACACCGTCCTGGATATGAGCAGCGCGCGTGCCCGCCAGTTCGGCCTCGTTCTTGACGGCGCGGGGCAGGGCGCAGGGATCGGTTGCTTCCGCCACCTTTCCGCCTGCCGTCTCGATGAGGCGAACAAGTTCATAGGACACAATGCCGGCGTCCACCTCTACCGTTGCCGCGCGCTCGCCCAGCGCACGCAATGTATCCGGGAGTTCGGCAGGTTCGCGCAGCTCACAGATCTGGGTGAGGTAGGCCTTTTCCTCGATACCTGTCTTGCGCGCATCAAGGAATAGTTCGGCCAGGCCATCGGCATGGATGACGGCACGGGCCAGCGGATGCGGCGTGTGCGGCACGTCTGCGCCGCGGATGTTGAAGGCCCAGGCCACGGAAGAGGGATCCGCGATCAGGACCGCGTCCGCGCCGCGAGCTTTGACGCCCTCGGCAATCCGGGCAATCTTGTCGTGGGCGAGCGTGCCGGAATGCTGATGCTTTTGTATGGTGACGCGGCCGAGAGGTTCGGCGGGACGACCTTCCCAAAGCCCGTCGAGCGGATTTTCGTCGAGGAAGACGAGCGCTCCGCCCTTTGCCTCGAGAGCGGAGGCCAGCTTGCGGACCTCCGAAATGGTGTGGAGCCAAGGGTCGATGCCGAGGCGGAAACCCCGGCTGGCATGGTTGGCGATCCAGTCCGCGGGCGGTTCCTTGACGAGATCGCCGGGCGTGAACACCGCCGGATCGGTCTGCTGGGCAAGTTGCGTCACATAGCGCCCGTCAACGAAAACCACAGCAATCTGGGGTGCAATCAGCGCCGCGCCGGCCGAGCCCGTGAAACCGGTGAGCCAGGCAAGCCGTTCGGCGCTCGCCGGCACATATTCGCCCTGGAATTCATCGGCGCGGGGCACAAGAAAACCATCGACATCGAGCGCGGCGAGGCGCTCCCGCAGAGCGCGGACGCGCGGCGCGCCCTGGTTGGGACTGGCAGTGGTTTCAAAGTTCTGGAACATGACGCACTCGATCGATTTGCAAAGGATGACGCAGGTTTATCGCATCCTGCCGATGAACGCCAACGTCTGCGGGCAGGAGGGCTTTTAACCGCCCGGTCAATTTCATGCAAAAAATGCATGGCTCCCATGAGCAATCAAATGTGTTGCGACGCAATAATTCGGACTATAAAGAAAACCACGAACGAAGCGGAAGCGCCGCGAAAACGAAGGAAAACGAAAATGCCCATGCCTGGATCCGTCACGAGGGCCGAGATGGTATCGCGCGATCGGCAGTCGCTGCGTTATGTCACGCGCATTCTGGCCGGCATGGACGATGTTGTCCTCAATTCCACCGGCAAGTCCCGCGAAGGCCTGAAGAGAGGCCCGTTCTGAGACATTGAGTTCCCGTTTCGGCGGCAAGAAATCACTCCTCCTCCCAAGATTTCCTGCAAGTGCTGAAACTGGTTTGTTCCCGGCATCTCCTCCTCCCAGTGCCGGGACACGATCAGCCTGGCTGATCCAAGGGCGATGCCACCTCCTCCCGGCATCGCCCTTTTTCTTTGCCCTGTCGATTGTGCATTGCAACAATTCATGCGTGCACATCCCCTCGCACAGCCAATGCCGGCTTCAGCGGCATGCCTTTATCGCATAACTCACTTGAATTTCTTTATTATTTGGTTCCGCGTTCGAACACGATCGTAACCCATCCGTTCCGCCAGATGGTGCGACGATGGGCGAGGCGTTGGCCATTATAGGCAGCGAGCACCTTCAGACGCTGGCTCGCCAGGATTCCGGAGAGAATCACCGTGCCGCCGGGAACGAGGTGACGGACCAGGTCCGGGGCCATCTTCATCAGTGGCTTTGCCAGAATATTGGCGATGATCAGATCGAAGGGGCCGTTGCGGCGGAAGGCGCCGTGATGGAAACCGGGCGCGGTTTCGAAATGCAGTCCGGCTCCGACGCCGTTCTTGCGGGCATTTTCGCGCGCCACCCGAACGGCGATCGGGTCGATGTCGGTGGCGAGAACGGGAACCGGCTGGATCTTGCGGGCGGCGATGGCCAGAACGCCGCTGCCGGTGCCCAAATCCAGCGCATTCCTGACCCTGCGGGAGCGGAGAACCCAGTCGAGCATTTCCAGGCAGCCTGCGGTCGTGCCGTGGTGGCCGGTTCCGAAGGCCTGTCCGGCGTCGATCTCGATGGCGACGTCACCGGGCATCACGCGATCGCGGTCATGCGAGCCATGGACAAGAAAGCGGCCGGCCCGCACCGGTTGCAGGCCTTCGAGCGATTTCGCGACCCAATCCGTGTCCGGCAGGACTTCACGCCGGATGTCCAGATGCCCGTAATCCGGCGCGAGGGCCTGTTCAAAGGCAGTCCTTGCTCCGTCCTCGTCACCCTGCATCGTGTAGACGGCGGTTTCCCAGACGTTGTTCGCCTCGTCGACTTCCATCGTCGTCACGGCATATTCGCCATCTTCGAAGATGGCGCCGAGGCGGTCGAGGATGATGGCGCAGTCGTTTTCGCCGGCGTTGATGTAAAGACGGACTTCGCTCAAGGCGTTCCCCCATGTTGCGGGTATGATCGGGGGTAGGCTCTACTAGCCCTTGATCAGGTTTTCCAGCTTTTTCACGGCGACGTCACCGTCTTCACCATAGGCGATCGTGCCCTTGAAGCGGCCGCCGTTGTTCAGAAGGAAGACAGAGGCGGTGTGGTCCATCGTATAATCGCCATCGGGCTTGCTGGGGTCGATCGGAACCTTCTTGGCATAGATGCGAAAGCCCTTGACCACTTCGGCGATCTTGGCCGGATCGCCCGATATGCCGATGATCCGCTTCGACACATTGGACACATATTCGTTCATGATCTGCGGCGTATCGCGTTCCGGATCGACGGTGACGAAATAGGCATGCATCTTCGTGCCGTCCGGGTCGACCTTCTGCAGCCATCCATCCATTTCGAAAAGCGTGGTGGGGCAAACGTCTGGGCAATGCGTGTAGCCGAAGAAGAGGGCAGTCGGCTTGTCCCGGAATGCAGCCTCCGTGATGGGCTTGCCGTTCTGGTCGACAAGCTGGAAGGGAACGCCATAGGGGCCGTCAGCCACCTGCTGCTTGTCGCGCGAATATTCGAGCGTGAACCAGCCCAGGAAGCCCGCGAGGATCACGATCGCGACCCAGATGATGATGCTGGCCTGTTTCATGGCGCGTTTCTCCTGTTCCTGTTTTCCCGGCTCTTTCGGCCGAAGGTCGTTTTAGTGCGCCTCAGCGCGAGGGTAAACAGCCACATTGTCACAGCAAAGCGCGAAACTGAGCCCTCCGCGCCCCTTGAAGGCTCGGGGTTTGAGTTAGCAAATCTTTAAAAGTTGTTTGTCAGTGTCGTCGGTATTCAAGCCTGGGGCGGCATTTTCATTAGGGACGTTCATATGAAACTTTCGGTCAGCCAGCGATTGTGGGTGTCTGGTGCCACGGCGTTCATCGGTATTGGTTCACTTCTGGCCGTTGGCTGGTATTCCTCCAGTTCCGTGTCGCGCGCACTCACCCATTCGCAATCGATCGATGCGATTGACAGGCAGGTGACGGATCTGCGCTTCGCCAATGAAGAGCTGCGCCTGGCTTCCATGGACATCATCATCGATCGCGCCGAGAAGCAGATCGGGCCTGAGCGCAAGGCCGTGCTGGAGGGGGCCGCGAAGACTCTCAAGGGTGGCGCCCCCGTCATTGCCACCTTCGCCAAGGCCGAAGGTCTGACCGTGGACGCTGACGCGCTTGCTGCGGACATTGACATCATCGTCAAGGCATCCGGGGAAGATTTGCCGGGGCTTGTGACCACGGGTGCGGCAGATGCGGAGTTCGACAAGATCGACAACGTGATCGATTCGACCGGCGACCGTATCCAGAAGGTTCTCGACGCCCTTGCCAATGCAACAAGCCAGGCGCAGCAACGCGAAGTTGCCACCGCCATTGCGCAGTCGCAATCCTCCGTGCTCTGGCAGGTTGTCATCGGTCTACTTGCCATCGTGTCGGCCGGCGGGCTGATCGCCTGGCAGTCGCGCAATATCCTGCTTGGACTGAACGCGGTTCGCCGCAGCATGAACCGCATTGCCGGCGGCGATATCGCCACCACCGTCGATGGTACGGACCGCGCCGATGAAATCGGCGAAATCGCGCGTGTGGCCGATGTGCTGCGCAAGGCGACGGTCGAGAAGGAGAGGGCGGAAGCCGCCGCACAGGAGGCGCGTCTCAGCGTCGACCGGGAGCGCAGCGAAAACGAGAGCGAACGCCAGCGCGACGAGGCTGAAATCCGCCGTTGCGTCACCATTCTCGCTGGCGGCCTCGCACGCCTGGCCGAGGGCGATCTGACCCAGCATATCGATGACCCCTTCCGGGCCGATCTGGAGCGCCTGCGCCAGGACTACAACGCGGCTGTCACGCGCCTGAGCACCGTGATCGGCAATATCACGGATCAGTCGTCCTCCATTCACTCGAGCAGCGTGCAGATCCGCACCGCGGCCGACGATCTTGCCAAGCGAACCGAACAGCAGGCCGCGGCACTGGAAGAGACATCTTCGGCGCTGGAGCAGATCACGATCACCATGCGTACATCCACGAGCAAGGCCGAGGAAGCCGGCGCGATGGTGGAAGGCACGAAGGTGCAGGCCGAACGCTCCACCACCGTCGTTCGCGAAGCGATGCAGGCGATGGAGCGGATCGAAAGCGCGTCTGCCGAAATCGGCAAAATCATCAATGTGATCGATGAAATCGCCTTCCAGACGAACCTTCTGGCGCTGAATGCCGGTGTCGAAGCCGCGCGTGCCGGTGAGGCGGGCAAGGGCTTTGCCGTCGTTGCCCAGGAAGTGCGCGAACTGGCCAACCGCGCGGCAGGCGCCGCCAAGGATATTAAGCAGCTCGTCGCGCGCTCCGGCGCGGAAGTCCAGACGGGGGCGGAGCTTGTCACCGCTACGGGACAGGCGCTCCGCGACATCGGAGCCGATGTCGTCAAGATCAACGAACACATGATCTCGATCGTCAATGCAGCGCGCGAACAGAATGCCGGGCTGGTTGAAATCAATACCGCCATCGGCCAGATGGACCATGTCACGCAGCAGAATGCGGCCATGGTGGAACAGACGAATGCCGCCTGCCAGACGCTGAACGAAGATACGACCCGTCTGGAAAGCGTCATCTCCCAGTTCCGCACCAAGCTCGGCATGCCGGCCCAGATGCAGGCCGAACGTCCTGCCCTTCATGCCAACACGCCGATACCGCCACGCGCGCCCGTCGTCTCGACCGGCTTCAAGCCCAGCATTGCGCCTGCTCAGCCCGGTCAGCGGCCGCGCACGTCGCCGGCCCAGAGGCTGATGGGGCGGCTGGAAAACGCCTTCGGTGGGGCAACCTCCGGCGGTTCTTCCACCCTCCAGGTTTCCGGCCAGCGCGCCAGTACCCAAGCTTCTCCTTCAACCGATCAATGGGAAGAGTTCTGAAATGACCAACGCCATCAAGCAGTCCGGAGCCTATCTGGAAATCGTCTCGTTCCATCTCGGAGAACAGGAATTCTGCATCGACATCATGGCCATCCGCGAAATTCGCGGCTGGGCGCCGGTGACGCCGATGCCGCATACGCCGCGCTATGTGCTCGGCCTCATCAACCTGCGCGGCGCGGTAATCCCGGTGATCGACATGGCCTGCCGTCTCGGCATGGCGATGACGGAGCCGTCGGAGCGCTCGGCCATCATCGTCACGGATATCAAGGGCAAGCTCGTCGGCCTGCTGGTCGAGCAGGTCTCGGACATGATGTCGATCAAGTCGGAAGACCTGCAGCCGGCGCCGGAGATCATCCCGGAGGCCCAGCGCGCCTTCTGCCGCGGCATCGTCGCGCTCGAGAAGAACATGGTCTGCTTCCTCAACCTCGACACCGTCATTGCCGACGAATTGTCGATGGCTGCCTGAGCAAGCGCCGGAAGTCTCACCGCTTCGATTGATCGCCCACCTCCAGCGCCTGTATGGCACCGGAGGTGGGCTGTCTTTTTCTGGCAGGGGTTTGGCTCCAAGGCGGGCTTACTTCGTGCCCGGCTTGCCCTTTTCCCAGGTGACGTTCTGGTTGAAGAGGGGCACGGTCGAGATCGACATCTTGGCCGAGCCATCGACGATCTGGCGCGAATGAACCAGATAGATCAGCGTATCGTTCTGCTTGTCGTAAATGCGGTTGACGACCAGCTTCTTCCAGATGAGCGAGAGGCCCGACTTGAAGACCTCCTCGCCACCCTTGCCGAGATCGATGTCGCCAATCTCGATCGGGCCCGTCTGGCGGCAGGCTATCGAATTGTTGGAAGGGTCCTCGAACCATTTTCCGTTCTTCAGCCGGTCGACGACGGAACGGTCGAAATAGGTGACATGGCAGGTCACGCCCTTGACCTTCGGGTCGGTCAGCGCGTCGATCATGATGTCGTTCCCCATCCAGTCGACGCCGACCTGGCCAACGACTTCCGCCCTGGCTGCCGGGCCGCCCAAGACGACTGCCGCTGCCATCGCCGCTGCAAATTGCGCCATGCGCTTCATGGACTATCCTTCCTCGTTTTCCGCGATCACGTGTCGCTTGTGAACCAGACATAGAAAGCGCCGGCTTCGCTTTCAATCCGGCTTGCGTGCGAAAGGCTTGCTGGTACAGTCGCCGCAGGGGCTCCCGGGGGATTGAAAAATGACAAAAGGCAGGTTGGAAGCGTTTTCCGACGGCGTGATCGCGATCATCATCACCATCATGGTGCTGGAGTTGAAGGTGCCGCATGGCGAGTCACTGCAGGATCTGCTGCCGCTCTGGCCCGTCTTTCTCGCCTATGTCCTCAGCTTCGTCCATGTCGGCATCTACTGGAGCAATCATCATCACATGATCCATGCGGTGAAACATGTGACGGGCGGCGCGCTCTGGGCCAATCTCCATCTTCTCTTCTGGCTCTCGCTGGTTCCCGTCACCACCGAATGGATGGGGGAGACGCATTTCTCGACCATTCCCGTGGTGATCTATGGCGTGGTCATGCTGATGGCCGCGATCGCCTATTATATCCTCGCTCATTTCCTGATTGCGATCCATGGGCGCGACTCCGATTTCGCCAAGGCACTCGGTGGCGACGCCAAGGGCATTTTCTCGGCGGTCGCCTATGTGGTCGCCTTGCCGGCAGCCTTTGTCACACCGATCATTTCGGTCGCCATCTACGTGACGATCGCGATCATCTGGTTCATTCCGGACAGGCGATTCGAGCGAAAGCTTTCTCCCTCGTGAGCTTCGGACTTGACGACCGGCAAGATACATTCGAAATATCATATTTTAGTTGAGATGGATCAACGCCGTTGGGGGTCTTCGGCGTAGCCTTTTCCTTGTTTGAAAAGGAAAGGGGACTTCCATGTTCCGGCTGATTGCCATTCTTTACGTGCTTGTTGCCACAGTTCTCGCCGGGATCGCTGTCACCGCGGTGCTGTCACTCGGACATTTCGGGCGGTCTGATATCGCGCTTTCGGCACTCGCCGGTGCAGTCGTTGCGCTGCCGGTAGCCTGGATTGTCGGCAAGCGTCTCTTCGTGCTCACGCGCAGCGCCTGATCGACGCACGGCGAAGAAAGCCACGCGCCAGCCGGCGCGTGCATAAACCGGGTGACGATGATTGTCCGGAGACCGCCGATGACCCTGCTGAAGACCAAGCCCAGGACGCAGGTCGTGGCCGCGAGGCTGCGAACCGTGCTGCCGAGACTGGCGGCGTTCGCAGGTCTTGCGCTGTCGCTGTCGGCCTGCGTGGGCGCGGACGGCAGACCGTTCGATCTGAAGGACGGCAGGCCGCTGGTGGGAGATGCCCGCAACCCGTCGAAGATCCCGTTCTTCCCCGATACGGGCTCGATGAATGCGGAGCGCTTCGGCGATCAGACCTTCCCGGTCTTCATGCAGCCAACGGGCACGCCCTATGCGCTGCAGCCGCAGGGCTCGCAGCCGCCGCAAAGCGGGTACCAGTCTCCGCCAACCTCCACCAGGCTCGACCCGTCGCGGGTGAGGGGGCCGCGCGCATACTATCCGACTGCGCCGTCCTCCCTTGGCGAGCAATCGTCGGTGCGCCCGTCGCTCTCTGCGCCGCAGGCGCAATCCCAGAGCCGGGTGGCAAGGCTCGATCCGGACGTCTGGAACCGCTACGGTCCGATGGATGACGCGGGGCATCTGCTCCCGGCGATCCCGATCGAAAGGGTGAACCCCAGCCTGCTGCGTCAGAAGGTGGACTATCCGACCACGGAAAAGCCTGGCACGCTGGTGGTGGATACGCGCTCGCGCTATCTCTATCTCGTGCAGGGCAATGGCCAGGCGCTGCGTTACGGCGTGGGCCTTGGTCGGCAGGGCTATGCCTGGTCCGGGCGGGGCATCATCCGCTACAAGCAGCAATGGCCGCGCTGGACCCCGACGGACGGCATGGCGGAGGCCTCCACCGATATCAACAACATCAAGGTCCGCGGCGGCATGGTGGCGGGCATCGAGAATCCGCTCGGCGCAAGAGCGCTCTACATCTACAAGGATGGCAAGGACACGCTCTATCGCGTCCACGGTACGCCCGACTGGCAATCGGTGGGCAAGCAGGTCTCGTCCGGCTGCGTACGCATGTACAACCAGGATGTTGTCGACCTCTATAACCGTGTCCGCGACGGTGCTGTCATCGTGGTGATGTAGACGTTCTTTATCGGCATGTCTGACCGAGATCAGAGACGCCGAATCGATTTTCATAAAATCTTTCCTTCTCAGGTCCCGGGCGGGGGAACTTTAGCTTCGGGTCGCCGTTTTGTGTCCGGCGCCGGTTGTGCGCTTGAGAATGCGAGGAGTTTTATGATGTTGTTGGTTTCTGTGCGTTGGACGACGCCCGTGTTGGTCACGTTCGCAAATGGCGCCGTTCGTCAGTTCGATTGCGTTCACGATGCGCTTGATTGCCTGCAGCACGAATGGCCGTCCCCCCGCGGAAGGCGCCACGACAAGGCCGTAGAGGTTCTGGGCGCCGCGTTGGCGCGCCTTGCGCCGGTGGAGGAGGCCCGCAAGGCATTTGTGTCCGCATGCGTGGAGGCGGGCATTCTGGCTCCGCAGGCGGCTCGCAAAGAGCGCAAGGCCCGCAAGCTGAAGCAGGCGCTGGCTGGAGAGCGGCACGCCGCTCCGTCAGGCCTTCAGGTGCCCGGCTGAGCGCTTGCGGGTCATTCGTGGCTGACGGCGCTGTCCAGCGCCGTCTTCAGCTTGAGCACCCTGTTGCGCATTTCATCCAGATCATCCACTCCGCATCCGACCAGATAGCCTATCGCTGGCGCGATCTTGTCGAGCGCCTGGCGGCGTGTCGCCTTGCCGCGCTCCGTCAGCGAAATGACGACCTGACGCTCGTCGTTTTCGTCGCGTGTGCGTGTGATCATGCCGAGCTTCTCCAGCCGCTTCAGAAGAGGCGAGAGCGTGCCGGAATCGAGGTCGAGCTTGGCGCCGATTTCCTTGACGGTTTGTCCGTTGCGCTCCCAGAGCACCATCATCACGATATATTGCGGATACGTGAGGCCAAGGGAGTCCAGCAACGGCTTGTAAGCGCGATTGAACGCGTGCGCCGCCGAATAGACCGCAAAGCAGAGCTGTTGCTCGAGTTTGAGAACATTATCCTGTGGTTTCATGGCCTTGCTCCCCAAATTCCCCGACCAGTGATAACAGGCCAGCAAAAATCCTGCAAAATCCTATTGCGCACAATATAATTATGCGCTATTTAAAATGCAACAGCAACCCCTGAAGGATGGAGATTGAAATGTCTGTAGCTTACACTGCCAATGCAACGGCAACCGGCGGCGGCCGCAACGGTCACACCAAGTCGGACGACGGCGTGATCGACCTGAACCTGACGGTTCCGAAGGGTCTCGGCGGCGACGGCGCGCGCGGCACCAACCCGGAACAGCTTTTTGCCTCGGGCTATGCTGCCTGCTTCCTCGGCGCGCTGCGCTATGTGGCCGGCCAGGCCAAGGTAAAGCTGCCGGAAGAAACCAGCGTTTCCGTCAGCGTTGGCATCGGTCCGCGCGAAGGCGGCTTCGAGATCCATCCGTCCGTTTCGGTCTCGATCCCCGGTTTCGATCGCGCGCAGGCTGAAGACCTCGTCGCCAAGGCGCACCAGGTTTGCCCCTATAGCCACGCGATGCGCACGCCGAAGGAAGTGGCAGCCGTGCTCGCCTGAGCCGATTTAGACGTCTCTTGAAATGACCAGTAGATTCTGCCGCAGGTGATCGCCATCGCCTTGCGGCAGTTTCTTTTCGAGATCCGCATGCTCGGCCACCCAGATGGGGGTCGCTTCGGCCAGAAGGGCCAGTCCTTCTGCCGTCAGCTTCAGCCGCTTTTCGCGCCGATCCTTTTCGCCGGTGACAATTTCAACAAGCCCGCGGCGTGTCAGCGGCTTCAGAACCGCCGTCAGGGTCGTGCGATCCATCGCCAGCAAGTCTGCAACCGGTGACATGGCCGGCGGCTCCGGGCGGTTCAGCGACATGAGCAGCGAGAACTGTCCGTTGTTGATCCCCAGATGCCGGAAGGCGCGGTCGAACCGCCGTGCCAACGCCCGCGCTGCGCGCTGCGTATGAAGGCACAGGCAGTGATCGCGAACATGCAGCGTGGTTTGATAGGGGACGGTGGAGGGGTTTGACATGTCCGTCATGATATGTTGGTATCAACCTATAGTCAAATATCTTATTTTCACTATGGCGGAGGAACCCATGGCAGGCGAGGGAAATTTCATCTGGCACGAATTGATGACGCCAGACACGGCCGCGGCCGCGGAGTTCTATAGCGCGGTGGTGGGCTGGAAGGCTGAAAAGGCCGACAACACGACGGCCGGCGGGATGGACTATACGCTGTTCAAGATCGCAGGCTTCGACATGGGCTCTGCCGGCATGATGGCGCTGACGCCGGAGATGCGCGCCGGCGGCGCGCGGCCTGCCTGGATCGGTTATGTCTTTGTCGATGACGTGGACGCCAAGACTGCCGAGGTGACGACGCGGGGCGGGGCAGTCCATATGGGGCCGACCGACATTCCGGGTATCGGCCGTTTCTCGGTCGTTGCCGATCCGCACGGCGCGACCTTCTATCTCTTCAAGCCCAACATGCCGGATGGGCCGATGCCGGACATGCCGAAGCCGGGCACGCCGGGCACTTTCGGCTGGAACGAGCTCAATGCCGGCAATCTCGACGAGGCCTTCGATTTCTATTCCGGTCTGTTCGGCTGGACCAAAACCATGGCGGTGCCGATGGGCGAGTTGGGCGTCTATCAGGTCTTTGCCCAGGAGGGCCGGGATATCGGCGGCATGATGCGGAAACTTGATCATGTCCCGGTGCCATTCTGGCAGTTCTACATTACCGTCGATGGCATCGATGCGGCGGTCGAACGGGTGAAGGCCCATGGCGGTTCGATCACCAACGGTCCGCACCCCGTGCCGGGCGATGCCTGGATCGTCGAGGGCATGGATCCGCAGGGGGCGAAATTCGCGCTGACGGCGGGAAAGCGATAATCCGCTATTGCCCCGGGATTTTACGTCTCCTGTTTATGGTTGAAAGCCGGCGCGCCATGCCTGCCGGCTTTTTTTGGGCGGATATGCATCGACGAGGGACAGGATTGTCCCGACCCGCTGCGATCAGTCCGCCGTGAAGCCGGCCGTGACATGGCTCCCATCGCAATAGGGCTTGTTCTTCGACTGTCCGCAACGACAGAGCGCCGTCTTGGTGACCTTGTCGGTGGTGCGACCCGTGCCAGAGACGATTTCGAGATTGCCCGTGATCATCAGCGGGCCATTTGGCAGAGGCTGGACATTCACCGGCCCGTTGCGGACGACAAGCGCGTTGAATTCCCTCGTGGGGTTTTCACCGGTTGCGGTAAAGGCCGCTGACGCATGGGCACCGTCGCAATAGGGCTTGTTCTTCGACTGGCCGCAGCGGCAGAGCGTGGCGCGCGGTGTCGCCTGCGCCTCGCCTCGGATGCTGAGTTCCGCCTCGATGGCGAGCGGGCCATTCTCGCGCACCCGCACAGTGTTGACCACCGGCGGGACGTCAGAGCTGGCCGAGCCGTCATTGCGCGACACGCGGATCGCGCCGGAGGGACACGTCAGCGCCGTCACCATAACCGTTTCGGGCGTGGCGGAATCGGGGTGGATCCATTCGCCCTGCACATTGGGAACGTAGACTTCCGGGTGGCCGAGCACGCAGCCGCGCGAATGAATGCAGCGGCTGGCATCGAAGCGGATGGTGACATCGCGGCCTTGGACGATTTCTTCAGGCATGGGTTCCTCCGGGGTGGGGCAATGACCGCATCATGGCCCATCCGGATGACAAAGAGAAGGTCGGGCGCAATGAGCACCCCGAGGCGCAATGATCCGTAAAGGCTGGCTTACTTCTTCAGACTTCCCAAGATCCCACGCACCAGCGCCCGGCCGAGCGAACTCGCCACCGAGCGCGCCGCCGATTTCATAGCCGCTTCCACCACCGTTTCGCGCTGGCGGCCGCCGGATTTGGTCGTGCCGCCACCGCCGAGAACCGAGCCGAGATCAGGGAGCGTCCAGCGGTTGCTGCCTGGCGTGCCTTCCGGCGGCTGGATGTCTTCCTGATGTGGCGCACCCTGCTGCTGCTTATCCTCTGCGGCCTGCGCACGACCGGCCAGCATCTCATAGGCCGAGACCCGGTCGAGATCGGTATCGTTGGTCTCATCGATCGGCGATTGGGACAGGACTTCGGCCAGGCCGTCGTCGCTGAGCGGCCCCAGCAGTGATGACGGCGGGCGGATCAGCGTGCGCTGGACGACCGAGGGCGTGCCCTTGGCTTCCAGCGTCGAGACCAGCGCTTCGCCGGTGCCGAGATTGGAGATGACCTCCGCCGCGTTGAAATCCGGGTTGGGCCGGAACGTGTCGGCGGCGATCTTCACAGCCTTCACCTCATTGGGCGAATAGGCGCGCAGCGCATGCTGGATGCGGTTACCGAGCTGGGCGAGCACGGTATCCGGCACGTCGGCGGGGTTCTGTGTTACGAAATAGACGCCGACGCCCTTGGAACGGATGAGGCGCACGACCTGCTCGATGCGTTCCAGCAGGACCTTTGGCGCATCCTTGAAGAGGAGATGTGCCTCATCGAAGAAGAAGACGAGCTTCGGCTTGGCCGGATCGCCGACTTCCGGCAGTTCCTCGAAGAGTTCGGAGAGCAGCCAGAGCAGGAAGGTGGCGTAGAGCTTCGGGCTCAGCATCAGTTTTTGCGCCGCGAGCACCGAGATATAGCCGCGCCCGTCATAGGTCGTGCGCATGAGGTCGGAAATCTTGAGCGCCGGCTCGCCGAAGAAGCTCGTCGCGCCCTGCTGTTCGAGGATCAGCAATTGCCGCTGGATGGCGCCGACCGATGTCGGGGAGACGAGACCATAGCGGCCGGAAATCTCCTTGGCGTTCTGCGACATATAGGTCAGCAGCGCCTGGAAGTCTTTGAGATCCAGAAGCGGCAGCCCCTGTTCGTCGGCGAGCTTGAAGGCGATGTTGATCACACCCTCCTGCGCATCCGATGCATCCATCATCCGGGCGAGCAGGAGAGGGCCCATCTCGGTGACGGTGGCGCGCATGCGATGGCCGCGCTCGCCGAAGAGGTCCCAGAAGATGACGGGGAACTTGTTGTAGGCGAAGTCGTCGAGGCCGATTTCCCTGGCGCGCTTTTCGAGGAAATCCTTTGGCTCGCCCTTGCCGCCGATGCCGGAGAGGTCGCCCTTCACGTCGGCGCAGAAGACCGGCACGCCGGCATTGGAGAAGCCTTCGGCCAGGATCTGCAGGGTCACCGTCTTGCCGGTGCCGGTCGCGCCCGTCACAAGGCCGTGGCGGTTGCCGTATTTCAGCTCGAGATATTCGCCCTTGTTGATGCTGTCGTCCGGTTTGCGGCTGGTGCCGAGATAGATCTTGCCGTCCTCAAGCATCGTCATGCGGTGCGCTCCCTGCGCCGACCCGTCGGGGCGGGCGGCTGTTCATTGAATCGTAGACATGATTTTATATGGTGACGACGCAATGGCGGCAACAAGAGCCGGACGGCTTCTTGTCATCCTTCGCGATTTCTATTACGTTGACGTTCACGTCAATATTGACTCTACGGGAGAACTTCATGAACGAACTGGTTTCCAAGGTTGCCGATGCTGTCGGTCTCGAGCCTGCTGTTGCCGAAAAGGCAATCGGTCTCATGCTCTCCTTCCTGAAGAAGGAAGGTGACGAGCAGGCTGTGTCGGCTATGATCGCGGCAATCCCGGGCGCCGAAGAGCTGGCAGCCTCGCAGAATGGCGGCGGCGGTTTCCTCGGCGGCCTGCTTGGCGGCGGCATCATGGCGCTGGGCCAGCAGCTGATGAGCGCCGGTCTCGGCATGGGCGAGATTACCCAGCTTGCCAAGGAGACCATGTCGGTTGCTCGCCAGTATGCCGGCGACCAGGTTGTCGACGATGTCATCGCCTCGGTTCCGGGGCTCAGCCAGTTCGTCTGATCTGCTCTCGCAGGACCATTGTTGAAGCCCGGCCTCGTGCTGGGCTTTTTCGTTTCACGAGACCGTTAACCGAAATTTTGTCCCGGCTTGCTATGTCAGGGGACGAGGTCTTCGAGCACAGACAAGGGCTCTGACATTCAATAAGATAATCACTTATCTTGATTATCCAAAATCTCCAAAATCTAAGATTCAAATAATCGAATTTCATTAAGCCTTTGTTGCAACGATGAAAAGTCGTGGGAAGCGCAAGAGTACGCGCCCATCCTCCAGCGGCGGATAGGCCTTCCGGATCTCATCCGTATAGGCTTCGAGATAAGCGGGACGGTCTTTTTCCTCCAGCGCATCGAGCCAGCGGCGCAGCCCCGTCCCCTTCACCCATTCGACAATGGCCTCGGCATTTGCAAGCGGATGGTAATAGATCGTGTGCCAGAGATCGACGCGATCGGAAAGCGGCGTGAATGCGTTCATGAAGTCGGAGGGCATCGGAAGCGCGGGTCGACGGCCTTCGCCTTGGGCGAAGCGATGTGCCCAGGGGCCGGAAAGCGCTGTCTCTTCCATCAACCGATGCGTCGGCTCGGTCAGATTGTCCGGCATCTGGATCGCCAGCACGCCGCCGGATTTCAGGCCTTCCGCCATCAGCCGCTTCAGCACGGCAAGCTGGTCAGGCACCCATTGAAACACCGCATTGGCGTAAAGCAGGTCGGCCTTCTCCGCCGGCAGCCAGGTTTCGAGATCGCCTTGCGAGAAGGTGAGGCCCGGCAACCGCTTTCGCGCGGCTTCGAGCATGTTCTCGTCGCTATCCATGCCCTCCACGCGGGCCTCAGGGAAGCGCTCGACAATAAGTTCGGTCGAATTGCCCGGCCCGCAGCCCATGTCGATGGCAAGCGCCGGCGCATCGAGTGGCACCTGGGCGAGCAAGTCGCGGGCGGGGCGGGTGCGTTCGTCTTCGAACTTCAGATATTGCGCCGGCGACCAGGCCATGGGGGTTACTCCAATCCGTTGAGGGAGGGCAGGATGAGCGAGGGACCGTAGTCCTTGTATTCGTCCGGCGCGTTGGCGCGGTTGATCCAGACGGTGCGAAAGCCGAATTTTGTGGCGCCTGCGACATCCCAGCGGTTGGACGACTGGAAGGAGACGGCGTCGGGATAGAGCCGGTAGTTGGTCGTCACCAGATCGTAGACCTGCGGCGCTGTCTTGAAGGTGCGGATTTCGTCGACGGAGAAGATGTCGTCGATCATCATGTCGAGGGCTGAATTCTTCACCGCCGCCGCCAGCATCGCCGGCGAACCGTTCGACAGGATGGCGATGCGCGCGCCGCCGGCTTTGAGCATTTTGAGCGTGGAGGGCACTTCGGGATAACAGTCGAGCTTCCAATAGGCCTGCAGCAGCTTGTCGCGTAAGGCCTTGTTGACGCTCGGAACGCGCCAGAAGGCGTAGTCCAGCGCCTGTTCGGTCAGCGCCCAGAAGTCCTGATAGCCGCCCATCAGCGCGCGCACCCAGGAATATTCCAGCTGCTTGGAACGCCAGACGTCGGAGAAAAGCTGCCCGTCGGGGCCCACGTCGCCGGCGTAGCGGCGCACGGCCGCATGAACGTCGAAAAGCGTGCCGTAGGCATCGAAAACATAGGCTGCGTATGACATGTCCCGTCCGGTTTTTTATCAGTTGCCGCAATTGGTTGCGGGCTCCCCATTGTGCGGCGCAAAATGAGGCAGATTGACGTTCGCGTCAATATATCCCGGATTTTCCTTGGGTTGACGTGACGGATAAATGAGCCTTCATTGCGCGCCTGAAGAACAAGAAGGAGGCGGCCATGCACGGCAGCGCGGATAAGAAGATCACCACCTGGAACTATATCGACGGCGAATGGCTGCCCGGCAATCCGCCGGTGGCCGGTCCGTCCACCCATGCCATGTGGCTCGGCTCATCGGTGTTTGACGGTGCGCGCTGGTTCGATGGCGTGGCGCCCGATCTTGACCTGCATTGCCAGCGCATCAACCGTTCGGCCATCGCGCTGGGCCTCAAGCCGACGAAGACACCGGACGAGATCGAGGCGCTGGCGCGGGAGGGCATTGCCCGCTTCGATGGCACAAGCCCGCTCTATATCAAGCCGATGTATTGGGGCGAGAGCGGCTCTGCGGGGCTGGTCGCGGTCGATCCGGAATCGACGCGTTTCGCGCTGGTCATCTTCGAGGCCGCCATGCCGCCCAAGGATCAGCCGGGCGTGAAGCTGACGCTCTCGCCCTTCCGCCGCCCGACGATGGAATGCATGCCCACCAATGCCAAGGCCGGCTGCCTCTATCCCAACAATGGCCGCATCCTGTCGGAAGCCCGCTCGCGCGGCTTCGACAATGCGCTGGTGCGCGACATGCTGGGCAATGTCGCCGAGACGGGCTCGGCCAATATCTTCATGGTCAAGGATGGCGTCGCCTATACGCCGGCCGAGAACCACACGTTCCTCGCCGGCATCACCCGTTCCCGCGTCATGAAGTTGCTCCGCGCCGCCGGCGTCGAGGTGCGCGAGACGACGCTCTCGGTCGAGGATTTCATGAAGGCGGATGAGGTCTTCATGTCGGGGAACTATTCCAAGGTCCAGCCGGTCATCCAGCTGGACGATAGGCACTATCAGAAGGGGCCGGTGACGGAGAAGGCCTACGGGCTTTATATGGATTGGGCGCATGGGTGACTCCTTATCCCCTCGGGAAGAAGGTGGCCCGAAGGGCCGGATGAGGGGAGTCTGGGTGGCCGACCCCCTCTCTTGCGATTTCTAACACTTAGCTGAAGCTAAGATGTTGAAATCGCTTTCTCCCCCACCAAGGGGGAGATTGGAGCAAGCGGCGGCCTCACACTCCCCATCTCCCCCCTGGTGGGGGAGAAAGCAAAATCACGGTCTTAGCCGAAGGCTAAGTCGTAGATTTTGCAAGAGAGGGGGAGCCGCCTCAGCGTATACCCCGCCTTGCAATCCCCCGTCTTCGACCCTAGCGTGTCGCCCAAGTCATGAGGGAGCAAGAATCGGCGTGAGTTCGGCAGTCGAGGCGTTCATTCAGCGCTGGCAGGGGCAGGAAGGCGGGCAGGAGCGGGCGAATTATGCGCTGTTCCTGACCGAGCTTTGCGATATTCTGGGTCTTGCGCATCCCGACGTTGCCGGCGCGACGCATGAGAATAATGACTATGTTTTCGAGCGCGTCGTTCGCGAACCCGGTCGCGACGGCAGCTCCACGCCCAAGCGCATCGACCTCTACAAGCGCAATGCCTTCATTCTCGAAGCCAAGCAGAGCCGGCTGGAGGGCGAGAAGAAGATCGCCGGACAGGCGGCACTTCCCGGTCTAGACGCGGCGGAAACGTCTTCGCGCGGCCGCCGTGGGGCGGGGCGCTCGTGGGACGTGCTGATGATGAATGCCCGTGCGCAGGCCGAGAACTATGTCCGCCTGCTGCCGGCCGATCACGAGCCGCCGCCCTTCATTCTGGTCTGCGATGTCGGCCATGCCATCGAGGTCTATGCCAATTTCCGTCGCGACGGGAAGGCCTATGACCAGTTCCCGGATCGCCGCTCCTTCCGCATCTATCTGGAAGACCTGCGCAAGCCCGAGGTGCGGGCGCGGCTGATCTCCATCTGGAACGATCCGCTGTCGCTCGATCCGTCGCGCCATGCGGCGAAGGTGACGCGCGAGATAGCCACCCGCATCGCGAAGGTCAGCCAGGCTCTGGAGAAGTCCGGCCATGCGACCGAAGAGGTCGCCATGTTCCTCATGCGCGTGCTCTTCACCATGTTTGCCGAGGATGTCGATCTTCTGCCGAAGGAGAGTTTCAAGACGCTGCTGAAGGACTGCGCCGAGAAGCCCGAGATTTTCCCCGGCATGATGGAAGACCTGTGGCGGGCGATGGACGAGGGCGGGTTTACCGCGACGATCCGCGAGAAGGTCAAGCGTTTCAACGGCGAATTCTTCAAGAAGCGCCGGGCGCTGAAGCTCGCCAAGGAAGAGATCGGCGAGCTGGCCGCTGCCGCCGCCTATGACTGGAAGGATGTCGAGCCCGCCATCTTCGGCACCTTCCTCGAACAGGCGCTCGACCCGCAGGACCGCCGCAAGCTGGGCGCGCATTACACGCCGCGCGCCTATGTCGAGCGGCTGGTGATTGCCACCGTCATCGATCCGCTGCGCGCCGAATGGGACAGCGCGCGCTCCACCGCCGAGCGGCAGAAGTCGGACGGCAAGCCGGAGGCGGCCATCCGCACCGTGCAGGCATTCCACGAGAAGCTCTGCGAGACGAAGGTGCTGGACCCCGCCTGCGGCACGGGCAATTTCCTTTATGTCTCGCTGGAGCTGATGAAGCGGCTGGAAGGCGAGGTGCTGGAAGCGCTGAACGATCTCGGCGGGCAGGAGGGCCTGGCGCTCGAAAGCCACACGGTCGATCCGCACCAGTTTCTCGGTATGGAGCTGAACCCGCGCGCCGCGGCGATCGCCGAGCTGGTGCTGTGGATCGGCCATCTGCAATGGCATTTCCGCAACCGGGGTGTCGCCCCGTCCGAACCGATCCTCAAGGCCTTCCACAATATCGAGCAGAAGGATGCCGTGCTGCTCTGGGATGGCTATCCGCTGCCCAAGGTCGTCAACGGCGAAGAGACCTATCCCAATCCGCGCCGGCCGAAATGGCCGGAGGCGGATTACATCGTCGGCAATCCGCCCTTTGTCGGCGGCAAGGATATCCGCGCCCGCATGGGCTCGGCTTACGCCGAGGCGCTGTGGAAGGCGCATGGGCATATGAACGAGAGCGCCGATTTCGTCATGTACTGGTGGGACCGCGCCGCCGAACTGCTCCTGAAGCCGAAATCGCGGCTGAAGCGCTTCGGCTATGTCACCACCAATTCCATCAGCCAGGTCTTCCAGCGCCGGGTCATGGAGCCTTACCTCAACGCCAAGAAGCCGCTGTCTCTTGTCATGGCGATCCCGGATCATCCATGGACGAAGGTGACGCGCGACAGCGCAGCCGTGCGCATCGCCATGACGGTGGCTGAGGCCGGCAAGCATGACGGGCTGTTGATGGATGTGACTTCGGAAGAGGGTGTCGAGACCGACAGCCCGGTCATCCAGTTTGCCGAGAAGCGCGGGCGGGTAAACTCGGATTTGACGGTTGGGGTGGATGTGACGGGGGCTGTCGAGCTTAAGTCGAATTCCGCTCTGGCATACAAAGGTATGCAGCTAAATGGCCAAGGATTTCTAATTGACCTAAGCGTGAAGCGATATTGGGAAGATCGAGCTAACTCGACGCTCGATACTGTAATAAAGCCCTATATGAATGGCCGCGATCTGGCTCAGAGGAACTTGGACCGCTTTGCTATTGATCTTTACCCCCTCGGAGTTGAAGAGGTGCGCGGGAGATACCCCGACATTTATCAGCACCTTTTGCTTAACGTGAAGCCGGAGCGTGACACTAATGCCGATCCATGGAGGCGTGATAACTGGTGGTGGTTTGGGCGAACGCACCAAAACCAGCGAGATGCAGTATCCGGCCTTCCGCGCTATATCGCCACGACGCGAACTGCTAAGCACAGGCTCTTTTCATTCTTGCCCGTCAATACGATCTCAGAGAGCAAGATTGTTTTGATCGGAAGCAGCGAAGCATGGTTCTTGGGCGTTCTCTCATCCTCCATTCATGTTGCGTTTGCTAACAGAACCGGCGGATGGCTTGGAGTGGGCAACGATTCCACTTACAACCATACTGATTGCTTCAACGCCTTCCCATTCCCCGCCGCGACCGACGCACAGAAGGCGGAGATCGGGGCGATTGCGGAGGAGCTGGATGCCCATCGCAAGCGGGTTCTGGCGGCGCACGAGCATCTGACGCTGACGGGTCTTTATAATGTGCTGGAGCGGCTGAAGGCGGGGGCGAGGCCGGACGATCTCGACGCCAAGGAGCGGCGGATTTTCGATGACGGGCTGGTGCTGATCCTGAAGGAGCTGCACGACAAGCTCGATATCGCGGTGGCCGCCGCCTATGGCTGGCCGGTGGATTTGGCGGAAGAGGAGGTTCTGGCCCGTCTCGTCGCGCTCAACAGGGAGCGGGCGAAGGAGGAGGGGCGCGGCAAGGTGCGCTGGCTGAGGCCCGACTACCAGATCCCGCGTTTCGGCTCGGTCAAGGAGAAGGCCGAGATGGCGGAGCTGGATTTCGGCGAGGCGGCGGCTCCCAAGGCCGGGCCGAAGCCGGCTTATCCGACGGAGGAGGCCGCGCAGACGGCGCTTGTCATCGCAGCGCTCATTGGTGCCGAGGGGCCGATGGATGCGGGGGCGATTGCGTCCACCTTCAAGCAGGGCCAGAAGGTGCGCCCCGCCGTGCAGAGCGTGCTCACAGCCTTGTCGCGCATGGGGCTCGTTTCCGGTGCGCCGGGGGCGGGTTTCGTGTGGCGGCGGGCGGCGTGAGCGTGGCGGCGGCGTTTTAGCGATCGCTGACGACAACCCGGTCGCGACCCTCGGCCTTGGCGCGGTAGAGCGCCTTGTCGGCGCGGGCCAGTGCTGGCGCGAGGTCGCTTTCGCCGGGCCTGACGGGGGCGACGCCGAAGCTTGCGGTGATGCGCATGGGCGCGTCGTCGAAGGTGAATTGCAGACGCGAGATGGCGCGGCGCAGGCGCTCCGCCGTCCGGGCGGCGGTTTCGCAGGGGTGTGCGATCGCGACGGCGAATTCCTCGCCGCCCAGGCGGCCGACGAGGTCGATGTCGCGCAGATTTGCCGTGCAGGCCGCCGTGAGCGAGCGCAGGACCTCATCGCCCGAGGCGTGGCCGAACTGGTCGTTGACCGCCTTGAAGTGATCGACATCCAGCATGATGACCGAAACATCCAATCGCTTTTGCCGCGCCAGTTCGCACATCCGCGCGCTTTCGGTGAGGAAATACCGGCGCGTGAGGGCGCCCGTCAGGGCGTCGCGATGGGCGAATTCGCGCAGTTCGAATTCGCTGGCGGCGAGATGCGCCAGATTTTCCAGCACGCGCAATTCGCGTTCGTTGAAGGTGCGCGGGGCGTGATCGATGGCGCAGATGGTGCCGATCGGCAGGCCATCCGAGGTGCGAAGAACCACGCCGGCGTAGAAATGCAGGCCCATTTCGGTCACCAGCGCATGATTGCGGAATTCCGCATTCTGGGATGTGTCGGGGATGACCGTGGCGACGCCTTCGCGCCAGGCGGCGCGACAGAAGCTATCCTCCAGCCCAATCTCGCCGAGATCGAGCCCCTGAATCGAGCGGAATTTCTGCTGGTTACCCTCGATCACCGAGACAGCTGCAATATCGACACCGAATATGTCCCTGACCAGCATGGTAATCCGGTCAAAAGCCTCGTCTCCATTGCTTTCAGTCTTGGGTGACTGCAATCTCATGATCCTTTCGTCTTGCCTTATTGTCACGGGAAGCTTGCGCTAATCTGCCGCAACAGTCTCTTCAAAAGCCTTACGAGCTGTTATCGCGTCCGCCTAGAAATGGGGAAGGGTGGGGCGCAAGCTGCCGCCCGCGCCTTGCTCAATCGCGTTGAATCAGATCAAGACTCGCCTTGCTTTTTCGGGGCGCAGCATCCCGGCGACCGGTGTTTCACTTCGATCGGAATCTGCGCTAGCCTAAGCGGACTAAGCTACGTCGGGAGACCATGATGCGGCAGGTGAATGTGCATGCAGCCAAGACGCATCTGTCGCGGCTGATCGAGGAAGTGGAGCATGGCGAGACCGTCATCCTGGCGCGTGCCGGCAAGCCGGTGGCGAAGATCGTGCCGATCGTGGAAGAGCCATCGGCCGGGCGGATCGGCTTTCTCAAGGGCCACGTGAAGGGTGCGGACACGCTCGACCGTTCCCGCGATGCGGAGGTTGACGGACTTCTGGGAGGCTTCTTTTGAAGATCCTGCTCGACACGCCGGTGCTGGTCTGGGTCGCCTGTGACAGCGTCGAGCTCGATGACAGGGCGCGGCGGCTGATCCTCGACGAGGGCAATGCGCTCTATTTCAGCGCCGCCAGCATCTGGGAGATCGGCTTGAGGGACGCCTCCAGCTTCGACGGGCCGACCATCGATGTGCGAATGCTGCGGCGCGGCCTGCTCGATGCGGGCTATCAGGAAGTGCCACTGCGCTCCGAGCATGCCATGGCGGTGAACGAGTTTGGCGACCTGCCGGTTGATTCCTTCGCGCGGCTCCTGCTGGCCCAGGCGCGCTATGAAGGGCTGATGCTGATGACAGCGAAGCCGGGCCTGATCGCGCATAAGGCGGGCATTTTGCCGATCTAGGGGCGATCCTGCCATCTGGCAACAGCGCGACCGGCTGGCGCGCCGCGTCCGCGACGGTGACTGATCGCGAAAAGCTTCAAATTTTCCGGCTCTTGCGGTTGCCTCGCAACTGTCACAGACCTATGTTCCACTGCATCCGCATTATCCCCGTAATGGACACCAAGGAGAGACCAAGATGGCTTTCGAACTTCCCGCCCTTCCATATGACTACGAAGCGCTCGTGCCCTTCATGTCGAAGGAAACGCTTGAATATCACCACGACAAGCACCATCAGGCCTATGTGACCAACGGCAACAAGCTGGCGGAAGAAGCCGGCATGGCTGACCTCTCGGTCGAAGAGGTCGTGAAGAAGTCCTTCGGCACGAATGCCGGTCTCTTCAACAACGCTGCCCAGCACTACAACCACATCCATTTCTGGAAGTGGATGAAGAAGAACGGTGGCGGCAAGTCGCTTCCGGGCAAGCTGCAGGCTGCCATCGACAGCGACCTCGGCGGCTATGACAAGTTCCGCTCCGATTTCATCGCAGCCGGCACGACGCAGTTCGGTTCGGGCTGGGCCTGGCTCTCCGTCAAGAACGGCAAGCTCGAAATCTCCAAGACCCCGAACGGCGAGAACCCGCTCGTTCACGGCGCATCGCCGATTCTCGGCGTCGACGTCTGGGAACACTCCTATTACATCGACTACCGCAACGCGCGTCCGAAGTATCTCGAAGCCTTCGTCGACAGCCTGATCAACTGGGATTACGTCCTGGAAATGTACGAAGCCGCTGCAAAGTAAGGCTTCCGCTGTTTTCCGAGAGCCCGCTGCGCCCCGCGCGGCGGGCTTTTTCGTGCTTTATGACGATTTTGTGCCACTTGTTGCAAACAATCGTGACCACAGTGTTCACTTTTTCGCGACGCCAGGATTTGGCCCATAAGCGTTTGTTTTCGTTATCTCCGGCAGAGTCGTCTCCCCTGCAAAAGCTTTCACGGTCCCAATTTCACCGGATTGTGATTTTGACGTGATGAGGGCGGGATAGTTTTTTGTGTATGTCCCGGTCAGCCCCGCCGGGGTGAACAATGGAGATTCCTGATGATCAAGAGAACGATTGCTGCAAGCCTGATCTGTCTTGCCGGCGCCACGGCCGTGTTTGCCGCGAGCCAGTTTGGCGATAAGCGCGAAGCGGACATGAAGAAGATTGGCGGCGCCACCGCGCAGCTCGCCGGCATTGCCAAGGGCGAGAAGCCCTATGACGCGGCCGTCGTGAAGACCGCTCTGACCACTATCAACACGACCATCAAGGAATTCCCGACGCTCTTCCCGGCCGGCAAGCCGGATGAGGACGGCCACGCCAGCCCGAAAATCTGGGAGAACATGGCCGGCTTCAAGGGGCATGCCGATGAACTGGCCATGGTCACGGACAAGCTGATCGCCGCTCCGCCGGCCGACCAGAAGGCCGTCGGCGCTGCGCTCGGCGAAATCGGCAAGGTCTGCTCGGCCTGCCATCAGGATTTCCGCCTGAAGAAGTAAGACCTTTCGGGTCCTTTCGGGCGCTTCCTGTCATGGGGAGCGCCTTTTTCCGTTTCGGGTAGAGCCTCAGGAGATCGAACCATGGCCTCGGCACTCACCAAATCCATCCTGTCGCTGATCGGTCTCGGGATAGTCGGAGCAGGCGCGTTCTTCTGGATCACACGGCCGCAGCCGCTGCCGGAGAGCGAATTCGCCAATCTCGGACCTGCAGACGTCAAGAATGGCGAGACGATCTTCTGGGCGGGTGGCTGCGAGAGCTGCCACGCGGCCAAGGGTGCGGAAGGCGATGCCAAACTGATCCTGTCTGGCGGCGCGCCGCTGCCGACACCCTTCGGCACGTTCTATCCGCCGAACATCTCGCCCGACGAGAAGGCGGGCATCGGCCACTGGACGCTTGCGCAATTCGCCTCGGCCATGAAGCGCGGCGTGGATGACGAGGGGCGACATCTTTACCCGTCCTTCCCCTACGCCTCCTATTCGCGAATGAAGGACACGGATCTTCGCGACCTCTTCGCCTTCATGAAGACGCTGCCGAAGAGCGACAATGTCGCTCCGCCGCATGACCTTTCGTTTCCGTTCAACATGCGCTTCACGCTGGGCGGCTGGAAGCTGCTTTATCTGAACGACAAGCCTCGTGTGGAGATCGCCAACGCTTCGCCCGAGGTCAAGCGGGGGCAATATCTCGTCGAAGGGCCCGGCCACTGCGGAGAGTGCCATACGCCGCGCGATATCCTCGGCGGGCTCAAGACGAGTTCCTGGCTTGCCGGAGGGCCGAATCCCGAGGGGCAGGGGAGCATTCCCGATATCACGCCCGGCTCGAAGGATATCGGTTCCTGGAGCGAAGCCGATATCGCCAACTATCTGGAGACAGGCTTCACGCCGGAATTCGACAGCGTGGGCGGTTCCATGGTGGCCGTGCAGCAGAATATGGCGCATCTGCCGAAGGCAGATCTTGCGGCGATTGCGGCCTATCTCAAGGCCATTCCCGCCAGGTAATTCCGTTATCGGATTATTTTGTAATCGAGAAAATTGCCCGCGCGGAGGCCTGCGCGGGCAATCTTTGTGGGGCCAGTGCAGCGGGCAGGGAACCGTTACGCTGACCTTCCTGTAAACGGTTTAAAGACCGGCGCGGAAGCGCATGCCGGTTGCCGGGTAGGCCTTGAAGTCGAGGCCCTGGTAGTATTTGTAGGCGGCGAAATTGCCGGTGGCGGCACCGAGCGAGAGGAAGTCGCAGGAAAGCGTGCGGGCATGGGCCTTGGCGCGATCGACCAGATGACGGCCGATGCCTTCGCCGCGATGACCATCCTTGACGAAGAGGTGGTGCAGTTCCATGCCGCGTTCCCCCTCGGTGGCGCGGTAGACGGGATAGAGGAGGGCATAGCCGATCAGTTCCCCGCCCGTTTCAGCGACGAAGGCGGTCGCGAAGGGCTGGTCGCCGAAGAGGTCCCGGTCGAGCTTGGCAGCACTGTTCGTCGTCTTGTCGCCGTGATGGGTGGCGAGCGCCTCTATCATGGCGGCGAGCGCGAAGAGGTCCGATTTCTGCGCGCGGCGGACGCTGACGCGAGCGGCTTCCGGCGAGGGGGCCAAGGTGGGATCTTCGATGGTGATGGTCTGTTCCAAGTTCAGCATTGCCTTCTTCCTCATTTTGCCTTCGGAAGAGCCGCTGGAAACAACAAGGCCGCCCCGAAGGCGGCCTCTTGTCGATATGATCGATCGCGGCCGCCGGTTAACGGTAGCCCCAAAAATATACAGCCGTGGTGTGTGCCTGTGTGATCATGCGCGGCAACATTCTCCCAAACCGTTTGAATGTCAAGAGGCCTGCTCGAGAGAATTGTGCGCATGGCCATGATCGGTGACGCAGAGTGCGTGATCGGCCAGCGTTGCCAGGACATTGCATTCGCCCGCGCGGCCGCCGGCGCATTCGGAGACGATATGCTCCAGCTCCGCCTCCAGCTTCCTCAGCCGGGCGATCTTGGCCCGCACATCGGCAAGATTATCGGCGGCGATCCGGTCGGCATCGTGGCAAGGGGCATCGGGCGTGGCCTGCAGGGAGAGCAGATCGCGAATGGCCTCGACGGAAAAGCCCAGATCGCGGGCGTGGCGAATGAAATTCAGCCGGTCGAGATGGGCGCCGACATAGCGGCGCTGATTGCCCTCCGTTCGCTCCGGCTCCGGCATCAGGCCGATTTCCTCGTAGTAGCGGATCGTGGGGATTTTGACGCCCGCTATGCGCGACAGCTTTCCAATCGTCATCATGTCAAAGATCGCTCCTGATCCTCCAGTCTTTAGAGATTTAGGAGCTATGCGACTGTATTCAAGAGGAGACTAGCACGCCGGTGATCCGCGAGGATGATTACGTGCCGCAGAAGGTGCGCGGCACGATCTCGTGGCTCAGGGGCGCAGCTTGAAAGCGCTCATAGCCCGGCTGTTCCTCGTAAGGGCGAGCGAGGACGCGGTTCAGCGCCTCGAACAGGGAGAAGTCGCCATCGTCGACTGCGGCGCGGATGGCTTCCTCGATTCTGTGGTTGCGCGGAATGAAGACCGGGTTGGCCTTTTGCATCAGCGCCTTGCGATCGTCAGGCGAGACGGAATCGCCCTCTATGTAAAGACGCCAGCCGTCAAGCCATAATTGTGCCGCATCCGGAGCGCTGAATTCTCCCCGCAGTTCCCTGTCGGCCGACGGACCTCCAGCCGCGGCCGTGAGACGGAGGAAGGCGAGGGTGAAATCCGCTTCGCCTTCCTCCATCAAGGACAGGAAGGACTGGATCAGCTTCAGATCGTCCTCGCGTTCGCGCACCAATCCCAGCTTCGCCCGCATCACGTTGAGCCATTCCGCCTGGAAGCGCTCGCCATAGGCCTTCAGCGCCGCATTCGCCTTTTCCATCGCCTCTTCCTGCGCGTCACTGAGGAGCGGCAGCAGGCATTCGGCGAGCCGCGCGAGGTTCCACTGGCCAATACCCGGCTGGTTGGCATAGGCGTAGCGGCCATTGCGGTCGATAGAGGAGAAGGTCTTGGTGGCCGAATAGACGTCCATGAAGGCGCAAGGGCCATAGTCGATGGTCTCGCCGGACACGGCCATGTTGTCCGTGTTCATCACGCCATGAATGAAGCCGACACCCATCCACTTCGCGATGAGCGCAGCCTGCCGGGCGGCAATAGTCTCGAAGAGCCGGACATAGCGATCCGTTTCGCCCTCAATCTCCGGATAGTGTCGGGCGATGACGTGATCGGCGAGAAGCTTGACGCCGTCTTCATCGCCCCGAGCGGCGAAATACTGGAAGGTGCCGACGCGGATATGGCTTGAGGCCACGCGGGCAATCACGCCGCCGGGCTGGGCCTGCTCGCGATAAACGGCATCGCCCGTGGTGACGGCGGCGAGCGACCGGGTCGTGGGGATGCCGAGCGCATGCATGGCTTCAGAGACGATATATTCGCGAATGACCGGGCCCAGCGCCGCGCGGCCATCGCCATTGCGGGAAAAGCGGGTGGGGCCAGAGCCTTTGAGCTGGATATCGACATGGCGGCCATCCGGCGTCGTCACTTCGCCAAGCAGCATGGCGCGGCCGTCGCCGAGTTGCGGCACGAAATGGCCGAACTGGTGGCCGGCATAGGCCAGCGCCACATTGGCCGCATCATCCGGCTTCAGATTGCCGGAGAAGAGGGCAGCACCCTCGCGTTTCAGCAGCGCGACATCGAGGCCGAGCTCCTGCGCCAGGGGTTCGTTGAAGGCGAACATAAAGGGCTCCGACGCACTCGCCGCCGCTGCCGGCGCATAGAAGCGCTCCGGCAGGCGGGTATAGGAATTGTCGAATCCGATCAGCGGCATCGCGGCGTCCTTTCAAATCATGAATCAAGATGGGGCTGCGGGCCTGCCCATGCAAGCTCAATTGACGGATGTCACATCTGGACCGGGCGACCGGTGGCTTGGCGGAAGACTTCGAGCTGGAGCTTAAATTGCACGATGCGGCGCATGGCGGCGCGCCACTGGGCGATCATGGAGAAGTTGTTGATCTGCCAGCGCAATGCCGTGTTCACCTGATTGAATGCGCCGACAGCCATCATCAGCCCGCCGAACGTCAGCTGGCCGGAGAAATAGGCGGGGGCTGCCGCCAGTACCGGCACGACCAGGCCGCCCCAGCCGAAGCCGGCGGAGATCCACGTCAGGTTGGTCTGCGAGATGATGATGAGCCGCGTCGAGGCGAGAACATTGGAGAAGATGCGATAGAGATGCCAGCTTGTGGCATAGACGGACCTGCGGGTGACGGTGTCGGTGCCGCGCGCCGTGTTGGCCTCCACCAGAGCCTTGCGGAATTCAGCCTCGAAGGCCGCGCGGCGGTTGTTCTGATCGACGAGCTGGCGACCGACGACGGCGCTCAAGAACGTGCCGGCACCGGCATAGATGAGCGCGATCCAGACCATGTAGCCGGGAATGGAGAGGTGGACGCCGAAGAGTGTGACGGCGAAAGCGCCGGAGATCGACCACAGGATGCCGACGAAGCTCAGGAGCAGGATGGTGGACTGGAAGAGGCCGATGGAGAGCGACACGGTCCAATCCGCGACATTGAGGGAGTCTTCCTGGATGCGCTGGTCGGGGTTTCGCGCACCCTCGAGCGTCGCCTCCTGCGGCACGGCGCGGCCGCAGCTGTTCCAGAGGCGCAGGAGATCAACCGCAAGGCCGCGGCGCAGCAGCAGCGTTGCCGTCTGCGTCAGCCAAGCCTGCGCCACGTTGCAGACGAGGAGCGCGCCGGCAATCAGGACGAAGATTTCAAGCTGGCGGCCGAACTCGGGCAGGTTCCGCTTCTCGATCGAGTCGTAGAAGGGGCCGTTCCAGTTGTTCAGCAGCACCTGGATATAGGATGTCAGGCAGATGAGGATCACGAGGCCTATGGATAGAATGGTAATGCGCGTCCGGGTGCGCGTGTGGCGGAGCGACCCGAAAACGGTGCGCATCTGGAAGCGGAACGCATCGGTTTCGCGGGGGCGGGCGTTTGCCGGGCGGATCGGGTCGATCGGTGTCATGGACTGCCTGTCGTTGCAATGCTGCGGTGCAAGCTCTACTCCGGCGCGGCTGGCTTGCCAATCGGGCCGAGGGGCGGCACGCCGAAAGCCCCGGAAAAAACCTCTCCCGAGTTTGCCTCCGGTGTTCACGCCTCCGCCCATGTCTCTGGGCACAAACTTCCGGAGAGCCACGCTGACGCGCCGCCCTGATAGGTAGTTTAAAAAAACGGCGGAGCGCCAGCGCGACCCGTCGAGATTTGCAAGGGGAGCCTCATCCGACTCCATTCCTCAAGCGCGGGCCGCCTCGCTAAACCGTCTGCGGAGGCAGACGGGTTCTCTGGCACAGCCAGGCCGCCGAGCTATTCGCAGCCCATCGGGGGAGTCGTTTCGGTTGATGTGTCAGATCAACCGCCGCCCGCGCCCCCTGATGCAATATCCCACACGTTACGAGAAATCGCACCAGGCTCTCCTCCCGCCTGAGCCAGCCGTCGCTGACCTATCCGGTGACGGGAGGGGTTCAGGATAATGGGTAACTTTGAGAGCGGGGAAATCGGTGCGGCTAGGTTAGCCTCTCCCCTGGTGGGAGGGGAAGGAAAATCAGCATCTTAGCGGAACGCTAAGTGCTAGATTTTCCAGGTGAGGGGGGAAATTTGTCCCCGCATTAACCGCAAATCCCCCTCACCAAGCCTGCCAAGCCAATCGCCTGCGGCTCTTGGGGCAGGCTATCCTCTCCCACAAGGGGAGAGGACGGGCGGCCTACTCTGCCGCCTCGATCTTCTTCAGCTCGAACTTCAGCCCCAGAGCTTTCACGACGCCCAGAAGGGTCGAAAATTTCGGGTCGCCCTTGTCGCTCAGCGCCTTGTAGAGCGCCTCGCGGGTGACGCCGGCGTCGCGGGCAATCGCCGTCATGCCGCGGGCGCGGGCGATGATGCCCAGCGCGTGCTTGATTTCCTCCAGATCGCCATCCTCCATGACGATAGACAGATATTCTGCCTGCGCGTCCTCGGACTCCATATATTCCGATGCGTCGAAAAGCTTGGTTTCAACGGCCATATCAAAGCTCCTTCGCCATTGTGACTGCGAGTTGAATGTCGCGGCCCTGGCTGTCCTTGTCGCCGCCGCAAAGCAGGATCACGACGGTGTCACCGTGCTTCACGAAATAGACGCGGTAGCCGGGGCCGTAATCGACCCGCAATTCGCCGATGCCGTCGAAATATTTGACGTCGCCGAAATGTCCATCGCGGCCGATACGGGCAAGCCGGCGCAGGATGCGCAGGCGCGCGCCATCGTCTCGCAGCTTCTTCAGCCACTTGGTGAAAACAGGGTGCTCGCGGACCTCGATCATCTGCGTGAACTGTAGTTCACATCATATCAATGTGTCAACTGCAGTTCACAGTTCAAGGCCCGCGGTGGCCTCACATCTTGCCAGCCACCTTGATGGCAAACGCATATTCCAGCGCGGTTTCCTCGAGCCGCTGGAAGCGGCCGGAAGCACCGCCGTGCCCGGCGCCCATGTTGGTCTTCAGAAGGATCGGTTCGGAGCCGGTTGTGTGCTCGCGCAGTTTCGCGACCCACTTGGCCGGCTCCCAATAGGTCACGCGGGGGTCGGTGAGACCAGCGAGTGCGAGGAGGGCGGGGTAGGGCTTGGGCCCGACGTTGTCGTACGGCGAGTAGGCGGCGATGCGCTTGTAGTCTTCCTCGGATTCGATCGGGTTGCCCCATTCGGGCCATTCCGGCGGGGTCAGCGGCAGGGTGTCGTCGAGCATGGTGGTGAGCACGTCGACGAAGGGAACGGCGGCGATGATGCCGGCGAATTTCTCGGGCGCCATGTTGGCGACCGCGCCCATCAGCATGCCGCCGGCGGAGCCGCCTTCGGCAATGATGCGGCTGTAGGACGTGAAGCCTTCCTTCACCAGGTGGTCTGCGGCGGCGATGAAGTCCTTGAAGGTGTTTTCCTTGCCGGCGAGCTTACCGTCCTCGTACCAGCGATAGCCCTTGTCCTTGCCGCCGCGGATATGGGCGATGGCATAGACGAAGCCGCGATCGGCGAGCGACAGGGCATTGGTGGAGAAGCTCGCGGGGATCGAGATGCCGTAGGCTCCATAGCCATAGAGCAGGCAGGGGGCGGAGCCGTCGAGCGGCGTGTCCTTGCGGTAGAGCAACGAGACGGGAACGAGTTCGCCGTCATGCGAGAGGGCCTGGATGCGGCGCGTGACATAGTCGTCCGGGTTATGACCGGAGGGGACTTCCTGGGTCTTGAGCAGCGTGCGTTCGCGCGTCGCCATGTTGTAGTCATAGACCTGGCCCGGCGTCGTCATGGACGAGTAGGAGAAGCGGATGACATCCGTGTCGTATTCGGCGGCACCCGTCAGGCCGAGCGAATAGGCCTCTTCGTCGAAGGCGATGGCATGTTCCTCGCCGGTTGCGCGGTCGCGGATGACGATGCGCGGCAGGCCGTCGCGGCGTTCCAGCCAGACGAGATGGCCGGCAAAGGCCATGTGATTGAGGATCAGACGGCCGGCTTCATGTGGTACCAACTCGCGCCAGTTCTCCTTTGACGGAGATTCAACGGGGGCTTCCATGATCTTGAAATCCTTGGCGCCATCGCAATTGGTCAGGATGAAGAAGCGGTCGCCGCCTTCCGTCAGTTCGTATTGCATGCCGGGCTCGCGGGCGACGACGAGCTTGGGTTCGGCCAGCAGGTCCTTGGTGGAAAGGAGGCGATATTCGGTCGTGTCGTGGTCGTGGATATCGATGAAAATGAAGTCGTCGAGCCGCGAGCCGCCGACACCCATGAACATGCCGGGATCGGTTTCCTCATAGACGAGGCGGTCGGCGGATTGAGGCTGGCCGAGAATGTGATGGAAGATCTTGGAGGGACGGTGGTTTTCGTCCTGCAGCGTATAGAAGAAGCTCTTGCCTTCCGCGTCCCAGGATCCGCCGCCGCCGGTGTTCTCCAGGATGTCGGCCATGTCCTCGCCGGTCGAGAGGTTGCGGACGCGCAGCGTGAAGAATTCCGAGCCCTTGTCGTCATAACCCCAGACGCCGAGCGTGTGGTCGGACGAACTCGCCATGCCGGCAAGACGAAGGTAGTCCTTGCCTTCCGCTTCCTTGTCGCCGTCGAGAATGACCTGACGCTCGCCGCCTTCCGCCGGGATGCGGAAGTAATGCGGTTGCTCGCCGCCGGTGACGTAGAAGGAGCCATAGGCGAAGGGGCCATCCTTCATCGGAACGGAGGAGTCGTCTTCCTTGATGCGCCCCTTCATTTCGGCGAAGAGCTGCTTTTGCAGGGCCTCCGTCTCGGCCATCGCGGCCTTCATATAGGCGTTCTCGGCTTCCAGATAGGCGCGGATCTCCGGGTCGAGAACAGACGTGTCGTGGAAGACCTGCTGCCAGTTGTCTGCCCTCAACCATTGATAGTCATCAATGCGCGTCATGCCATGTCGTGTATCGGTGACAGGCTTTTTTACGGCGCGCGGGGCTTCGGGCAGGGACTTGAATGCAGACAAAGGTCTTCTCCGGGGAACGGACGAGGGCGGGACTTCACAGATAGTCGGCAAGAGCGGCAATCGCAAGGCGCGACCCACCGCAAGACATTGTTCATCAATCCCCCGGCACTGCAAATCTGAGGTTTGACAATAACTAGTGAAATACATATATATTGAGTATTGAATGTTTTGCGGAGGATTG
Organism: Ensifer adhaerens; assembly: GCA_900215285.1. NCBI lineage: Bacteria > Pseudomonadati > Pseudomonadota > Alphaproteobacteria > Hyphomicrobiales > Rhizobiaceae > Ensifer > Ensifer adhaerens. The sequence goes on from OCMG01000004.1 coordinate 2,255,052, forward strand.
CTGGGGGCGGGTCGCCAACCGCTTCGCGAAGCATCTGGAGGAGGATCGCATGGTGCATGTCGTTGTTTTGGGGGCGGGGCTGGGTGGAACGATCATGGCCTATGAGTTGCGCGATGTGCTGTCGCGCGACGACAAGGTGACAGTGATCAATCGGGGCGACACCTATTCCTTCGTGCCGTCCAACCCGTGGGTAGCGGTGGGCTGGCGCGAGCGGGAGGAGATCGAGGTCGACCTCAAGCCCGTCTTTGCAAGGCGCGACATCACGCTTCGGCCGGAAGGAGCCGCCCGCGTCCATCCCGCCGAAAACCGTGTGGAACTGACGACGGGAGAGAGCGTATCCTATGACTATCTCGTGATTGCCACGGGACCGGACCTCGCATTCGACGAGATCGAGGGGTTCGGGCCGGGGGCGAATACGCATTCCGTCTGCCAGATCGATCATGCCCTGGCGGCCAAGGATGAGTTCCAGAAACTCCTGAAAAATCCTGGCCCGGTGGTCATCGGTGCGGTGCAGGGGGCGTCCTGCTTCGGCCCGGCCTACGAGTTTGCCTTCATCCTCGAAAAGGCGCTGCGGGACGCGAAGATCCGCGACAAGGTGCCAATGACCTTCGTCACCTCCGAACCCTATATCGGCCATCTCGGCCTTGATGGCGTGGGCGACACGAAGGGCCTGCTCGAAAGCGAGATGCGGGCGCATCACATCAAGTGGATCACCAATGCCAAGGTGGAGAAGTTCGAGCCGGGCAAGCTCTTCGTCGACGAGATCAACGATGACGGCTCGCTGAAGAAGAAGCATGAAGTGCCGATGGCCTATACGATGATGCTGCCGGCCTTTCGCGGCGTTCCAGCCGTGCGCGGCATCGAGGGACTGACGAACCCGCGCGGGTTCATCGTGGTCGACAAGCACCAGCGCAATCCGACCTATCAGAACGTGTTCGGCATTGGCGTCTGCATCGCGATCCCGCCGATGGGGCCGACGCCGGTTCCCGTCGGCGTGCCGAAGACGGGTTTCATGATCGAATCCATGGTCACCGCCACCGCGCACAATATCGCGAACCTGGTGGCGGGCCGTGCGCCCGATGCACAAGGAACGTGGAATGCCGTGTGCCTCGCCGATTTCGGCGATGGAGGCGTGGCCTTCGTGGCGCAGCCGCAGATCCCGCCGCGCAACGTCAACTGGTCGTCCTCCGGCAAATGGGTGCATCTGGCCAAGATCGGCTTCGAGAAATACTTCCTGCGCAAGGTCAGGCAGGGCAAGTCCGAGCCCTTCTATGAAAAGCTCGCTCTGCAGGTTCTGGGCATCGACAAGCTCAAGGAAGTGAAGTTCGACTAATCTCACTCCCGTGGGGCGGGTGCACCGGCCACGGCCATAAATCCGCCCCCGTTCGGGACGAGGGATTTCTCGATATTCCTCCAGCGATTGCCTCTCGTCCCGCTTTTCATGAAAACGATCCTCGCACTCTCCATCCTTCTCGCCGCCACCCCGGCAGTGGCTGACACCTATACGAAACAGGGGCTCGTTGAACCGAAGCTTCGCCTGACGGGCAAGCATGACGTACCGACGGTGGCGCTGACCTTCGATGCCTGCATGGGGGCGACGGATCCGCGCATCCTCGACACGCTGATCAGCCAGCATATTCCGGCGACGATCTTCGTCACACATCGCTGGCTGAGGAACAATGCCCAGTCGTACGCGCAATTGCGGGCCCATCCCGATCTCTTCCAGATCGAGAACCACGGCGAGAACCATATTCCCGCAGTCGATCGCCCGATGGACATTTACGGTATCAAGACCGCCGGATCGCCAGACGCAGTGCGTGCCGAAGTCGAGGGCGGAGCCTCGGCGATTGCTGCGACGGGTGCGCCGAAGCCGACCTGGTATCGCGATGCAACGGCCGTCTACAGCGCCGAGGCGATCCGCCAGATCAGGGGCATGGGCTACAAGATTGGCGGTTTCTCCGTCAATGGCGACGGCGGTTCGCTGCTCGGCGTGGACGCCACCGTCCGGTCCTTCGAAAGTGCCAAGGACGGGGACGTGATCATCGCACATATCAACCAGCCGACGCACAAGGCCGGCGAGGGCGTGGTCAAGGGCATCGAGGCGCTGAAGGCGAAGGGGTATCGGTTCGTGCGGCTGGGGGATGTACCGACGAGCGAGGGGAAGCTGGCGAAGACGGGCGGCTGAAGGCACCTGCGGGGATTGCGCAGCCGACGCCCGGGCCGATCGACGGAAATGGTCTGCGAGTCCTGAGAATTTCGAGGCTTTCCGGGGGCCTGCACCGTGGCGGCCGACGATGCTGTATAAGTCCTTGCGGGTCAATTAATCATGCATTTATCGAAATGGCCTAAACAAACAGGAAGTTTCGAGGAAGGCATTTCAATATAACGACGGTTCGCCGTCATTTTTTTGACGATTGTCAAATATTTCCGATGTCGAGGCCGGCTCTCGTAAAGCAAGCCAAATCGCGTCGGAAGGCGTCCTCGAAAGTCGTTCTTGCGGGCATCGGGACCGGATAGTCGGATTCCGGAGCGGACTTTTGGGGGACCATGTGAAATGAACGGCGCTTCCATTTCGTTGGCTGAGGTCGAGGAAAACCTGGTCCGCGTGGGGAGGGCTCCCTTTGACGCCAAGATCGAAGCGGCATTCCGGGATGCAGCCATGCACTTTCGCCAAATGAGCGCGCGCTCGGCGATGGCTCCGACCATCGTGAGCTACAATCTGCTATTGCTCGCCGACTTTACGCTTCTTCAGGATACGCTCTTTCTGGCCGTGATCCTGCATCTTTTCATCATATCGCCGGCTCTGTACGGTATTTTCATGCTTCATCGGCGGATCGAAGGCTATTATTCCTCGCAAGCGTTGATGATGTGCATACCCCTTCTTATCGTCCTTCAGCTTCTTTACATCTTCAGCCTCAACGACAACTTCGGCGCCAGTCACTACCAGTACTTTATATCTCTGGCGATCCTGTTTTCTGTCATCAACAGGCGCCCGGATTTTCGGGTCGCGCTTTTTGGCTCCGCGCTTATGATCCTGTGCTACGTGGCCACCGTCATGGTTCATCCCATGCCGATGAACGGCAAGATATCCGGTGTCGTGTTTGCCATCCTTTCCAGCTATCTCGCCTTAGCCGTGAACGTCAATTTCCAGAGGGATGCGCGCCTTGCCTTTCTGCTGCGGTTACGAGAGGAAGTCCGTTTTCGGGCCGCCGAAGCAGATGCCATTCATGACCCGCTGACCGGCTTGCATAACCGGCGGTTTGTCCAGGAGTTCGCGAGACAGTTTTCCGACCGGATCGGTCTTTCCGAGACGATGTCGGTCATTCTGCTCGATATCGATTTTTTCAAGCGCTTCAACGACTTCCACGGTCATGGCGAAGGCGATGCCTGCCTGCGGGCTGTGGCCGGGGCAATCGACAGGACGCTGCTGCCGGGCGAGGGAACAGCCGTTCGCTATGGTGGCGAGGAGTTCCTGGTCCTGCTGCCGGGTTCAGACGGACAACAGGCTGCGCTTTGCGCGGAGCGTATTCGTGCGGCGGTGGAGGCGGAAGCGATCCATCATGGCCGCAGCGATGTCTCGGATGTCGTCACCATCAGCCTTGGCGTGGCTGTGGGGCAGCCCACGGTGGAAACATTTGCCGCGCTGATTGCGACCGCAGACGAAGCGCTCTACCGCGCAAAAGCCGAAGGGCGCAATCGCGTCTGCACCGCATGGCAGCAGCCTGAAACGGTTTGAGCGGGCGGCGCGTCTTGGGCAGCCGTCTCACGCGCGTTCGACAAAACCATCCAGAACCCGCTTCTGTCCGGCGCGATCAAAATCCACCGTCAGCTTGTTGCCTTCCACTGCCGACACATTGCCGTTGCCGAACTTGAGGTGGAAGACGCGGTCGCCGACCGAGAATTGCGACGGCGTGTCGACCGTGGATTTGGCGACCAACTCGCCCTGGATCGTCTTGCCGCGCGGTCCGCTTTCGCCATAGCCGATGCGTTCCACCTGATGGCCGGAGCGGGAGCCCCAATTGTCTCGGGTGGCATCGTTGCGATTGGCCTGCGCGCGCTTCCAGCCTGGCGTCGAATAGGTATTCTGGAAGGGCTCCTGCTTGTCGAAGCGGGACTGGCCGTAGGGGTTGCGGCCGTAGCCGCCATAGTTGGAGCTCTGGCTTTCCGAGACCTCGACATGCTCAAGAGGAAGTTCTTCGAGAAAGCGCGAGGGGATGGTGGACTGCCAAAGGCCGTGGATGCGGCGGTTGGAGACGAACCAGATATGGGCGCGGCGCTTGGCGCGGGTGAGGCCGACATAGGCGAGGCGTCGTTCCTCCTCCAGGCCTGAGCGGCCGCCTTCGTCCAGCGAGCGCTGATGTGGAAACAAGCCTTCCTCCCAGCCGGGAAGGAAGACGGTCTCGAATTCCAGACCCTTGGCCGAATGCAGCGTCATGATGTTGACGGCATCCATGTCCTCGTTCTTCTCGGCATCCATGACGAGGGCCACATGTTCGAGGAAGCCGCGCAGGCTCTCGAACTGCTCCATGGAGCGGATGAGTTCCTTCAGGTTTTCCAGACGGCCCGGCGCTTCGGCCGACTTGTCGTTCTGCCACATGGCGGTATAGCCGCTTTCGTCGAGAATCTGCTCGGCGAGTTCGGTATGCGGGGTGGTCTCGAGCAGCGACTGCCAGCGGCGGAAGTCGGTCACGACGTTGAACAGCGATTTGCGCGCCTGTGGCTTCAGCTCTTCCGTCTCGATCATATCGGATGCGGCCGCGAGCATCGGTATATTGCGGGCGCGGGCGTAGGCATGCAGGGCGCTCTTGGTGCTATCGCCGATGCTGCGCTTGGGCGTATTGATAATGCGCTCGAAGGCGAGGTCGTCAGCGGGCTGGCATACGACGCGGAAGTAAGCCATGGCATCGCGGATTTCGAGGCGCTCATAGAAGCGCGGGCCGCCGACGACACGGTAGTTGAGGCCAAGCGTGACGAAGCGGTCTTCAAATTCGCGCATCTGGAAGGAGGCGCGCACCAGGATCGCCATGTCGTTCAGCTTGTGCTTGCCGCGCTGGAGCTGTTCGATCTCCTCGCCGACGGCGCGGGCTTCCTCTTCGCTGTCCCACGCGGCGTGGACCTGCACCTTGTCATGATCGGGATCGAAGCGCTCGGTGAAGAGCGTCTTGCCGAGCCGGCCCTCGTTATGCGCGATCAGATGCCCTGCTGCGCCGAGAATATGACCGGTGGAGCGGTAGTTACGCTCCAGCTTGATCACCTTTGCGCCGGGGAAGTCCTTTTCGAAGCGCAGGATATTGTCCACTTCCGCGCCGCGCCAGCCATAGATCGACTGGTCGTCATCGCCGACGCAGCAGATGTTGACCTTGTTTGCGCTCACGCTGTCGGCGCTTTGCGCCTGCGCTCCGCGAGGGCCTCGCAACGGCTCGGACGCCCCTTCGGGCTTGCGACCTTCGGCCGGGGAGGTCCCTCGCGACGGCGCAGAGCGCTGCGCCAGCAGCCGCAGCCACATATATTGGGCGGTGTTGGTGTCCTGATACTCGTCCACCAGAATATAGCGGAAGCGCTCGTGATATTCCTTCAGCACGTCCGGGTTCTTCCTGAACATGCGGATGGGGTGCAGGAGAAGATCGCCGAAATCGCAGGCGTTGAGCGTCAGCAGCCGGTTCTGATAGGCGATGTAGAGTTCGCGGCCCTTGCCGTTCGCAAAGGCGCGGGCGTCGCCTTCGGGGATCTGGGCGGGGTCGAGGCCCTTGTTCTTCCAACCGTCGATCATGGCGGCGAACTGCTTGGCCGGCCAGCGCTTGTCGTCCACGCTTTCGGCCTGCAGGATCTGCTTGATCAGGCGGATGACGTCATCGGTATCGAGAATGGTGAAATCCGATTTCAGGCCAACGAGTTCGGCGTGACGGCGCAGCATCTTGACGCCGATCGAGTGGAAGGTGCCGAGCCAGGGCATGCCCTCGACCGCGCCGCCGACCAGCATGCCGATGCGCTCCTTCATCTCGCGCGCGGCCTTGTTGGTGAAGGTCACGGCCAGAATCTGGCTTGGATAGGCGCGGCCGGTCGCCAGAATATGGGCGATGCGGGTGGTGAGCACGCGTGTCTTGCCGGTGCCCGCGCCGGCGAGAACGAGAACCGGGCCTTCGGTTGTCTCAACGGCCTCGCGTTGCTCTGGATTCAACCCGTCGAGATAGTCGGGGGCTGCCCGTGCGGCATCGCGCTGTGCCATGGCGCGGGCGGCAATGCCGCCGCCACTGTTGTTGCCATTGACAGGGCGCTGGGGAGCGGGTTCCGGCTCGTCGCCGAAAAAGGGCATGTCATCGAAACGATTCATCATGCCTGCAATCTAGTGATTTTGAGGGGGAATGGCAAAGACAAGAGAACAAAACGGGGGTGAATACTTCGTCATCCACGGAATTGAGGCTCGACAGGGCATGTTTGCTGCTTCATTTAGGGAGCCTAAAAGGAGGATCATCATGGCTCTGGAAGGCGTGCGTTCGGGACTTCGCAATGAAGCGGGGATTGCTGCGGTGCTGGGCATTCTCAAGCAGGCGTTCGGCGAGCGGTTCCAGACGGGGCAGGCGGTCCGCGAACAGCATGCGCATACGACGACCTATCTGCCGGCGCAATTGCCGGACGGCGTCGTGTTCGTCGAGTCGGCGCAGGAGGTCCGGGACGTGGTTCTCGCCTGCGCGGAACACAAGGTTCCGCTGATTCCCTTCGGGACGGGGTCGTCGCTGGAGGGGCAGGTGAATGCCGCGGCGGGCGGGATTTCCATCGATTTCAGCCGGATGAATCGGGTTCTTGAAGTCAATGCGGAGGATCTCGACTGCACGGTCGAGCCGGGTGTCACGCGCGAACAGTTGAATGAATATCTGCGCGATACCGGTCTGTTCTTTCCAATCGACCCGGGCGCCAATGCGTCCATCGGCGGCATGACGGCGACGCGGGCTTCGGGGACGAATGCCGTGCGCTACGGCACGATGAAGGACAACGTGCTCGCCGTGACGGCGGTCATGGCCAATGGCGAGGAGATCCGCACGGCGCGGCGCGCCCGCAAGTCGTCCGCCGGCTACGATCTGACCCGCCTGATGGTGGGCGCGGAAGGGACGCTGGGCGTGCTCACCTCCATCACGCTCAGGCTGCAGGGCATTCCGGAGATGATTGCCGGCGGGGTCTGCGGATTTCCGACGCTGAAGGACGCGGCGAGCGCAGTCAGCATGACGATCCAGATGGGAATTCCGGTTGCGCGGATCGAGCTGCTCAACGATGCGCAGGTGGCGGCCTGCAACGCCTATTCCGATCTGTCCCTTGCCGTCCAGCCGACCCTCTTCGTCGAGTTCCACGGAACCGCCGAGACAGTCCGGCTGCAGTCGGAGCAGTTTGCCGAGATCGTCTCGGAGAATGGCGGCGGAGCGTTCGAATGGTCCACGGATGCCGCGGCGCGGGCGAAGCTGTGGAAGGCGCGTCACAACGCCTATTTCTCTGCCAAGGCGCTCATTCCGGGAACCGCGGCGCTGTCGACGGATGTCTGCGTGCCGATCTCGCGGTTTGCCGATTGCGTGGCCGAGACGGAAGCCGACATCCTTGAAAGCGGTTTCACCGCGCCCATCGTCGGCCATGCAGGCGACGGAAATTTTCATGTCCTTGTTCTCTTCGACGACAAGAATATCGATGAAATCGCGCGGGTCGAGGCGTTCTGCGCGCGTCTCAATGCCCGCGCGCTGGCCATGGACGGTACATGTACCGGCGAGCACGGGATCGGGCAGGGCAAGCAGCCCTTCCTCATTGACGAGCTGGGGGCGGCGGTTGACGTCATGCGCCAGGTCAAGCATGCGCTCGATCCGGACAATATCATGAACCCGGGCAAGATTTTTACGCTGGATTAAGTCGCTAATTCTGCGCTTGGTCACGCATTTGTCTTGTTCGCGCGCCATGTCGCGGGCTACTCTGTCACATGTCGGTTTGTACGGCCATTAAGTGCCGGAATCAGGTAGGGAATTGGGCGATTGTCGGTGCTCGGCCGGATCATGGTTGGCATTGCGGGACTGGTGGTTCTGGCGCTGTTTGCGGCGCTGGTGGCGCCCTATTTCGTCGACTGGACGGGCTTTCGCCAGGATTTCGAGCGCCGTGCTTCACTGATCCTCGGCAAGAAGGTCGAGGTGCATGGCGCAGTCAGCGCCCGGCTCATTCCATTTCCCTCCGTCACCATGGAAGATGTGACCATCGGGCGTGACGATGACGGCAAGCCGCTGGTGACGGCCGCTCGCTTCGCCATGGACATGGAAATCGCTCCCTTCCTCTCGGGCGAGGCGCGCATCTTTGAAATGCGCATCATCGAGCCCAAGGTGCATATCGCGCTTCAGAAGGACGGGACGCTCGATTGGGCAAAGACCGGCAACCCGTCGATTCCGGCCAAGATCGTCGTGCTTGAGAATGTTCGCGTCAGCGGCGGCGAAGTAACCTTCGATGATCACCAGACAGGACGCACCCGCAAGCTCACCGGACTCGATTTCACGGCATCGGCAAAATCGCTGACCGGGCCGTGGCACTTCGAGGGCAAGGGACTCGTCGATGGCGTGGCCGGCAAGTTCACGATCAACACGGGCGTGCGCGACGCGAAGGGGGAGTTGCGTGTCGCCTCCCACATCACGCCGGACGCCTTGCCGGTGACGGCAGATCTCGAGGGCACATTGAGGCTGGTCGACCTCAAGCTGCGCTATGACGGTACGTTCAATGCCGGCTATGGTGCGAAGAAGCCGGGCGATGCCGCACCCGTACGCATCAAGGGCGCCTTCGAACTCGCCAGCGACCGGGTGCGCCTGCCGCAATATCAGCTCGACATGGGCCCCGTCAGCGATCCCTATTCGATCACGGGCGAGGCGACGCTCGACACCGGTCTCAATCCGCAGTTCCTGCTGACGGCAGACGGCCAGCAGGTGGATATGAATGCGATCGGGGCGAGCGGCGAGGGTGCCAAGCGCTCGCGCAGCGAACAGGTCCTCACGGCGCAGCAAAGGCTGGAGACGTTTCTGGCCCTGCTCGCCGACATTCCCGTTCCACCGGTTCCCGGCAAGGCCACGCTGAAGCTGCCAGCCATTGTCTCGGCCGATACCTCCTTTCGCGATGTGACTGTCGTCGCCGAACCGAACGGAAAGGGCTGGAAGCTCGATCAGGTTTCCGTCGAGCTGCCGGGGCGCACGAAGGTCGAGGCAAACGGCGTTCTTGACCTCTCCGACAAACGCTCCTTCAAGGGCACGCTCACCGCAGCGTCCAGCCAGCCGTCCGGCCTGTCCGCGTGGCTTGCCGGCGAGGTCGCGCCGCAGATCCGCAATCTCAATGCGCTCGGTTTTTCGGCCGATGTGACCATCGACGATCATGTGCAACGGTTCGAGAACCTGGAACTGGCGGCCGGCGGGGCGATCCTCAAGGGGCACGTGGAACGGCAGGTGCCGGATGACGGCGGGCCGGCGTCTCTCGCCATCAAGCTGTCCGGGGGTGACCTCGATTTCGACGCCATGCGCGCGGTCGCCAGTCTTGCCACCGGCAAGGACACCGGCGAAGCCTTCCTGGCACAGACGATTTCCGCCGATCTGCAGTTCCGCAATCTGGCCTCGCAGGGTCTCGTTGCAAGCGATGTCGCGACCAATCTCAGCCTCAAGGGCGGCAAGCTGCAGATCGACAAGCTGACCATCGGCGATCTCGCAGGCGCATCGCTCGATCTCACCGGCAGCGCCGCGGGGAGCGTGGCGGCGCCTGTCCTCGATCTCAAGGGCCGGCTCAAATCGGCCGATCCGCGTGCGTTTCTTTTGCTGGCAGAGCGTAGTCTGCCGCATCATCCGGCGATTTCGGCGCTGGCCCACAACGCGCATTATTTCGCCGACACCAATATCGGTTTCGAACTTGCTGCGGGACGATCCGGCTCCTGGCCGTTTTCGGCTACGCTGCAGGGAACGACGAACGGAACCAAGGTCGCTTTCAAGTTACAGGGACAGGATGTTTCGCTTTCGCCCGGCACGAACCTCGACATCGAACTGAACGCGGAAAATGACAATTACGCGGCCCTGATGGGGCAGGCGGGCTTCACGCTGCTGCCGATGCTGGAGGGCAGCCATGGGGCCGCCTCGGTCAAGATTACCCGCTCGGGGGCGAATCCCGCGCAGATCGTTCTCAACGCGCAGACCGGCACGACGGGGTTCAACGCGAAGGGAACAGGAAACCTGTCTGCGGCGCATTTCCTCGAAGGGCAATACAAGATCCTGCTCGACAGCGAGGATATCGAGCCCTTCCTGCTGGTGACCGGCAACAGCCTGCCGAATATTGGCGATGGTCTGCCACTGTCGGTAACGGCGACGCTTGATGTCAAGCCGGATGCCTATGTCGTGTCTTCTCTTGCCGGCAAGGCGCTGGATGAAAATGTCGCGGGCAGCCTGACGCTTGGCCGGGATGCCGCGCGGCTGTTGACCGGGGACCTCTCCGTCAAGTCGCTCGATGCCGGCTGGCTTGCGGAACTTGTTTCCGGTCCGCTCAAGGACGCCAATGGAGGATTTTCCGCGCAGGCGTTTCCCGCGCCCGCAAACGGACCCTTCAGCGCCGACCTGCGGCTGTCGGCCGCCAACTTCTGGCTTGGTTACGGCACGCCGATCCGTGATTTCTCGGGTCGGTTCCGGTATGGCGCGGGGGCCGTCGCGATCGAGGATGCCAGCGGCCAGTTTGCCGGCGGGGCTGCGACTGGTGCGCTTTCGCTGACCGTCGGTGAGGGGCAGGGCTTCCTGCGCGGCAAATTCAAGGTCAAGGAGGCGGATCTCGGCAAGCTCTCCTGGCGCACGGGCGACGACACGCCGATTGTGTCCGGCAATGCCGACATTGCCCTCGGCATTGAAAGCTCCGGGGCGAATGCAAGGCAGCTTGCCGCGCAACTCAGTGGTTCAGGCAGCGTGTCGATCCCCGCGCTGCAGATCAGCGGTTTCAACGGAGGCGCGTTGCCGGCCATTCTTGCCGGGGCCGACAAGATCGATGGCGACATCAATGCGGGCAAGGTCGCAAGCATGGCCGCACCGATCATCATCAAGGGGCAGACCAGGGTGGAGAACGTGGCGCTGCCTCTCTCCATTTCGAGTGGCAGGCTGATGGTCCAGAACGCGCGCGCCGAAAACCCGGAAATGCGCCTGAGTTTCGACGGTTCGGTGGGGATCGCCGAAGGGACGTTGCGCGGCGACCTGCGCGCCAGCTTCAAGCAGGGCGTCGACGAGGTCGCCGGCGCGGAGCCGGCCCTGACGCTGCGTTTCGGGGGCACCGTGGCGAGCCCGACCTCGTCGCTGGATGCGACGGAGCTTGCCAATTATCTTTCCCTGCGGGCCTTCGAGCGCGAGCGGCGCAAGGCTGACCTGTTGCAGGGGCGGCTGGCCGAACGCCAGCGCCTGCGCCGGGAAGCGATCTATTATCGTGGGCTGGACGAGGCCCGCGAGAAGGCGCGGATTGAGGCGGAGAAAAAGGCGGAAGCCGAACGCGTGGCCGAAGAGGCGGCGAAGGCCGCCGCTGAAAGGGCGGCCGCTGAAAAGGCTGCAGCCGAGAAGGGTGCTGCTGACAAGGCCGCAGCGGACAGGGCGGCTGCCGACAAGTCTGCGCCGGATAAGGCCGGCCAGAAAACAAATTCCATTCCACAGCTGAAGAACCCGCGCTCCGGTTTCGGCGAGCCGGGCTTCCAGCCGGACGTCATTCGCGGCGGCCCGCTGGCGCCGCCGAGCGCGAATTGATCTCCTGCGCGTTTATCAGGATAAGGGGCGCTTCAGGTCTTTCAGCACATGGACGCGGATCGCTGAAGACAGATTGCTATCGGGGTCGCGAGCTTCGTCTATCTCGGTCAGCAGGGCGGCGATCGACATGTTGCGGGCGCGCGCGATCGCCATCGCCTCGGTCCAGAATTCGTCTTCAAGGGAAAATGATGTGCGATGACCGCGCAGCGTGACGGAGTGTTTCCGGATCACGCGCCGCTGTCTCCGTCGCGGTCAGCCTTGTCGGCGTCCGTCTTCTCGAGCCGGCCCTGATCGAGCACCTTTGCGGCCTTGTCGTTGAGGGCTTTGGTCAGCGATTTTTCAGCCTTCGTCCGGCCGTGGGAAAGCCTGTTCTGCTCGGCCGTCCTTTCCTTCTCGGCGCGTTCTGCGCGCTTGCGGAACTGGCGGAGATTGACGACGTCGGCAGCCACGGACGTTACTGCTTCTTGCGAAAGGCATCCAGGGAAACCACCGATGCGCCGGCCTTCTCGCCATCGGCCGGCTTTGCGGCGTCAGTTGCGGTTTCAACCGGGGTCACGAAGGCTGCGACGTCCTCGTCCTCGACGATTTCCATGCCTGCATCGGCCGCGACGTCGAATTCCAGTTCGAAATTGACGGAGGGGTCATAGAAACCCCGAATGGCGTTGAAGGGGATGACCAGCTTTTCCGGCGTGTCCGAGAAGGAGAGGCCGATTTCAAAACCGGTGTCCGTGACCTTCAGGTCCCAGAACTGGTGCTGGATGACGATCGTCATCTGCTCCGGATACTTGCTCTTGAGGTGCTGCGACAGGCGTACGCCCGGAGCGCCGGTGAGGAAGGTGATGAAGAAATGGTGCTCACCCGGCAGGCTGTTGGTCGCGGCGACTTCGCCGAGCACCTTGCGGATCACGCCGCGCAATGCGTCCTGTGCGAGAATGTCGTACCGGATGTGATCCTGCCCCATACTGTGACCGCCTTCCTGAATATCGTTACCAGCTATCTATGCCACGAACCGGGCATTCCGAAAACCCGCTATATGCGAGCCCATCTGCTACAGCAATATAATTGATTCCGCCAATGGGGAGAAGGTGAGGCACGCGCAACATGAAATGCAGGAAGGTTAGGTGGAGGTTTCTGTTGCCAGGTACCTCCGAACCCCGCCTTAAGGTGCTAACCCAAAGGACTTAGGTCGGATTTCCCGCACCGCGATTAAGCAGCGAGAGCATAACCCTTAGCGTTGTTGTCGTTTGCAACTACACTTGTGACCCGATAACGGCGGTATCATGCCGGGCAAAAAGTCGATCTTTACACCCTTGTCGATCCTATTTCGCCCCCATCAGAAGCCGCTCGCAGCAGTGATCCTCAATGACCATGCTTTCAGCGGTTTCTGGTGGAGGCGCCGGGTACCGCCCCCGGGTCCAATAGGTTTATTCCATCGCCCGTTTATTGCCATAGCCGCCCCGAAAGACGGCACTGTTCATATAAGTGTTATGCGGCGCGATGAAAAGAGCCGGAGGTCAAAACAGTTGCGTATTGCGAGCGGTGTTTTTGCGCATAGTGACAATCTCTGCTTGACTTGAGCCGGATTCAACTAAACATTTCAATATCAGCATGCATGACAAGCATCGGGAAAGCAGGGAGCGAAGACCATGACCGATTATCTTCCGGACGTCCGCAAATACGACGCCAATGCCGATGAGGCTGTTGTCGCCAAGATCGTCAAGCATCTGGGCATTGCGTTGCGCAATCGCGACTCCTCGCTCGTCTCGGCTTCCGACAAGTCCGAGCTCGATCGCGTCGTCGAGAGCTGGTGCGGCAAGAAGCTCGGCGTGACCGGCGAATCGGCCGAAAAGGCCGTTGCCGCTGTCGCCGCGATGATGAAGGGCGACAATTCCAAGTCGCGCGTCACCTTCTATTATCTCGTGGCCAAGGAACTGGGCAAGCTCGGCGATCTCTGAGCGTCTTTCCTCTGGATTGATCATCCGCGCGGCGTTTCCGGCTTGGAAGCGCCGCCGCTTGGCTTTATTCTGGTTCCGTCTCGAGGGATAAGGAATCAGCGGGCCATGAAGCAATATCTCGATTTCCTGAAACATGTGAAGGAAACCGGCGTCGACCGTGGCGACCGGACGGGCACCGGCACCCGCTCGGTCTTCGGCTACCAGATGCGCTTCGACCTTTCGGAAGGCTTTCCGGTCACCACGACCAAGAAGTTGCATCTGAAGTCCATCATCCACGAGCTGCTCTGGTTCCTGAAGGGCGAGACGAATATCGCCTATCTGCACGCGCATGGCGTGACGATCTGGGATGAGTGGGCCGACGAGAACGGAGAACTCGGCCCCGTTTACGGGTCGCAATGGCGCTCCTGGCCAGCCCCGGACGGGCGCAAGATCGACCAGATCGCCCTTCTGATCGAAAGCATCAAGACCAATCCGAATTCCCGCCGCCATATCGTGTCCGCCTGGAACCCGGCGGAAGTGGACGAGATGGCGCTGCCGCCATGCCATTGCCTGTTCCAGTTCTACGTTTCGGAGGGCAAGCTCTCCTGCCAGCTCTACCAGCGTTCGGCGGACATTTTCCTGGGCGTGCCCTTCAACATCGCCTCCTATGCGTTGCTGACCATGATGGTGGCGCAGGTCACCGGCCTTCGCCTTGGCGATTTCGTCCATACGTTCGGCGATGCGCATCTTTATCACAACCATTTCGAACAGGCCGAGACGCAGCTGAAGCGGGAGCCGAAGCCGCTGCCGTTCATGAAGATCAATCCGGATGTGAAGGACATCTTCTCCTTCACGTTCGAGGACTTCGAATTGGTGGGTTATGAGGCGGATGCGACGATCAAGGCGCCGATCGCGGTATGAGCAGGCCTTTGATCTCGATGATTGCGGCTGTCGCCCGCAATGGCGTCATCGGCCGGGATAACGATCTGCCCTGGCACATGTCCACGGACCTCAAGCGCTTCAAGGCGATGACGATGGGCAAGCCGCTGGTCATCGGGCGAAAGAATCTCGAGAGCTTTCCGCGTCTCTTGCCCGGCCGGCCGCATGTCGTGATCACGCGGGACCGGGCCTATGTCCGCGAGGGTGTGCATGTCGTGCATTCCATCGACGAAGCGATTGCCAAGGCCTTGCTGCTGGCTGCCGAGGCGGGTGTCGATGAAATCTGCATCGCAGGCGGGGGAGAGATTTATCGTCTCGGCATGCCGTTGGCGGATGTGCTTCATATCACGCATGTCGAGGCGGATATTGATGGCGACACCGTCTTTCCGGAAATTGATCCTTCAATCTGGCAAGCGGAAGACGCCGGTCGGATGGACGCAGGTGAAAAGGATGACTATCCGGCCCGTTTCGTCACCTATACACGCCGAAAATAAACCTTTCCTGAGGCAATTTGCATCTCCGGTACGCGAAACGCGACTGGCCGCATTGAAACACCGATGCGTGATACCTATAACCTGTCACCAGAAGACAAGGGTGGGGGACAGCTTCTCTTGCCCGTAACAGCAAGAGGACTTGATGCCCTGGAGCAATCAGAATGGCGGCGGCGGCCCATGGGGCGGCGGCGGTGGTGGCGGTAACGGCAATGGGAAGGGCCCTTGGGGTTCTGGACCGAACCGGCCCGGAAACGGAAACAATCCCCCGGAACTGGATGAGATCATCCGGCGCAGCCAGGACAGCTTGAAGCGGATGATCCCGGGCGGTGCGGGTGGCGGTGGCCTGGCGCTTCTGGGCGTCGCGGTGGTTGCGGCACTCTGGCTTTTCCAATGTGTCTACACGGTGCAGCCCGACGAGCGCGGCGTTGTTTCGCGTTTCGGCGTTCCGGCCAAGGAAGTCGCCATGCCGGGTCTGCATTTCCATCTCTGGCCCGTCGAGCGGGTCGAAATGGTGAAGATCACCGAACAGCAGGCCAATATCGGCGCGAAGTCCGGCTCGAACAGCGATGCCGGCCTGATGCTTTCCGGTGACCAGAATATCGTCAACGTGCAGTTCTCGGTTCTCTTCGCCGTCACCGATCCGCGCGCCTATCTCTTCAATGTGGAAGATCCGCGCGATACGTTGCAGCAGGTCTCCGAAAGCGCCATGCGCGAGGTTGTCGGTTCGCGTCCTGTCCAGGACATCTACCGCGACAATCGTCAGGCCGTTGCCGAAGACGTGAAGAATATCATCCAGGCGACGCTGGATTCCTACAAGACCGGCATTTCGATCCGCACGGTCGCCATTGAGGATGCCGCCCCGCCGCGCGAAGTGGCAGACGCTTTCGACGAAGTGCAGCGCGCCGAGCAGGATGAAGACCGCTACGTCGAGGAAGCCAACAAATACGCCAACCAGAAGCTTGGTCGTGCCCGCGGTGAAGCCTCGCAGATTCGCGAAGAGGCGGCCGCCTACAAGGATCGTGTCGTCAAGGAAGCCGAAGGTGAGGCGGCGCGCTTCAACTCCATCTATACGGAATATGCCAAGGCTCCGGAGGTGACGCGCGAGCGCATGTATCTGGAAACCATGGAAGGCGTGATGAAGTCGAGCAAGAAGATCGTCATGGACGGCCAGGCCGGCCAGTCGGTGCCGTATCTGTCGCTCAATGAGCTGCTCAACAAGAACACGTCGAAGGGAGAGACGAAATGAACAGCAATCGTCTTTCCATCGGCATTATCGCCGCGGCCTTGATCGCGCTGATTGCCTATTCGTCCGTCTTCGTGGTGGGTGCGCGCGAGCAGGCACTCGTCATCCGCTTCGGCAAGATCCAGTCGGTCAAGACTGAACCCGGCCTTTACTTCAAGCTGCCGTTCTCGTTCCTTGACGCCGACCGCGTGCAGTATGTCAGCGAACAGGCTCTGCGCTTCGATCTCGACAATATCCGTGTCCAGGTGAAGGGCGGCAAGTTCTACGAAGTCGATGCCTTCATCATTTACAAGATCACCGATGCGCAGCTGTTCCGCGAGGCCGTGTCGGGTGATCGCACCTCGGCGGAATCGCGTCTGCGGACGCGCCTCGATTCCGCTCTGCGCCGGGTCTACGGTTTGCGCGGCTTCGAATCCGCGCTGTCGCAGGAACGTAGCGCCATGATGCAGGAGGTCAGGGCCGACCTCAAGAACGATGCCGCCGCGCTGGGTCTCTCGATCCTCGATGTCCGCATCCGCCGCACAGACCTGACGCGCGAAGTTTCGCAGCAGACCTTCGACCGCATGAAGGCCGAGCGTCTGGCCGAGGCCGAACTGATCCGCGCCCGCGGTGTGCAGGAACGGCAGCGCCGCGAGGCGATCGCCGACCGCCAGGTCGTCGAGATTGTCGCCGACGCCAAGCGCGAGTCCGAAATCCTTCGCGGTGAAGGCGACGGTCAGCGCAGCGCGATTTTCGCACAAGCCTACAGCAAGGATCCGGCATTCTTCGAATTCTACCGGACGATGAATGCCTACAAGAACAGCCTGGCGACGGCCGATACCAACCTCGTGCTGACGCCCAATTCCGACTTCTTCCGCTTCTTCAACGATGCGGGCGGAAAGCGGAAGCTGGATGAGCGGCTGCCTGCTGATGCCGGCACCGCTCCGCAAGCACCGGCTGGGCAGCAGTGAGGGCTCTGCTTGGCGATTTCCTGGTCGGTCTCGCCTTCTTTCTGATCATCGAGGGGCTGGCCTATGCGCTGGCCCCTCGGCTTGTCAGGCGCCTGGCCGAACAGATCCCCTCGGTTTCCGATGAGCGACTGCGCATTTTCGGCGTGATCGTGCTGGCGGCCGGGGTCGGGCTTGTGTGGCTCGTTCATGGTTGAGCCGGTTGCTCACAGAAACGCCACTTTACCCGGAAGGATGGGGACGATAACAAGAGCGACCTGCTTCATCACATGATGCGCCGGCGAATTGCGGGCGCGATCTCCAACAGGAGAAATGCCGCGTGCCACGTCCGTCTTCGAAAATTCTGCTTCTCTCTGCCGTTGCCAGCGCTTCTGCGCTTGTGCTGCCCGCTTTGCCGGTCCTGGCGCAGAGTGCCGCCGTGCAGCAGCGCGGACCTGCGTCAGTTGCTGATCTGGCGGAAGGACTGCTCGATGCCGTCGTGAACATCTCGATCTCGCAGGATGCCGAGGGCAGCGATGCCGATAGCGGCCTGCCCTCGCCGAAAGTGCAGAAGGACGCGCCCTTCGAGCAGTATTTCAACGACTATTTCAACAAGCGAAAGAAGGATGGCGGCAAGAACCGCAAGGTGAATTCTCTGGGCTCCGGTTTTGTCATCGATCCGGCCGGCTATATCGTGACCAATAATCACGTGATCGAAGGCGCCGACGAGATCGATGTCAACTTTGCCGATGGCACGACGCTCGAGGCCAAGCTGATAGGGACGGATACCAAGACGGACCTTGCCGTGCTGAAGGTCGAGCCGAAGGCGCCGCTCAAGGCCGTCAAGTTCGGCGATTCCCGCAAGATGCGGATCGGCGACTGGGTGATGGCCGTTGGCAACCCGTTCGGGCTTGGCGGCACCGTGACGGTCGGCATCGTGTCGGCGCGCGGGCGCAACATCAATGCCGGTCCCTATGACAATTTCATCCAGACGGATGCGGCGATCAACAAGGGCAATTCCGGCGGACCGCTCTTCAACATGGATGGCGACGTCATTGGCGTGAACACGGCGATCATCTCGCCGAGCGGGGGCTCGATCGGCATCGGGTTCTCGATCCCCTCCGAAATTGCCATGAACGTCATCGAGCAGTTGAAGACCTATGGCGAGACGCGGCGCGGCTGGCTTGGCGTTCGTCTCCAGCCGGTGACGGACGACATGGTCAAGACGCTGGGTCTGGACAAGGCGCGGGGTGCGCTGGTTTCCAGCGTCATCGCCGGCGGCCCGGCGGACGGGGGGCCGATCAAGGCGGGAGATGTGATCGTGAGCTTTGACGGTCGACCGGTAAAGCAGGCGCGTGACCTGCCGCTGATCGTCGCCGAGAGCCCGATCGATACGGATATCAAGGCTGTCGTCATGCGTGATGGCAAGGAGACGACGGTAACGGTGCGGCTCAAGCAGATGGCGAAGGACGCAGAGGATGACACCGAGGCAGCGCCTGAGGCACTGGACGACGGAGGATCATCCGACGAGGCCAAGCCACAGAAGCCGGAAAAGCCAGGCAAGGCCGAAAAGCCGCAGGATGGCGGCAAGGCTGTCGCGCCGGACGGCCCGGTTCTCGGGATGGTGCTGAAGGCGCTGGATGACGACGTCCGCAAGCAGTACTCGATCGAGAAGAGCGTCGAGGGTGTCGTCGTGACAGAGGTGGAGCCGGGTTCGCCGGCCGCCGAGAAGGGCATCGTGGCGGGTGATGTCATCGTGGAGATCGCCCAGGAGTTCATCGCCAGCCCGGCCGATGCCGCAGCCAAGATTACTGCGCTGAAACAGGCCGACCGGCGCAATGCGCAGGTCATGATCGCCAATGCGAAAGGCGATCTGCGCTTCGTGGCCTTGAGGTTGGAATAGACGAAGACAAGAAGCAGGGACTACGGTGGGGAGTTTGGTAACGCCAGTTCATCCACGAGAGAACGAAGCTCGCGGCCAACTCGCTGGACAGCCTTTCTAGGGCGTTTGGGATCGTGTGGCTCGTCTATGACAGCCGCAGGAGCAAGCACCAGCAGCATCCCGGAGAATAGGCTCAGGCCGGTCGTCTGTCCGGATTTTTCAGCCTGTAGAGCACATGCCGCTTTAGACGCGGCAGATCATCGGGCACTTGCTTGTGGTCGAAATCGTCGGCCGGATCATGCGTGAAGCCAAGTCGTTTCATGACGGCGATGGAGCGTTCATTGTCCTGAACGGCGAAGGATACGAGCTCGTCGAATTTGCGCACGGTGAATGCATAATCGACGAAGGCCTTACCAATCTCGGTAATGTATCCACGACCCCAATGCCGCCGCGCCAGACGCCAGCCAATTTCCACTGCCGGTGTGAAATGCTCCTTGAACAGAACTTCCGCAATCCCGGCCATGCCGATAAATTCTTCTGTTTCCTTGAGCACGAGAGGCTGGAGCCAGACGCCGAAGCGGGCCTGCAGCTCAATGCAACTGCGAACCGTCGCCTCCGCCTTCTCGCGTGAATGCGGTCCGCCAAAATAGTGCATGACTTCCCGATCGCTGCACAAGGTGAAGAAAGGCTCGATATCCGCCTTGGTCCATGGGCGCGAAATGAGGCGAGGGGTTTCGAGCGTGGTCATGATCGCTCGAAGCTGATGCGCAATTTGCTGCCGGTTGCTTCGGCAAAGCGTTGCAATGTGCGGGTCGAGGGCATGGTGCGCCCGCTTTCGAGGCGTGCGATAACGGCTTGGGTGGTGCCCATTGCTTGCGCCACTTCTTCCTGTGTCATGTCAGCCTTCGATCGCGCTTCTATCAATGCGGCAGCCAAGGCGAATTCTTCCGCTAGATCATCATATGCCTTTGCGATTTCAGGATCCTGAAGCCATTCCTCGGCTGCGTCTTTAACCAGCAGGGATTTCATTTTCATAAGATTGTCCTCGCTCGCTTGAGCGCCAACTCGATATCACGCCTCGGTGTCTTCTGAACCTTCTTGCGAAACACATGAACCACCACAACGCGCCGAGCGTGGCGGGTGACATAGGCGGCTCGCGCGATCCCATCGCGGCCTTTCAGCCGCATTTTCCACAGTGGTCCCTCCAGATGCTTCACATAGGGCTCACGGACCTGATCCAGCCCCTTGTCCGCGATCAGTTCGGAAATACGGATGAAATGCGCGATCATATCCTTAGGCAGGGTCTCAAGGTCATCGCGCACGTCTTCATCATAGAATTCGACGGTCCAATTCATATATTATACCAAATTTGCAATGTTTTGCAAGTCTAGTATTCCGAACAATCGACGCTCAATCAAGAGTTGTTTCAGGCGAAGTGGAAATCGCGCTTCCGATACCCCTGAATATAAAGGAGCGCCGTCAGATCCCCATGGTCGATCCGCATCCTGGCCTGGGCGGCGACAGAGGGTTTGGCGTGAAGGGCGACGCCCGAGCCGGCTAGTTGCAGCATGCCCAGATCGTTGGCGCCGTCGCCGACCGCAATGGCGTCATTCGTTTGGATGCCGAGCGTCTGCGTGATGTCGAGGAGCGCATCCACCTTGGCCTGCTTGCCGAGGATCGGTTCCGCGACGATGCCGGCGAGCTTTCCTTCCTCTTCGATCAGAACGTTGGCACGGTTCTCGTGGAAACCGAGGACGGAGGCGATGCGGCCGGTGAAGACAGTGAAGCCGCCAGAGACGAGGGCGGTGTAGCCACCGTTCGCGGTCATCGTGTCGATCAGTTCCTTGCCGCCGGGGGTGAGCGTGATGCGCTTGGCGATCACGTCGTCGACGACACTGACCGGCAGACCCTTCAGCAGGGCGACACGTTCCCGCAGCGCCGGTTCGAACTCGATCTCACCGTTCATCGCGCGTGCCGTGATGGCGGCGACGAGGTCCTTCAGTCCGACTTCGGCGGCGAGTTCGTCGATGCATTCCTGGCCGATCATGGTGGAATCCATGTCGGCGATCAGGAGTTTCTTGCGGCGCGTCTCGGCCTGCTGGATGACGATATCGACAGGAGTGCTGTCGATGGCGGCAGTCAAAGCCGCCATCGCGTCGGTCTCATTCGTGCCGTCCCGCAGCGCGATATCGCAGGCGATGCCGTCCGCGAGCCAGTAGAGCCCCGAGGCGGAAACCGCGGCTGCGGCCTTTTCACCGAGCGCCGGGACGAGTACAGGATTTTGCGGATTGGCGATGAGCGTGGCAACCAGAGCCATGGAGACAACCTTGTGAGCGAATACGACGCGATCCTGATAACCGGCCCGACGGCCAGCGGCAAGTCTGCTCTGGCGCTCGACTGGGCGCGCCGCGTCGATGGCGTTGTCGTCAATGCCGACAGCATGCAGGTCTATGATACGCTGCGCGTGGTCACCGCGCGGCCTTCGGAGGCCGATATGGGCGGCGTGATGCATCGGCTCTATGGTCATGTCCCAGCGAGCACGACCTATTCGACCGGGGCATGGTTGCGGGCCGTTGAGACCGAGATCGCGGCGATCCGTGCGGCCGGCAAGGTGCCGGTGCTCGTGGGTGGAACCGGCCTCTATTTCAAGGCACTGACGGGCGGGCTTTCCGAGATGCCGGAGATTCCCGAAGAGCTGCGGCTGGCGCTCAGGGCGCGGCTGGCGAAGGAAGGGCCTGAGGCCTTGCATGCCATGCTTGCGGCCCGTGATCCGGAGGGCGCTGCTGTTCTGCAGCCGGGCGACGGCCAGCGTATCGTGCGCGCGCTCGAGGTGCTGATGGCGAGCGGAAAACCGATCGCGCATTTTCAGGCCTTGGCGGGTCCGGCAATTATTGACCCTTCCAAGGCGCGCAAGTTTGTCGTTATGCCGGAACGCGAAATCCTGCGCAGCCGCATCGATCGTCGTTTTGCCTCGATGATGGAAGAGGGCGCGATCGAGGAAGTCGAGGCGCTGCTGGCGCTCGATCCGCCGCCGGACGTGCCGGCGATGAAGGCGATCGGCGTGCCCCAGATTGCCGCGATGCTGAAGGATGAAATGAGCCGCGCGGATGTCATCGAGCAGGCAAGTGCTGCGACCCGACAATATGCCAAACGCCAGATGACGTGGTTTCGCAACCAGATGGACGAGAGTTGGGAGCGCATTGCGCCCTGATGCCGTGCCGGGTTCGGAACGTCAGTCCTTGTACAGGCTGGAAAGCGGCTTCTTCAGCAGACTTTCGCGCAGCGTCGACGGACGGTTCGGATCGCGTCGCAGCGAAGTGAGGCCGGAGGCGTCACCGGCCTGCCTGCCCGGCAAGTTCCCTTCGAAGCTCGTGTCCATGCGCTGAGGGTGAACCGGATAGCGCGCGGGCTCGTTCGCGGCCGCGACAGGGCGACCGGGCAACATGTCGGCGCTGTAGGGCTCAAGCGCATTTGCCTCGTCGAGCGAGGGCAGCTGTTCCACCTGCCTGCGGCTGGCGTCCTCGAAGCTTTCCTGAAACGAAGAAATGTCGGGCGTCGTGGAAGACTGGCGCATCTGCGCGATGATGCTACGCAGGTTGATATTGTCGCCGGCATCCTCGACCTCGGCGACCTCGGCAGACGTCGTCTTGGGAAGTTGAACGCTCGGAAGACGGCTGAACTTCATGCGCATCGGCACGCCGACCGCTTCACCGAAGGCGATCGCTTCGCCGTTGCCCAGCGACGAAATGAAATTCGTGGCCGACATAGACGTTTCTGGAATAGCCGAGCGGATGATGTGCTGGTCGTTCTCGTTGGTCAGCCGCATGGTGAAAACGGTCGAGCACTGCGAGAGAATGGTCTGGTCGAGATCGCCGGGGCGCTGCGTGACGATGCCCAGCGACACGCCGTATTTGCGGCCTTCCTTGGCGATGCGCGCAATTGACTGGCGGGTCGGGAAGAAGCCGAGGTTCGGGTCCGACGGGACGTAGCGGTGGGCTTCCTCGCAGAGCACCAACATATGAATGGCGCCGTTCGACCACAGGCCGATTTCGAAGGCCATGCGTGTCAGCACCGAGGCCACGGAGTTGACCACTTCCGACGGAATGCCCGAGAGCTGGAACACCGTGATCGGCTTGCCGTTGCCGGGAACGCGAAAGATCGTCTGTATCGTTTCCATGATCGTGTCGTTGATCGTGTTCGACGAGAACATGAAGCGATAGCGCGGATCGTTGACGGCGGCGACGATCCTGAGTTTCAGCGATCGGAGATGCGGCTTCTCGGTGCGGCCCTCGAGCTTGCCGATGCGCTCGTCAATGAGGGCCAGAAGATCCGAGATGCGATAGGGTACGGGCGTATCGGCGGTAATCGACGAACGGTCCGACTGCCGGCGCATCAGGCTCGACTCGCCGCGAAACGACTTCTTCGCTTCCGGGATCAGGTCGCGCAGCGCATCGATTTCCTCGTGGACACCGGGACGACCCCGGAAGACGACTTCCGTCAGTTCATCGAGCCGCATCAGCCAGAATGGCAGATCGAGACGCTCCGGGTCGATGACGACCGAAAGATCGGCAAAGGCGGATGCAAATTCGTTGTGGGGGTCGAGGATGAGGATGCGCAGCTTGGGATCCGACTGGACGGCCGCGCGCAGCAGCAGCGAGACGGCGGAGGATTTGCCCACGCCCGTCGAGCCGACGATGGCGAAGTGCTTGGAGAGCATGGAGGGCACATGCACCGATGCGTCGATGCTGTTGTCCTGTGACAGTTTTCCGATGACGCAGCTTTCGCCGTTGCGGTTCTTGTAGATCAGCATCAGGTCGGTTTTGCGGATGCGATGGGCGATCGCGCCGAGATGCGGGTAGGTGCTGATGCCGGTGGAGAAGCTTTCTCCGCCATTCTCGTCGACGGCAACTTCACCCAGAAGCTCGACTTCGACGCGGAAGACATTGTCGACGCCCTGAGCCCAGGCCTTGTTGTCGGTCTGCATGGAATCGACCAGCGCCACGACGCGGTTCCTGCCGACGCTGATGGAAATCAGACGGCCGACCGACCAGCGTTCGGTCAGGTCCGTGGACCCGCTTTCGATGATGGCGGCGATCGTTGCGCGCGCACCGCTGCAGGCCACGACATGGCCGAGCAGGCGGTCGCCGGGAGCGTCCGCGTCTCTGCGTTCCGTGGCGTCCGTCGCCGAACCTTGGTCTACCATCATTCCAACTTTCGCTTTCGACGTCAGTCTAGGCGATCAGTCTTAATGGGAGGTTTCCTGATCTCCGCAGATTTTTTCCCATTTATGGGCGTTGACGACCTCGGCCTTTGCCGTTAACACTTCGCCCCATGTCAAAGATGATTTCGCTTATCGTGGTGGGACGGCGCATGGGCAGGATGGTGTAACCATCCGGCGATAGCCACCCATGCGCTGCAAACAGGCTCCTCCAAGGGGCCTTTTTTTATGCCTTGAAACACGCTAGACACCCCGCAAAACCAAGGAAAACGGAACAAGGACGATGACGGGTAAGGACACTCAGAACGACGGGAAGATGACCGGGGCGGAGATCGTTCTCCGTGCGCTGAAGGACAACGGCGTCGAGCATATCTTCGGCTATCCCGGCGGCGCCGTGCTGCCGATCTATGACGAGATCTTCCAGCAGGAGGACATCCAGCACATCCTCGTGCGCCACGAACAGGGCGCCGGCCATGCGGCCGAAGGCTATGCACGCTCCACCGGCAAGCCCGGCGTTCTCCTTGTGACGTCCGGCCCCGGCGCGACCAATGCCGTCACGCCGCTGCAGGACGCGCTGATGGATAGTATCCCGCTCGTCTGCCTCTCTGGCCAGGTTCCGACCACGCTCATCGGCTCCGACGCCTTCCAGGAATGCGACACGGTTGGTATTACGCGGCCCTGCACCAAGCACAACTGGCTGGTCAAGGACGTTAACGATCTGGCCGCGACGATCCATGAAGCCTTCCGCATCGCCACGACGGGCCGTCCCGGCCCGGTTGTCGTCGATATTCCGAAGGATGTTCAGTTCGCCACCGGCACCTATACGCCGCCGTCCGCCACCCAGCCGAAGGGCAATTACAAGCCGAAGATGCAGGGCGATCTGGACCGTATCCGCGCGGCCGTCGAGCTGATGGCAAACGCCCGCCGTCCAATCATCTATTCCGGCGGCGGTGTCGTGAATTCCGGGCCGGAAGCCTCGCAGCTGCTGCGCGAACTGGTCGAGCTCACCGGCTTCCCGATCACCTCGACGCTGATGGGCCTCGGCTCCTATCCGGCCTCGGGCAAGAACTGGCTCGGCATGCTCGGCATGCACGGCACCTACGAAGCGAATATGGCGATGCATGATTGCGACGTCATGGTCTGCATCGGCGCGCGTTTCGACGACCGCATTACCGGCCGTCTCAATGCCTTCTCGCCGAACTCGAAGAAGATCCACATCGATATCGATCCGTCCTCGATCAACAAGACGGTTCGCGTCGATATCCCGATCCTCGGCGATGTCGGCCGGGTCCTCGAAGACATGGTTCGCCTGTGGCGCGCCACGGCCAACAAGGCCGACAAGTCGCATCTGAAGGACTGGTGGGAAGACATTACCCGCTGGCGCGCGCGCAATTCGCTCGCCTACCGGCCGAATGACGATGTCATCATGCCGCAATATGCGATCCAGCGGCTCTATGAGAAGACAAAGCATCTCGACACCTACATCACGACCGAAGTCGGTCAGCACCAGATGTGGGCGGCGCAGTTCTACGGCTTCGAGAAGCCGAACCGCTGGATGACATCGGGTGGTCTCGGCACGATGGGCTATGGCCTGCCGGCAGCACTCGGCGCGCAAATCGCGCATCCGGAAAGCCTTGTCATCGACATCGCGGGCGATGCCTCGGTCCAGATGACCATGCAGGAAATGTCTTCGGCGGTTCAGTACAATGCGCCGATCAAGATCTTCATCCTGAACAACCAGTATATGGGCATGGTGCGCCAGTGGCAGCAGCTGCTGCATGGCAACCGTCTGTCGAACTCGTACACCGAGGCGATGCCCGACTTCGTGCTGATGGCGCAGGCCTTCGGCGCGCATGGCATCCGCTGCGAAAAGCCGGGCGATCTCGACGACGCAATCCAGGAAATGATCGACGTCAAGAAGCCGGTCCTCTTCGATTGCCGCGTGGCGAACCTCGCCAACTGCTTCCCGATGATCCCGTCCGGCAAGGCGCATAACGAAATGCTGCTCCCCGACGAGGCCACCGACGAGGCCGTTGCCAATGCCATCGACGCCAAGGGCCGTCAGCTGGTCTAAGAGATAGGTAGGAAGAACGATCATGAACGCACAGCTACAACCGACCGGCTCCGCCTATTTCATCGACAAGGAAACGCAGGCCGTCGAGAGCCACACGCTATCGGTTCTCGTCTCCAACGAACCGGGCGTGCTTGCCCGCGTCATCGGCCTGTTCTCCGGCCGTGGCTACAACATCGAAAGCCTCACGGTTTCGGAAACGGAACACGAGGCGCATCTGTCGCGCATCACCATCGTGACGCGCGGCACGCCGCATGTTCTGGAACAGATCAAGGCGCAGCTGGAGCGCATCGTGCCGGTTCACCGCGTCGTCGACCTAACTGTGCGCGCGCTGGAACTCGGCTCGGATCGCCCGGTCGAGCGCGAGCTGGCACTGATCAAGGTGGCCGGTTCCGGCGAGGCCCGCGTCGAGGCGCTGCGTCTGGCCGAAGCCTTCCGCGCCAAGGTCATTGACGCGACCGTCGGCCATTTCATTTTCGAAATCACCGGCAAGCCCTCCAAGATCGACCAGTTCATCGCCATCATGAAGCCGATGGGCCTGATCGAGGTCTGCCGCACGGGGATCGCGGCGCTGAACCGTGGTCCGCAGGGGATGTGAAGGCAACCGCAGAAACGCGTTTTGAGGCGGAGGAAAACTTCTCCTTCGTCACCCTCGGGCTTGTCCCGAGGGTCTGCCCACGGTTCTTGAAGCCATTGACGATGCAGCAGAAATGCAAGCGCAGCAGATGCTCGGCACAGGGCCGAGCATGACGGCGATGGGGATGGCCGCGCATGAAAACCTCTAGAACCGGTACGGGGTCCCGCGCCCTCGAAGTCTTCACCACCTTCCTGAAACTCGGCCTGACCTCCTTCGGCGGACCCATCGCCCATCTCGGCTATTTCCGCGATGAACTTGTTCTGCGCCGCAAGTGGATCGATGAGGCGCGGTATGGGGAAATCGTGGCGCTTTGCCAGTTCCTCCCCGGACCGGCGTCCAGTCAGGTCGGGTTCTGCATGGGTCTCCTGCGTGGCGGGCCGCTCGGGGCGCTCGCCGCCTGGGCGGCGTTCACGCTGCCATCGGCCATTCTGCTCGTGCTCTTCGCCTATGGTGCGGCATCTGCCGGTGGGCCTGTTGAGGCGGCGATCCTTCATGGGCTGAAGCTGGTCGCGGTCGCCGTCGTCGCGCAGGCGGTCTATGGCATGGCGAAGAGCCTGACGCCGGACCGGACGCGGGCAGGGATCGCGCTTGCCGCCGTGTTGATCGTCACCTTCCTGGCGAGCGCCATCGGACAGGTGGCTGCCATTGCCGTGGGCGCGGTGGCGGGGCTTCTCCTTTGCAAGCAGTCTGGCGCAGGGCCGGTCTGGCATCTGGCGGTGCCGATATCGCGGCGGTTCGGGGCGGGCTGTCTCGTGGTGTTTTTTGCGCTGCTGGTCGTCATGCCGCTCTGGGCTTCGGTGAGCGGCTCCGCGAACGTCATCCTCTTTGATGCCTTCTATCGCTCCGGCGCGCTCGTTTTCGGCGGCGGGCATGTCGTGCTGCCGCTCCTCAAGGCTGAAATTGTCGACAAGGGCTGGCTGTCCAACGACGTGTTTCTGGCCGGCTATGGTGCGGCGCAGGCCGTTCCCGGTCCGCTCTTCACTTTCGCCGCCTATCTGGGTGCCGCCATCGGGCAGGCGACCGGCGATCTGGCGAGTGCGGCGGTGGCGCTCGTCGCGATCTTCCTGCCGGGGCTCCTGCTGGTGACTGGTGTTCTGCCGTTCTGGGAAGTGGTTCGACGCCGCGAGGATGCGCAGGCCGCGATGCGGGGCGCCAATGCCGCCGTGGTCGGCATTCTGGGTGCTGCGCTCTATAATCCTGTCTGGACGAGCGCGGTGCTCACGCCCGCCGATTTTGCGCTGGCGCTGGCCGGCTTTCTCGGGCTGACGATGTGGAAGCTGCCGCCTTGGATCGTCGTGATCGCGTTGCCTGTGGCAGTGCTGGGGATCAGCTTTATCTGATCCGAGAAATCTTGTTGACTAGGAAACTAGATGGAAGTAGTTTCCTAGTCAACAAACGAGGTTTCCATGTCTGCCGCCATTTCCGATCTGACTGCCCATACGGGCTACTGGATGCGCATGATTTCCAATGCCGTGTCGCAGGACTTTGCCCGGCGGGTGGCGGGCGAGGGCGTGACGGTCGCGGAATGGGTGTTCCTCCGGGCGCTTTACGATGAGCGGTCGCTTTCGCCTTCGCTGCTTGCGACCAAGATGGGCATGACCAAGGGCGCGATCAGCAAGCTGGCGGATCGGCTCATGGAGAAGGGCCTCGTGAGCCGCACCGAGGACGAGGCGGATCGCCGCGCGCATCATCTGGCGCTCTCTGCGGAGGGCAGGGCGAAGGTGCCGCAGCTGGCGGCGCTCGCCGATGCCAATGACGCCGAGGCCTTCGGGGTTCTTTCGGCGGAAGACCGGGCGGAGCTTGACCGGCTGTTGAAGCTGCTTGTCGAGCGGCGCGGGCTTTCAGCCGTCCCCATAGACTGAGCCTCACCAATCCCACATCAACACAAAACAGGAGACCCGCTATGGACGCGGAACACATATCTATTGCCGAAACCTGCCTTCATGCCGCCCATGATGGGTCCTTGAGCTTTCCGGAAATCGTCGGTCGCCTGATCGGGGCAGGTTTCGAAGGCTACATGGTCGATTATCGTGCCAACAACCAGACCTATTACCTGCCGAATGGCGATCATGTCACGCTGGCCATGCCGGCGTCACCGGGCAAGGTTGAGGCGGCCTTCGACCCTGACGGCGTGGAACGCATGGTGCGCTGGGCGCAATCGGGGGCTGCCGACTACACCTATGAAGCCTTTTCTACTGGCGTGAAGAAGGCCGGCTGCGCGGGCTATCTCGTCTCGTTCCTCGGCCGCCGCGTCGTCTATTTCGGACGGACGGCGGAGACGCATCTGGAGTATTTTCCGAGTTAGAGCATGTCCATCAAAAGTGCGTGAGCGGCTTTGCGACCGGACTGCGTCAAAACAAATCGATAGGGCGTTTCCGGTGATCTTGTTTTCATCGGAAATGCTCCAAGCGCTTACCCGAACAGGCCCGCCACCCAATAGCTCGCCGCCGCAATCACGCCGGCGGCGGGCATGGTGACGATCCAGGCGATGACGATATTGCCGGCAAGACCCCAGCGGACGGCGGAGACGCGGCGGGCGGCACCGACGCCGACGATGGCGCCGGTGATCGTGTGGGTGGTCGAGACGGGGATGCCGAGCCATGTGGCGCCGAAGAGGGTCAGCGCGCCGCCCGTTTCGGCGCAGAAGCCCTGCATCGGGTTCAGCCGCGTGATTTTTGAGCCCATCGTGTGCACGATGCGCCAGCCGCCGAAGAGCGTGCCGAGCGCCATGGCTGATTGACAGGACAGTACCACCCAGAGCGGCACATAGAAGGTCGAGCCCAGATGTCCTTGGCTGAAGAGGAGGATGGCGATGATGCCCATGGTCTTCTGCGCGTCGTTGCCGCCATGGCCCAGCGAATAGAGCGAGGCGGAGACGAATTGCAGGAAGCGGAAGCTGCGGTCGACCGCAAACGGCGTCTGGCGGACGAATATCCACGAGACGATGAGGATCAGCACCAGCGCCAGGAGGAAACCGATGGCAGGCGACAGAAAGATCGCCGCAATCGTCTTGTTGAGCCCTCCCCAGACGACCGAATGAAAGCCGGCCTTGGCCCAGCCCGCACCGACGAGGCCGCCTACCAGGGCGTGCGATGAACTTGAGGGTATGCCGAAGACCCAGGTGACGATGTTCCAGACGATGGCGCCCATGAGCGCCGCAAAGATCAGCTGCGGCGTAACGATGCCGGGATCGATGATGCCGGTGCCGAGCGTGTTGGCCACATGCAGGCCGAAGAAGAGGAAGGCGATGAAATTGAAGAAGGCTGCCCAGGCGACCGCATATTGCGGGCGCAGCACACGAGTGGAGACGATCGTGGCGATCGAGTTCGCCGCGTCATGCAGACCGTTCAGAAAATCGAAGAACAGCGCGACGGCGATCAGCGCGATCAGCGGCAGGAGGGCGAGCGAGGCGTCCATCAGACATTCTCGATCAGGATGCCGCTGATCTCGTTGGCGACGTCCTCGAAGCGGTCGAAGATCTTCTCGAGATTGCCGTAGATTTCGCTGCCGATCATGTAGGCCATGGCGTTGCCGGTGGCGCCGTGGCGGCGGTAGAGGTCCTTCAGGCCCTGTTCGTGCAGCTCGTCGGAACGGCCCTCGACGCGGGTGACTTCCTCGGCAATTGCCGAGAGGCGATGCGCATTCGCGCCCATCTTGTCGAGAAGCGGCACGGCTTCGGCGATGAGATGCGCGGCCTTGACGATACCCTGACCCATTTCCTGCATCAGCGGATCGAAGCTCGTCTGCTCGAAAAGGCGGATGGTCTTGACCGTCTTGTGCATCATGTCGACGGCGTCATCCATGGACTGGATGAGGTCCTTGATATCGCCACGATCGAAGGGCGTGATGAAACTGCGACGCACGGCGAGCAGCACCTCGCGGGTGATGTCGTCGGCGTCGTTCTCCAGGCTGACGATCCGGGCGCAATTGCCGTCGACGTCCTCGCCCTTGAGCAAC
This sequence comes from Ensifer adhaerens, assembly GCA_900215285.1. NCBI lineage: Bacteria > Pseudomonadati > Pseudomonadota > Alphaproteobacteria > Hyphomicrobiales > Rhizobiaceae > Ensifer > Ensifer adhaerens. Next base: position 2,286,106 of record OCMG01000004.1, read on the forward strand.
CGTTCAAGCGCCTCTGCCGCGCCGACGACCGTTTTCGAGTGGCGGACGAACATGTCGAAGAAGGCATCTTCCCTCGGCATCAGCTTGCGGAACAAACCCATCATGCTTGTGGCCCTTCCTTTTGTGCGCCTTGATGTCGACGCGCGTTTGTGGTCACTGTCACAAAACTGTCATATATCCCCGCAGGCAATTGCTCCAAAAAGCAAATTTTGACAATCTCGGTTCTGATGAAATCAAAGAAAAAGGCTGAAAAGCCACAGGCAAAACCGTCCGGGCCGACGCAATCCCTCTTGCAGCAGCTCGCCAAGCGACCCGAGACGCTTTTCAGTGGCTCGTTTCGCCAGCAGACGGCTGCGCTCTGTTTCCGCTACACGGGCGCTGGCGCGGAGATCGAGGTGCTGATCGTCACCTCGCGCGGCAGCCGCAACTGGATCATCCCCAAAGGCTGGCCCGTGAAGAAGAAGACGCTGGCGGAGTCTGCGGCGATCGAAGCCTTTGAGGAGGCGGGCGTGCGCGGCAAAGTGCTGGAGCGTGCCATCGGTCGCTATACGTATCTGAAGGAACTCGACGGCGGCGAGGTCGTTCCCTGCATCGTCGATGTTTTCCAGATCGAGGCCGAGACGGTGCATGAACGCTTCAAGGAACTCGGGCAGCGTGTGATCGCCTGGGTCAGTCCGGTCGAGGCGGCGCGGCGGGTGCGCGAGATCGAGTTGAAATCGCTGCTGATCGATTTCAGGCCACGGACGGCCGTCTAATTCGTTTCAGTGTTTCATGGAAACGCTGAAACGATCTATCTCTTTGTTTTTGCGCAATTGCGGACGCGAAACCGGTTTCCACTTTCGCTGGAATTGCTCTAGGGTCGGTCCGTTTCACGCCGCCTCCAACGCTGCGGGCGCCTCGCGGACCATCATCCTGATGCGTTCCGCGATTTCCCGATCTACCGGATTGTAGACGATCATGTCCAGGTCCGGTCGACCATCGACGGCGAAGCCCGAATATTCGAGCTGCACATCCCCGAGGATCGGATGGCGGATATGCTTCACGCCCTGCATGTCTGCAATCACCTCGTTTTCGCGCCAGAGGGAGGCGAATTCCGGGCTGACGCGGGAGAGCTCCTCCACCAGTTCGCTAACCTCCGAAGCCGCACCCGCGCGGATCGCATGGGCGCGGAAGGAGCCTACGGCAAAGCGGGCCAGGGCCTCCCAATTGTGCTGTTTCTTGCGGAGTTCGGGATTGCAGAAGAGGAAGCGGAGGACATTGCGCTCGTTCGGCGGCAGCTTGGCATAGTCGGTCAGCACCAGCGTTGCCGCACGGTTCCAGCCGACGATCTGCCAGGTCGCCGTCTTGATCATCGCAGGGCTGGTCTCGAAGAGGTCGAGTACACGCTGCAGGCGGGGCGCGATGCCGTCGACCGAGGTGTAGCGCACCTCCGGCAGGCGGCCGAGCGCCAGCATGTACATGTGTTCGCGCTCGGGTTCGGTCAGCATCAGCGCCCTGGCGATGCGGTTCAGTACATCAGCAGACGGCGCGCCGCCGCGGCCCTGTTCGAGCCAGGTATACCAGGTGGTGCTGATATTGGCGCGCTGGGCGACCTCTTCGCGGCGCAGGCCCGGCGTTCGCCTCCGGCCTGCAAATCCCAGCGCTGCGGGATCGAGGCGGGCGCGACGGTCCTTCAGGAAAGTGGCAAGCGATGTCTGTCCAGTATCCGGCATGGTCGATCCGATTAGTCCTTATACCATGATAAAGTCACTACTTTACCAGCATACGGCGGCACCGCATAGAAGTCCTCTCTGAAATGAAGGAGACGACGACATGCGCATATTTCTGACCGGCGCGACCGGCTTCATCGGTTCGGCAGTCATCCCGGAACTTTTGGCAGCCGGCCATTCCGTGACTGGCGTCACCCGTTCGGACGCGGGGGCCGAGGCACTCGAAAAGGCCGGCGTCACGCCGTTTCGCGGGACGCTGGAAGAGCCTGACGGGTTAAGGGCCGGCGCTATGGCGGCGGATGCAGTGATGCATCTGGCTTTCGATCACGATTTCTCGCGGTTCGTCGAGAATTGCGAAAAGGACCGGCGGGTGATCGCTGCCCTTGGCGCGGCGCTGGAAGGATCGAACCGGCCGTTGCTGATTACGTCCGGCACCGGTCTAGGCGGTGGCCATCATGGCGAACTGGCTCGCGAGGACGTGACCAATTTCGACCACCCCAATCCGCGCGTTGCGTCCGAACAGGCGGCGGAAGAGCTTCTCAAGCGCGGGATCAATGTTTCAGTTGTCCGTTTGCCGCAGGTGCATGATACGCGTCGGCAAGGATTGATCTCGCCGCTGATCGAAACTGCCCGTGCAAGGGGCGTTTCGGCCTATGTGGGCGAGGGAACAAACCGCTGGCCGGCCGGACATCTGTCGGACGTTGCGCGGCTCTATCTGCTCGCCATCGAGCGGGCGGAACGCGGCGCGCGCTATCACGCGGTCGGCGAGGAGGGCATCAGCGCCAAGGCCATTGCCGAGGCGTTGGGGCGTGGCATGAAGCTGCCCGTTGCTGCGATCGCCCCGGACCAGGCGGCGGAGCATTTCGGCTGGATGGGCGGGTTCGTGAACCTTGACTTCCCGGCGTCGAGCGCAATCACGCAGGAGAAGCTGGGCTGGACGCCGACCGGGCCAACGCTGCTCGCCGATCTCGAGGCCGCGCATTACGGGTGACCGCCGCAGCCATGACCCCAGATTTATCAAGACGGTCGGGCTGAACCCCAGCCCGACCAGAAGCCACCGGGGCAGCTACCTCGCAGCTATCCTGCTCAATCCGCTGCCGCAAAATGCGCCAGTTGGTCCGCATGCGCCTTGATGAAGGCGGGGCGGGCGGTGGCGCGGTCGACATAGGCCTTGCAAGCCGGATAGTCGGCCAGCTTTCCGAAACGGTCCATCAGCCGCAGCACGTCGGCCATCAGGATATCGGCGGCGGTGAAGCGATTTGCCACCAGCCAGTCATGGTCTGAAAGCACCGCCTCCATCCGTTTCAGCCGCAGATCGACGAAATTGTCGAAGAAGGCCCATTCCTTTGTGTCGCCGTCGAGACCGCTGAATTTCAGGATGGACCAGGGTTGAGTTGCCGCCTCGACGGAGGCAAGCGCTGCAAAGACCCATTCGCGGACTTCATTGCGGCCCTTGAGGTCAGTCGGCATCAATATCTCGCTCTTTTCGGCGACGTGGAGCAACATGGCGCCGCTTTCGAAGACCGAGAGTTCGCCATCCACCAGCCAGGGGACCTGGCCGAAGGGCTGGTGGGCGATATGGTCGGGGCCGCGGTCCTTGAAGGATACGGAGGCGACGCGATAGGGCAGGCCGGCCTCCTCCAGCGCCCAGCGGAGGCGCAGGTCGCGGACAAAACCGCGTGGCGGTTCGGGCACCCAGTCATAGGTATAAAGGACAAGCTCGTTCATGTGATCCTGTTCCTCAACCGACTGCGGCGCGGTCAAGCGCGGCGATATCGATCTTGCCCATCTTGAGCATGGCCTGCGTCACCCGCTTGGCGACGTCATGGTCGGGGCCCATCATCAGTTCGCCGAGGCGTTTAGCCGTGATTTGCCAGGAGAGACCCCAGCGGTCGCGCAGCCAGCCGCAGGGCTCATAGGAACCGCCTTCGCCCAGTTTCGCCCAGAGACGATCGATCTGAGCCTGATCGTCGCAGGAGACAAGGATGGAGAAGGAATGGTTGAAGCTGTCGAGCGGTCCGGCCTCGATCGCCATGTAACGCTGGTCGCCGAGGTGGAAAGCGGCGATCTGGACGCTGCCCGCAGGGCCGGAGGGCGTGTCGCCCGGAATTGGCGTGATCCAGTCGATACCGGATCCGGGGATCAGGTCGACATAAGTCGCCAGTGCGTCGCGCATGCCTTTTTCGAACCACAGATGCTGGGTGACAGTCGTCATGGGTCTCTCCTCTCTCGTTTTATGTTGATATAAACGTAATTTCGGGGTGTGTCCATCATGTGGCGGGCGCGGGTGTTTCCCTTTTGCGATCAGCCGTGATATCCATATGTATATCCGAAAGGAGCCTGAGATGCCGAAGGTCGTGATTTCCAAATGGGGTAACAGCTCAGCCATTCGCCTACCCAAGGCGATGATGGAGGATCTTGGCCTCAAGAATGGCAGCGTTGTCCGGCTGGAGAAGCGGGATGGGACGATCTCGGTCGTGCCGGAGACGCGGCCTCCGATAACTTTAGATTGGATCGTTTCCGAAATGAAGCGGTTGGGCCCCGAGAACGAGCCGCCCACGGTTGATTGGGGACCGGACGTTGGTAGTGAGATCATTGATGACGACTACTCTTCAGGCCGGTGACGTCGTTTGGGTCGATCTTAACCCGATCAAAGGCAGTGAGCAGGGCGGCGTTCGACCCGCGTTGATCATCTCTTCGGGCAGGACGCACCTCTATTCGTCTCGGTCCATAATCTGCCCGATCACGAGCAATCTCACTCCGTGGCCCACCAAGGTGCTTCTGCCTGACGGAATGAAGACCAAGGGTGCCGTGCTCGCCGATCAGATTCGTGCGGTGCACCGCGCCGAGCGGGGATTTCGATTGATCGAGCGAGCGCCGGAAGATGTTCTTGCGGATGTCAGGATAATATTGCGGGAAATTCTGGGCATAGATGCTTGATCGCCTCTGTCGAATCTTGTCACCCTCACAATGAAGACATTGCAGCTTCCGAAAATATAGGTCAGCATTGCTGACATAAATTTCGGAGGAAACATGTCCTATCAAACCTTCTTGGCTCTGCTCGTCTTTGCCTTCACGTCTTCGGTCACGCCCGGCCCTAACAACATGATGTTGCTGACCTCGGGGGTGAATTTCGGGTTCCGGCGGACGATCCCGCATATTCTCGGCATCGAGGTGGGTTTCGCGCTTCTGATCCTGGCTGTGGGGCTCGGGCTTGGTGCGCTGTTTTCCGCCGAACCGCGGCTTTATCTGGTGCTGAAGGTTCTCGGAGGTGGGTATCTGTTGTGGATCGCCTGGCATATTGCAAACACGCGCAGCCTTGCGGAAGCGAAGGGTGACGAGGAGGCGCGGCCCATGACGATCATGCAAGCGGCGCTGTTTCAGGCGGTCAATCCCAAGGCCTGGGTGATGGCCGCCGGGGCGGTCGCGGCCTATCAGGCGCCCGATGCGTACATTCGCGATTCATTCCTCATTGTCTTTGCCTTTATTTCGGTCGGCATTTTCTGCACGTCCGCCTGGGCGGGCTTCGGCACGGGTCTGAAAGGTTGGCTTGCAGACCCACGCCGGCTCAGGGTGTTCAATATCACCATGGCGGTGCTGCTGGTGCTCAGCCTCTGGCCGATGCTGAAATGAGCGCTTGCGGGCCGGTTCAGGCCGGTTGGAACTGCCGGTAGCATTGGTCGGCGATGGTTCGCAGCGTCTCGCGGCTGACCTCGCCGCTGACGGCATAAGCAAGGCCATTGTCCATCCAGTAGAGCGTTTCCACCGGACCGCTGGAGGCGAACTGGAAGGCGGTGTCGGTCTTCTTCTGCGTTCGTCCGAGAAGCAGGGTCAGGCGCTTGCCGCTCTGGTCCTCATACATCAGCAGCGCGCCGGCGACGCCATCAACCGGAACGAGACGTCCGCCGACCAGCGTATAGCCCGCGGAGGCAAGATCAGGCGCGACAATCCGTTCACCCAGGCGCTTGCCGAGCCAGGCGACGAGATGATCCTTCTCGCCCGCCCAGACTTCGACCGGATGACGTACTTCGCGGGCATAGATCGTGTAGGCGTCGCTCGCCTGTTCGAAAATTGGGGTGGCGGTCGCCGGGCTGCCGAGAAGCGAGGGGAGCGCAAGGCCGGTTGCCGTGCCGAGTGCGAAGAGCAGAACGGCCGCGGCGGCGCGCATCGGCAAACGGTTGATCATCCGGTTGCGTGGCTGCGCTTCAAGGCGCGCCGCATCCGCCGGGTGCGTCGTGGCATAGGGGGCAAACATGTCCCGGATCGCCGCGTTCTGGCTTTGCCATTCCGCAATGCGCGCGGCATCCTCGGGATGGGCGGCAAGCCACGCCTCGACACGTGCCTGGTCCTCGGCTGCCATCTGGCCGTCCGCATAGGCGTGGAGGTCGTTTTCGGTCACTGGAGTAAAGGTGTCGCTCATTCGGTTCTCCGGAGCGGTATGACATTATCGGCTTCGAGAAAGCGTGCGATCTGTGTCCGGGCGCGGGCAAGGCGCGACATCACGGTGCCTTCGGGAATCTGGAGCAGGGCGGCAACCTCGCGATAGTTCATGCTTTCGACGACGACCAGCATCAGCACGGCGCGAAAGTCCGGCGCGAGACTGTCGATGGCTGCGGCGAGCTTGCGCTGGGCCAGCGGGTCGCCGGGGGGAGAGAGGATTGCCGGAACCGTTTCCGCGTCCTCGATCGGCAAACTGCGGCGGCGCGTGGCGCGGATGGTTTCGTTGCGATAGAGATTGGTCATGATGGAAAACGCCCAGGCTTTCAGGCTGCCGCCCGACCATTGCCCGCGCTTGATGAGCGCCCGCTCCAGACTGTCCTGCAGCAGATCCTCGCCATCGGCGTCCGAGCGGGTGAGCGAACGCGCGTAGCGGCGAAGCGACGGCATGAGGTCCAGCATGCCGCGCTCGAAGCTGGGGGGCGCGGTGTCACGCGCGCCCCGGTCCTTGTCGTTCTCCCGATCAGGGCTTTGCTGCATCCCAAACGCCCTTGAAGCCATCGCCTGTTGCATCGCCCTTCTTCTGGTCCTTCACCCAGAAATAGAGCGGCATGCCATCCTTGGCCCATTGCTTGCCGCCATCCTTGCGGTCGACGATCGAATAGGCGCCTTCGGCCTTGGCACCGGCGGGCGCCATGTAAGGCGGCCAGTTCTGCGCGCAGGCCTCATAGCAGTTCGACATGCCCTTCTTGTCGTTCTTGAAGGTGTAAAGCGTCATGCCGTTCTCGCCTGCGAGCACATTGCCCTTGTCCGTCTTCACGGTGGTGGTCGGCTGAGCATAGGCGATGGAGGCTCCGGCAGCAAAGAGCAGCGTCAGGATAAGTCTCGTCTTCATGATGATCTCCCAGGGTTCGTGTCTTCGCAGCGCGGTCTTGCGGCTGCGGACGGGAGTGAGACAATCGAGGGGCGGGGTTTATTCCCGGCCCTTGAAAAAAGTTCGATCAGAACAGCCGGCCGAGATCGGGCTTGGTCAACATCAGCCAGATGATGGAGAGAACGGCCGCAAAGGCGGGGAAGCCGCAGGCGAACCAGATGCGATAGAGCCGATGATAAAGTGCGGGCAGGGCCGCGTTGTCGTCTGCTGCCTGCCGGGCGAGATTGCGCAACTGCATCTGGATGCGAACAACCGGCAGCCAGAATATCCCCGCGACCACGTAGAGCACCAGCGAATAGAAGATCCAGCCTTCTCCGAGCGGCCAGCCGGTGCGCAGAGCCAGCGCAACGCCGGTGATCGGCTGGAGGATGACGGCGGTTGTGGTGAAGAGGAAGTCGGCCAGCACGACGGTGGAGGCGACATGGGCAATCAGCGCCGCATTGCGTGTGCCGTTCGCGATGACCATGAAGAAGGCGATGCCGGCACCTGTGCCAAGCAGAACAGTCGCGCCGACGACATGGAGGAAGAGGAGGATTGAATCGAGTTCGATTTCCATCAGCGTTCATCCAGAATGGCGAGTGCCGCAAGCGTGAGCACCAGCGAAGGCAAGGTTTTGATCATGGGGCCGAGCGGATCGAGCCAGAGGGCCGGCTCCATGAAGACGGAGCCGGCGAGATAGGCGATCGTGACGAGGATCATGCCGCAAAGTGCCAGGCGTGTTCGCGGACGGTAGAGAACGGCAAGTCCGAGGACGATGTCGATCAGGCAGGTGGCGAAGGTCAGGCTTAGCGCTGCCGTTTGGCCCATAAAGGGTGAAAAGTGACCGGCCGCGCGCGCCGGATCGAGAAGGGGCACCAGGCCGGAGGCGAGCCAGAATGCCGAGAGGCAGAGGAACATCAGCGGCTTGAGGAGATAGAGCCGGGCAAACCACAGGTCCTGCACACCGGCCGGATTGCGGGCGAGGAAGGCGGCTGCCGGTTCCAGCGGGAAGGGCGGCTGGACTTCGGTGACGCTGACGCCGTGGCGCATAACCTTCATGGCGGTGGAGCGCAGCGGCGAGCGCCAGCCGAGCCAGCCGAGGGCATCGGCGATGATGGAGACGGGTGCGGCGGCGATCGCCGGAAGGCCGACCTCCCCGGCGGGCGGCAGACCGAGCCAGCCGCGATGCTCGGTGACGAGGCTTGCAAGCGTTCCGCCTTGTCTGGCGAGCGTGAGGTCGGAGCCACACGGGATTTCACCGGAAATCGCCAGCGACACGGCCCGGGCGACATCGTCGAGCGTGACCGTCGAAACCGGGCTCTTTGCGTGGACCAGCGGGAGGGCAAATGGAAAAGCGGCTAGTGCACGCAGGAGCGCGGTCCCGCCAAAGGCGTTGCGTCCAATGACAAGGGCCGGACGCAGGATGACAAATGGCAGTCCGCTGGCGGCCAGTGCGTCGTCGGCTGCCCGCTTTGTGGCAAGGAATTCGGTTTCGCCGGAGGGGCCGGACGTGTCTGCGGAGATCTGGACGATGAGATTGATCCCTGCCGTTTTGGCTGCATCCTGCAGGGCGAGTTGCGCGCGGGTCTGGAGGTCTTTCAGATTGTCGCTCAAGCCATCCTGCAGCGCGCCGGCGCAATTGACGACGGCGTCCCGATCCGCGAGCAGGTCTTTCCAGCTTTCGGGCGTGAGGAGATGGCCGAGGTCGGCGCGGACCCAAGTGATCTGCGGCATGCGGGTGGCAAGGCGCGCCGTGTCGCGCCCAAGGCCGGTGACGGCGTGGCCCTCAGCGGCGAGCCTAGCTGCGATATGCGAACCGATGAAGCCGGTTGCGCCCAGAATCAGGATGTTCATGGTGCAACCCTATGTCGGTGCGCGCCGCAAACCAAGCGTGGCGGATGATCGCGGCAAACGCCTGCGGCTTGTTGGCGGCCACGTTTTGTTCTTGCCTTCTCCCCTCGAATCCTGCCATGCGAGAGGCCATGGAATTTGCACCGCAACAGGATGAGGCCCTGAAGGCCGTTTCGCGCTGGCTGAAAGAAGGCCGGTCGCCGCTTTTCCGGCTGTTCGGCTATGCCGGCACGGGAAAGACGACACTGGCGCGGCATTTTGCCGAGCATGTCGATGGTGATGTGCTCTTTGCTGCCTTCACCGGCAAGGCGGCGCAGGTGCTGCGCTCCAAGGGGGCGTCGAACGCCAAGACCATCCATTCGCTGATCTATCGCCCGCGCGGCGAGGAGGCGGTGGAGGACGAGGAGACCGGCAAGACCTCGATTGCACCCATGTTTGCCATCAACCGGCAGAGCCCGGTCGCCAAGGCTGCCCTGATCATCGTCGACGAATGCTCGATGGTGGACGAGGCGCTGGGGCGCGACCTGATGAGCTTCGGCACGCCGATCCTCGTGCTCGGCGATCCCGGCCAGTTACCGCCGGTGACGGGCGGTGGCTATTTCACCGATGCGGAGCCGGACTATCTATTGACCGACATCCATCGACAGGCGCGCGACAACCCCATCATCGAGCTTGCCATGCATGTGCGCGAGGGCAAGGAGATCATGCAGGGCGACTGGGGCACCGCGCAGGTCATTTCCCGCAACGAGGTGACGCAGGATCTCGTGCTCGAGGCCGATCAGGTTCTCGTCGGCACCAACAAGACGCGGCGGCGCTATAATCAGCGGCTACGCGAATTGAAGGGGTTTACAGCCGATTATCCGCAGGCCGGCGACAAGCTGGTGTGTCTGCGCAACGATCCCGCAAAGGGCCTGCTCAACGGCTCGCTCTGGCAGGTCATGAGCTCGTCACGCGAGACGGTGAAGCCCGGGATCAATCTTCTGGTCAAGCCGGAAGATGACGACATGGATCGCGGCGCGGCCAAGATCAAGCTCTTGAAGGCGGCGTTCGAGGATATCGAGACGGAAATTCCGTGGCAGACGCGCAAACGCTACGACGAGTTCGACTATGGCTATGCGCTGACCGTGCACAAGTCGCAGGGCTCGCAGTGGAACAATGTGGTGCTGTTTGACGAAAGCTGGGCGTTTCGCGATACGCGGGAGCGCTGGCTTTACACCGCGATCACGCGGGCGGCCGAGCGGCTGACCATCGTCAGGTAGGTCTGCCTGGACAACTCTGGACGAACAACCGCTCGACACTCTTTCTGGAAATGCGCTGATTACTTGATGATCCCGAGCAGTACGGCCTTGGCCACCGCCTGAAAGCGGTTATTGGCGCCGAACTTGCGGATGATGGAATTTTCCAGCGCAGCGATTTCGGCAAGGCCGAGACCGAGCGCCCGTGACAGCCGGGCAGGGGCATAGCCTTCCGACATCAGTGCGAGGCAGTGCAGCTCGCGGGGTTCGAAATCCGAGGCCTCGAAATTGTCATTTGCATTGTCTGGAATGCCGGCCGCCTGTTGGATCAGATCGTTGATGCGATGCATCTGGCGCAACATGGTGGATTGCTCGGCCATCAGCTCGCGACGGCGCGTCTCGAGGGCCTGCAGAAAGAGATTGTCCGCATCTTCCTGGCTGTGGGCGCGATCGAGCGCTTCCATCAACTCCTGGATCACGGCGACCGGCATGCCGATTTCGCGGCAGGCATTGATGATCGCCATGCGCGCCGCCTGCTTGCGGTCGTAGACGCGCATGAGGCCCGAACGGCCTGCCGCAATGAGGTTCTTCTCTTCGTAGAAGTGCAACGTGCGATGGGTGACGCCGAAGGCATTGGCCATCTCTGCGATGCCGATGCCATGTGCGGGAAGACTGGCTGGCAGCTCTATGTCGGGCAGAAAGCCAATCCTATCAACAGGTTTGGCAACAGGTTTCGTTGGGGCAACAGGGCTCCGCAAGCTTTCTTTTATGCCGTCTGACATGAATGTTCCCGCTTTCAGTCAGTCGTTGCTCGAGACCGGCAAATGTTTCGAATATCGAATTATCTGGTATGGGTTCGCCATATTTTATTCCAGATATATTTCCATTATCGACACATCGCCGTCTCAAGCGACATCAGGTCCCGCCATCTCGCGACTTTGAGAATATACGTCCCGACCCTTTGTGCAATGCGGCCGGGCGGAGTTCGGGTGCAAACGGGCCTGCATTTCACGTAATAACCGGAATCTGTGTAACTCATGCAAAAGGGTTGGAATTGCCATTTGGCAGTGGACGGCCATGAATTCGCGAGATGGGTGATCAACCATTTACGTCTGGCGCGGAAACGGGTGGTCCTTTATGGTCTCGGCCTTATATTTGCCGTGTCCCAATGGATGGAATGCCCATGACTGCCAAGCTTTCTGTGAACCTCAATGCCATTGCCATGCTGCGCAACCGTCGTGATCTGCCGTGGCCGAGCGTCACGGGTGTCGGGCGTATCGCGCTGGAAGCCGGCGCGCATGGTTTGACTGTCCATCCCCGCCCGGACCAGCGCCATATCCGCTTCACCGACGTGCCGGAGCTCCGTGCGCTCATCGATGACGAATTTCCTGCGGCCGAGTTCAATATCGAGGGCTACCCGACCGACGACTTTCTCGAACTTGTTGAAGAGCATCAGCCCGAGCAGGTGACCCTGGTGCCGGACGATCCGAGCCAGGCGACATCCGACCATGGCTGGGACTTCCGCGCCAACCGCGAGCGGCTGACGACGGTTTGCAGACGGCTGAAGGCGGGAGGCTTCCGGGTGTCGCTGTTTGCCGATGGCGTACCGGATCGCGAGGCGCTGGAAATTGCCCGAGAGGTCGGCGCGGACCGGATCGAGCTTTACACCGGCCCCTATGGCGGTTGTTTCGATGATCCCGCCAAAGCCGAGAAGATTGCAGCCGAACTCGGCCAAACTGCAGCGCTGGCGAACGAACTCGGGCTTGGCGTCAATGCCGGCCATGACCTGACGGTCGAGAACCTGCCGCTTCTGGCGCGCCACATTCCCAGGCTGGCGGAAGTTTCCATCGGCCACGGGCTGACGGCGGATGCGCTGGTCTACGGCATGGCGGAGACAGTGCGCCGCTATCGTCGTGCCTGTGGCGAGAAGGTCTGATCGACCTTTTCCGATCCTGCCGTCGTAAAACCGCCTTTATGGGGACGATCTTGCGAGGAGCCGCGCCTTTGGGTGCCGTGTCGACCCGTGGGAGAGAGCCTGATGAAGACCCAACTATTGTGCGCCTGCATACTTGTATCCTGCGGGGCGACGACGACGTGGGCGCAGACGAATGTCGTGTGCACGCTCGTCGTTTCGGCCGAGACCGGAAAGCCGCTTCTGGACGAGGGCGATTGCGGCCGACGCTATTCGCCCGCCTCGACGTTCAAGATCGCCATCAGTCTGATGGGCTTCGATAGCGGCGTTCTGGAAACGCCCGACAAGCCGGTTCTGCCCTTCAAGAAGGGCTATACGGATTTCATTCCGGAATGGCGCCATTCGCAAACGCCGGCCACCTGGATGCGCGATTCCGTCGTCTGGTATTCGCAGCAGGTGACACTCAAGCTCGGTCTTCAGAAATTTACCAACTATCTGAAGGCGTTCGACTATGGCAATCAGGATGCGTCGGGCGATCCGGGCAAGAGCAACGGTCTCACCCATGCCTGGCTGAGTTCGTCGCTGCAGATTTCGCCGAGGGAGCAGGTCGCATTTCTCGGCAAGCTCGTTCATCATGAGCTTCCGGCCAGCGAAGGGGCGGTGTCCAACACCAGCGCCATCCTCGACCAGGGGATGAAAGGCGATTGGCACGTTTACGGCAAGACGGGTTCGGGCGGCATCAGGGGTGCGAATGGCAAGCTGACAAAGCCTTTCGGCTGGTTCGTTGGTTGGGCCATGCGAGGCAAGGACACGGTCGTTTTTGCGCGACTTATCCAGTCCGATGCGGGGCGGGCTCTGGGCATGGGGCCGCAGGCACGTGATGGCCTGATGTCCTCGGTATTCCTGACGAGGGGCGTGCTGAAATAAGGTTTTCAGAGCCGGTCTCGGATCGTCCGGCGGATGAGGGGACCGGCGCCTGACGCAAACACGAAAGGGGCAAGACGAATATCGCCGACCCCTTTCGATCAATCGGCCGCAGTTTTACTGCTTGAAGGTGATGCGGCCTTCGACGCCGGTTTTTACCGTGCCAATTTTGCGGAGATAGACCATCACGTCATTGGCCATCAGCTTGCCGTTGTTGGCATCGACCAGAACCTTGCCGCCGGTAAACGCGGTGTAGCCGTCGCCGCCCGAAAGCATGTAGTCATTGGTCGCGATCTTGTATGAGGCGGCCGGATCAAGCGGCTTGTCGCCGATGGTCACGGATACGACACGCTTGCCCTTCGGTGCCTTCGGATCGGCGACGATCTTCATGCCGGAAACCTGCGGGAAGCGGCCTGCGCCATCTTCGATCTGCGAGAAGCCGTTTTCCAGGGCTTCCAGGATCTGCTTGCCGGTCAGTTCGACGACAACCGTCTTGTTGCCAAACGGCAGTTCGCTCAGGACGTCCTTGCGGGTGACCTCTATGTTCGCGGCATATTGTTTGTCGCCGCGGATACCGCCGCCGTTGATGATGGTCGCATCCGCACCGGTCGCATCCTGCAGCGCGTCGGCGATGAGGTTGCCCATGGTGGTCTCCTGGGTGCGGACCATGTTGCGGCGGCTGTCGAGAGCGACTTCCGATTTGCCGACGGCCACGTCGAGTTCCTTGGAGAGTTCCTTCTTGAACTCGTCGACCTTGGCTTGCGTTTCGGGGTCCGGCTTGACGGTGGCGGTGTCGATGAAGCGGAACATCGGCTCCCACGTTACCTTGCGCTTGCCGTCCTTTTCCTCGACATTCACGCTGAGGTCGAGGGGCATCATGTAGTTGGCGTCAATCGAGGTGTCGATATAGGCGGTGATACCGTTGTACTGCATGACGATGTCGTGGTCGTCGCCCGACAGGATGACATCGAAGGCCTTTGAGGCGAACATCAGCTGGTCGTTGGAATGGGGAGCCTGAACCACGCCCACGACGAGGTCGGCCCCGTCCTTGCGCGCCTTCTTCGCAGCAGTAACCGCGGTTTCGACGGTGGATTCGAACTTCCAGTCATCGGTGGACGCCACTTCTGGCGAGGTGTCCTGAGCAACGGGGATCAGCGCGATCTTCACGCCGGCGACCGTCTTCATCGTCACGCCGGCGAGGCCTTCGATCGGCTTGCCGTCTGCGCCCGTGATGTTGATGGCCGCCCAGGGGTATTTTGAGGCCTTCATCTTGGCCAGAAAATTCTGCGTGCCGAAGTCGAACTCGTGGTTGCCCGGAACGGCGAGATCGAAGGGCACGATATTGGTGAGGTCGATCATGTTCTGGCCCTTGTCGAGGCCGGAGAGAAGGGACGGCGAGAGCATGTCCCCGTCGAACACATAGATCGTGTTCGGGTTGGCAGCCTTTTCGGCCTTGGCGACCGCGTTCATGCGGGCCAGCCCGCCGCGCGTCTTGCCGCCGTCAAAATTGTAGACGTCGCCGACGCCGAGGAAGGTGATCTTGACCGTTTCGGCTCGCGCCGCCACGGCTGCCGAACAGAGTATCGTGGCGCCCAGGAGCGCACCCGTCAATTTTGAAAATCGCTTCATCATCCATCACCTCCAGATCATGTCAGGGCATTTGCGGTGAGACACGGATCACACGAAATGCTCTGACTATTGTTTCACGCTGTCCGGACCCAAAACCGCTGATGCCGTTTTGGCTCGGACCTGCTCTAGCCATCGTCCGCAAGCCGGCCTGTCATCCCCGCCTGGTTGCGAACAGGGCCGCATTACTCCAGCAATATGACGAGGGCGCAACAGGTTTTTTCCACTTGGTCAAACTCGAACGCGAAAAAGCCGCCGGATGCGCCGGCGGCTTTCTGGAACAGGCGGAAGTGGGAATGGCGCGGTTCAGGCGGCTTCGGTCATCTCGGCGCGCGATGCGGCGAGCGAGAAATCGACAGCGGCTGCGGCATGGATTTCAGTCGAATCGAAGGTCGGAAGCGGGCTAATGGACGGCTCGATCAGCATGCAGATTTCCGTGCAGCCGAGGATGACGCTGTCGGCGCCCGCGTCCTTTGCCTTCTGGATGATCTCGATGACCCGCTTGCGCGAGGCCTCGGAAACATGGCCGGCGCAGAGTTCGTTGAAGATCACGTCATGCATGATGACGCGGCCGAGATGGTCGGGTGTCACCAGTGAGAGACCGTGGCGCGCCATCCGCTCCGCATAAAAGCCGTCTTCCATCGTGTAGCGCGTGGCGAGCAGCAGCGGCTTCTTCGCGTGTCTTGCCTTGAGGGCATCGGCGGTGACGTCGATGATGTTGATCAGCGGGATGTGGATGTGACGGGCGACTTCGTCGGCAACCTTGTGCATCGTATTGGTGGCGATTAGGATGCAATCCGCGCCGGCCTTTTCGAGGTTGGCAGCGGACTTGGCCAGCCGTTCGGCGGCCTCGGCCCAGTCGCCGGCCTTCTGCAGCGCCACGATGTCGGCGAAGTTGACGGAATGGATGAGCATGTCGGCCGAGGCAAGACCGCCGAGTTCGGCACGAACCCGCTCATTGATCATCCGGTAGTAGATTGCGGTGCTTTCGAAGCTCATGCCGCCGATTACGCCGATTTTCTTCATTTCAGTCCCTCGATTTGCGCGTTTGCGTCCGATGGTGCAAATATGGACGATGACTCGGGCGAATTCTTTGCAAATATTTTGCGATTCGGAGTGAACCGTGCAAATATTTGCGGCGCACCTATACCCGTGCGCAATTACCGCGCGCCTTGATCTGGCGCAAGTTGCATGATGTGGGAGGAAACATGCTCGACGATCGCGATCGCAAGATCCTGCGGCTTTTGCAGGAGGATGCGGGTCTTGCCGTTGCTGCGATTGCGGAGTCGGTCAGCCTCTCGATCTCTGCCTGTTCGCGTCGCATCCAGCGGCTGGAGGAGGCGGGCTATGTGGCGCGGCGGGTCGCCGTGCTCGATCGTCGCAAGATGGGTGTTCCGACAACCGTCTTTGCCCTCATCAAGACGGCGACACATAGCGACGGCTGGATCGACGAATTCCGGCGGGTCATTTCCGCCATACCGGAAATCGTGGAGGCCCACCGCGTGACGGGATCGTTCGATTACATTCTGAAGATCGTCCTGCCGAGCGCAGAGCATTACGACACCGTCTACAAGCAGATCGTACGGCACATCTCGCTCTTTGACGTCTCGGCCTCCATCTCGATGGAGATCCTGAAATCGGGGCTCGCACTTCCTGTCAATTACGCGGAGTGACGGGGCCGGGGTGCCGCCGTCCCGTCCCTTCGATCCTCACGAGGCCATGTCGAGAGGATTGGGACTGTCTTGCCAGACCACGTCACAGTTTCTGCCCCTGAGCTTGGCATCGTAGAGCGCCATATCGGCCGCCTTCGTGCAGGCGCCGAGCGTCTGGCCGTCTTTTGGAGACACTGCTATGCCGCAGGAGAAGGTGAGCTGGAAACCGGGCGTGAGCGTCGGGGCCTCCTCGGCAAGCAGCGACCGCCAGTGTCTGGTCAGCGCAAGCGCGGCAACCGCGTCCTTGCCCGGCATGGCAACAAGAAATTCTTCGCCGCCGAAGCGGAAGGCGCAGCCCCCGGGAGGCATGTTGTCCTGCAGGATCCTGCCAAACGCGATCAGGACATTATCGCCGATGTCGTGCCCGAACTGGTCATTGACCTGTTTGAAATAGTCAAGGTCGATAAGGGCGAAGGCGATGGCTTGCTCCACGCCATGGGCTTCGATGCGGTCGGGCATGATCCGGCTGGCGTGGCGGCGATTGTATAGTCCGGTCAGGTGGTCGCGCGAGGCTTCTTCCGCGAGCTTTGTCTGCAGGACCAGATTTTCATTGAGGCGCACGACAAGATCGCGGGACGCGGCGGCAAGCTGCTGCTGTGCGGCCTCGCGTGCGGTCACATCGCGCAGGACAAACATGACAGACCCGTCGCGTCCCCATTTCTCCAGCCGCTGGACCGAGACTTCATAAGTCGTCTCGATCTGGTGTATGATGAAAAGCTGATGCGGGTCGGAGGTGTCCCGGCCCAGCCAGGCGCGCAGCGGATGGTCGTTGGCCAGGATCGTCCCGACCGCGCCATCCCCCAGCCCGGGCAGTTTTCCGGCCGCGGGGTTGACCTCCAGCACGCGGGCGTCGCCGTCGATGACGATGATCGGGTCCGGGAGCACGTTGAAGATCACGTCGCGCGCAATCGGGGGCGCCACGAACAGCTTCCCGTGTTCCTGCATCATCAGCATGGCAAGCGAGGTCAGGCTGAAGGCAAAGGGCGTGGGGTCATCGTTGAACAGACGGAACTCAAAGAAGACGAAGGCGAAATTGGCGATCCACGGCATCAGCATTGCGGCGACAAGGCCGAAAAGCTGGCGCCGGTGGAGTGATTGCGAGAGCTGCAGCCTGCTCATTGCGGTGATGCAGGCCCAGATCATGAAGATGTAGGTCACCGTCATCAGGATGTGAAAGAGCCAGCCATGCGAAAAGCTCGGCCGTTCGGCATTCACGATGCCGGTATAGATGGCGTGATGCCAGTCGTTGGTCAGGGCGGCCACGCCCGCCAGAGCGACATAGACAGCAATGGCCGCAATGGCAGTGGGCGTGCCGAGCTTGCGGTATCCGGAATAGCTCAGGATGCCTGCTGCCCAGAACATCGGTGCGCCAACAATGCCGAACCAGGCCAATTCGCTGTAGAACACCTTGCCCGGAAGGTCGGGGGTGGCGAAACGAAGCAGGACCATGGCGGTCCACCACAGCGCGCCGACGACGGCGAGAATGAACGCATTTTTGCCAGGCGCGCGCGGGGATCTGAATGCCGCGGCACAGGCGATAAGGCCAAGCGCGAGCATGACCGCGAGCAGGAAGGTTGCTGTCGTCAAACGAGGGCCTCATTCGGTCTGTTCCGGCGATGTCGGGTCAAGCCATGACCGCCGGACGTCTCGATGGGTCTACTCCCAAATCTCTAATGAATTTTATCTCAGAATTTCGTAATATTACGAAAAGTGTTTCAAAGCGATGCGGATGTGGGCTCGCAATCCATCCGCGGCCCACGATCCGCGGTCAACGCGGGGACGGGAGGTGCGGGTCCTTCTTGCATTTGGCAAGACTCGACTGGCGAAAGCTCAGCACTTCGAGAATCCGCATGGTGGCCGGATCGTCGCGTACCTTCATGCAGCCGCACGCATATCCGTAATTCCCGTTGGTCGCCTCGTAATCGCCGGCGCTGATGTCGCCGATGTTTTCCATGCCGACCGCTTCTTCGTCGCTTCCCTGTGTCGCCAGCGTCCAATCGCCGTCGCCATCGGAAAGATACCAATTGCCGGGTGTCGGATTTAAAACCCAGCCGCAGCGGGTCAGGGGGCCGCCGGCAGAAGCTCCGGTCGAGACAAGGCAGCCTACAGCAAGCACGGCGGAAAGCAGAAACGTCTTCATGGGGTTCCTCACCTTGCGCGGCAAATGCGCTCGCGCTCGACAAAGACTTTAGGAGCACAAACTTGTCGATCGATCAAGGCGCTCCGGCGGCGATTTGTGGAAGATCGAGTTCCTCCGTCTTGCCCGTCAGCGACGTGCCAACCCGGTCTGGTCGGTATCGTCGGCCTTTCGGGACCGCTGTCGGATAGAGAGAGCGCGTGCGGAGGAGAGGTTAGGGGTGAGCGGACATCTCGCAGTCACTTTGCAGGCAGGCGCTGGTAGGTATTCAGGAAATCGTCCTGAATGACATAGGCGAGGCCGGTCGCGACAAGGTCGTAGTCCTTGTCGAGGATGCGGGTCGAATAGGTCCAGCCCTTCGGCAGCTTGAGCTTCGCGCCGAGACCGGCAAGATCAGCAAGCGCTTCCTTCTTGTTGACGATCTGGGAATAGGACTGCATGCGGTAGACGTGACCTTTCGGATCGGTCAGCTCGAAGACGGGCTTGCCGGCGCGAAAGGTGAAGACCGTGTCGCGATTCACCTCGTTCGGGGTGTAGAGCTTTTTGCCGCCCATCGCCTGTTTCAGCGAGACCTCGAGGGTGGCGCGCTCGCCCATTTCGATGCCGTTGACATTGATGGTCTTGCCGGTGGCCGAAACGCCTTTGCCCTTGATACCGTCGATCAGCCAGTAGCGCGGGCCGTTCATGTCGATGCCGTCGGCGCTAAGCTGTTTCGTGGCGGCTTTCCTGTCGATGCCGTTCCAGGCGGCGGCCGGGCAATCATTGAAGCCGATCGTGTTGTAGACGGTCGCCGTTGCCTTCAAGCCGTTGCGCGTGACGGTGAGTATTTCGCAATAGCGCGTGTTGAAGAGGCCGGATTTGCTGCCGCCATCCTGGGCCGAGGCGGGGAGGGCGAGAAGGAGCATGGGCAGAAGAGCTGGGAGAAGGGGCGTTTTCATTCTTGAACGGGCTCCGTCGATGAATATCCTAGCGGCATGATCGCAAGCCTGCGATCTCCGCGCTACTCACTTTCGACAAACCGGAAACCCGACCGATGTCCATGCCGGAACCTCTTGATCCTGAACGGAATTCGCCTCGGCAGGCGCGTGCGCGCCAGACGGTTGCGACGTTTTTCGAGGCGACTGCTCAGCTTCTTGAACGGGAAGATGATCGCGCTGTCACCACCAATCATGTTGCCGAGCGGGCAGGCTTCTCCATCGGTACGCTCTATCGATATTTCTCCGGCAAGTCTTCGCTTTACCGGGCTATGGCGATCCACGAGATGGAGCGGCAGGAGCGGGAGATCTGCGCAACGCTTGCCGCAACGCAGGCGACGACGGTTGCGGAGATCGTGCGGCTGGTCATCGTTCCGATGCTGAAACCCTTCGAGGGGCGCTCCGCCGTGCGCCGCGCGCTTTTGAAGGCGGCCGTCAACATGCCGGGTCTGGGGCAGCTTTACGACGACGCGATTACGCGGATCAGTCGGGCGCTGGTCAGCGCTGTGGCAGAAAAGGCCGCCGATTGCACCTGCAGGCCGAGCCCGGAGGCAGAATTCATCATGCTGCGAGGCGTCATCGGAGCAATACGTTCCGATGTGCTTTTCGATCGCGGCCACGTGGGAACGCCGCAGTTCCAGGATGCTTTGGTGAGAGCCGTGTCCATTCATTTTACCCGCTGAAAAATCGCCGATCGCCGCGCATTCATCGTTGACAGTCAGCTCCGACGCGGCTAGAAAACGAACCGTACCGTACGGTACTAGATGAGGTCGGACGATGAGCAAACCGGAGCAGGATCAGTTTTCCCCGCGCCAGAACGCCGTTCTGGAAGAGGCGTTGCGTCTTCTCGTCGAGGGCGGCGAGAAGGCATTGACGACGGCGGGCGTGGCGCGCGCCGCCAATTGCTCCAAGGAAAGCCTCTACAAATGGTTCGGCGACCGTGACGGTCTGCTTGCCGCGATGATCGCCTATCAGGCGTCCAAGGTCCGCACCTACGAACCTGCGGGCGGCAAACTGACGCATGAAGAACTGAGGGCACATCTGCTGACCTTCGTGCGCGATCTCGTGGATGTGCTTTCCGGCGAGGTGTCGCTGGCGCTCAATCGCCTCTCCATCGGCCAGGCGGGCGCTGGCGGCGGCAAGCTTGGACGGCTGATGCTGGAGCGCGGGCGCGGGCCGATCGGCAAGCGCGCGATGGCGCTTCTGGATGCCGGACGACGCTCCGGTCTTCTCGATTTTTCCGATGGCGGCGAGGCCTATCAGACATTATACGGTCTGGCCGTCAGCGATCTTCACGTGCGCATGTTGCTGGGCGTTTCCCCGGAAGCGGCGCGCAAGGAATTCGGTTCCAGGGCGGAGCGGGCGGTCGATGCCTTCCTGCGCCTCTATGGTGCCGCGAACAAATGGGAAGAGCCGCGCATCAGGCATGCGTGAATTCTTGCCGCAACAGACAGACGCCTTAATCAAGGGAAGGAACCAGACATGCGCGTTTATTACGATCGGGATGCCGATCTCAACCTCATCAAGTCCAAGAAGGTCGCCATCATCGGTTACGGTTCGCAGGGCCGCGCCCATGCGCTGAACCTGAAGGATTCCGGCGCACAGAACGTTGCGATCGCTCTCAAGGCCGGTTCGGCCACCGCTGCCAAAGCTGAAGCTGACGGCTTCAAGGTCATGACGGTTGCCGAAGCTGCCGGCTGGGCCGACCTCATGATGATGGCAACACCGGACGAACTCCAGGCGGGCATCTACAAGGCCGACATCGCGCCGAACATCCGCGACGGCGCAGCGATTGCCTTCGCTCACGGCCTCAACGTTCACTTCGGCCTCATCGAGCCGAAGAAGACTGTCGACGTCGTCATGATCGCACCGAAGGGCCCCGGCCATACGGTTCGCGGCGAATACCAGAAGGGCGGCGGCGTGCCGTGCCTGGTTGCCGTCCACCACAACGCTTCGGGCAATGCGCTTGAACTCGCGCTCTCCTACGCCTGCGGCGTCGGCGGCGGCCGCTCGGGCATCATCGAAACCAACTTCCGCGAAGAGTGCGAAACCGACCTCTTCGGCGAACAGGTCGTCCTCTGCGGCGGTCTCGTCGAGCTCATCCGCGCCGGCTTCGAAACGCTGACCGAAGCTGGCTATGCTCCGGAAATGGCCTATTTCGAGTGCCTGCACGAAGTGAAGCTCATCGTCGACCTGATCTATGAAGGCGGCATCGCCAACATGAACTACTCGATCTCCAACACGGCCGAGTGGGGCGAATACCAGTCCGGCCCGCGCATCATCACGGCTGAAACGAAGGCCGAAATGAAGCGCGTGCTCAAGGACATCCAGTCCGGCAAGTTCACCTCCGAGTGGATGCAGGAATGGCATTCGGGCGCTGCGCGCTTCAAGGCAACCCGCCGCCTCAACGACGAGCATCCGATCGAACAGGTCGGCGAAAAGCTCCGCGCCATGATGCCCTGGATCGGCAAGAACAAGCTGGTCGACAAGGCCCGCAACTAATCGCGGCTTGCGGCCCCTTCAATGACATCTAGGCCGGGGAGGGCAACTTTCCCGGCCTTCTTGTTGTCGCAAGTTGACCTCTCCGAGATGTCTTTCGGTGTCAGCGATGGCAGGTCGGCGGCTCGCCGGTCACTTCGAAGACGACGGCGTCAGAACTCATGACATGCGTCAGGATCGAGCAGCCCTCTAGCTTCGGGAAGCGCTGCAGCAGTTCGGCTTTCAGGGCCGGTTCGCTCCGTCTGGCCGCGGCGAACTGGTTGTCGATCCAGTAATAATCGGGACAGGTGGGATCGGGACGTGTGCCCGGCATCCTGTCCAGTGCACCCACGGTCATGTGCCAACGCTTTGCAAGATATTGATAGGCCATGTCGTAATTGGCCTCGACATTGGCCGTGTTGTCCTTGAGGACGGCGCGCAAGGGGGCGATGCGCGCGCAGGGGCATGCTTTCTGCCGCGCCGCGACGAAACGTGCGGCTTCATTCCATTGGGGAATCCGAGCGGCCTGCACCGACGTATCAACGATCGCCGCCAGACAGAAGATCAGGAAAAGAGCCTGCACCAGCCCGTGGGTTCGCAGGGCCTGCCCGCAGGCCGCCGCCAGCGCAGCGGTGACGAGAATGCAGATGGGCACCAGATAGCGAATGGCCAGCGCCCCGGTCGCAGCGGTGTAGACGAACACAAGGATGCCCGAAGACACAATGGAAACCAGGAGTGTCACCGCGTAGAGATCGTCTGCCCGGCGTCCTTCACGCGACAGGACCCGCGTGCCAAGCGCACCCAGCCAAGCCGCGGTCGTTGCCGTACTCTGGTCGAGAGGCATTAGGATGGACTGGAACAGCAGCGACATGGCATGCAGCGGAGATGTCTTCAACCAGTAGTCTTTGGAGGTTGTGGTCAGGTAGCTCCACTGGAAGGCGGTGGTCACCGCCAAGGGCAGGCAGCAGGCGATGCCGGTCAGGAGATGCGCCAGAAATAGCGATCGGTCGCCGCGTAGCAAGGCGGCGAAAGCGAAGGTCCCGACAACTGCGACGGCGAGGATCGAAAACACGAAATGAAGATTGATGCAAAGCCCGAGGCTGACGACATGGCCGGACCAGACCAGAATGGCGTTGCCACCTTCCAGGCGCTCCTCTCCCCGCCGATGCAGCCGCTTGAGCGTGACCAGTAGGATAATGAACGCCGAAACACCGGTGAAATAGGAGCGGAATTCCGCGAAAGTGGCCAAGACCTGTACAAGTGCGAAAACGCCCGGCACGAAGGTCAGGAGAAACGGTCTGTCCTCGCGGTTGAACCGCCAGAAGGCGGCCAGATAGGCGACTGAGGCCAAGAGCGGCAACAGGTTGAGCATGCGCCCCGCTTCGATCGTGCGTGGCAGACCGATATTGCTCGCCATCCAGGAAAGGAACGAGAAGAGTGGCGGGTGAACGTCAGTGGTCCAGCGGAACTGGAAGGCCTCGCCGATGCGCACTGAAGGGTCTGCGAAATAGTAGCTCCAGAACTCGTCAAACCATGGTCCGATGTGCCAAGCGGCGTTTAGGAACGCGGCGATTGCCACAATGGGGAAAGCGATGAGGATTAGCCGCCGAATGTGCAACAGTGCCGGGATATTCGTCATCGTTCGAAGAGGTTCGGACATGAATTTCTTGCTGCAAAAGGACGGCGCGGATGTCATGGCATTGTGAGTGTCGCGAGACTAGAAGTGCAATGTTAAGATTCGCTGATTTTGCGTCGTTTAGATAGGTCAGCATTGTTGACATAAACTGCAGGGCATGGTTACCTTGACCCATAACAAATCGACGGGATGAACCACCATGGAATGGGAAAATATCTTCGCTTCACGCGCGAGCCGCATGAAGGCGTCCGAAATCCGAGAGCTGCTGAAATTGCTCGAGCAGCCCGATATCATTTCCTTTGCCGGTGGGATCCCCGATGCGACGCTGTTTCCGGCTGAGGAGTTTTCCAAGGCCTATGCCGAAGTGCTGACAGGTCCCGAAGCCGTGCCCGCGCTCCAGTACTCGGTCTCTGAAGGCTACAGGCCGCTGCGCGAATGGCTGGTCGGCGAGATGGGCAAGCTCGGCATTCCCTGCACGCCGGATAATATCTTCATCGTTTCCGGGTCGCAGCAGGGTCTCGATTATATCGGCAAGGTTCTGCTTTCGCCGAAGGATACGGCGCTGGTCACCTGGCCGACCTATATGGGCGCGCTGGGCGCCTTCAATGCCTATGAGCCGAACTACGACAAGCTGGATCCGATGACCAATCGCGAGCCGGCGACCTATGCCGAGAAGGCCGCGCAGGCCGGCGGCCGTGTCAAGTTTGCCTATTGCGTCCCGGAATTCTCCAACCCGTCGGGCGAGACGATCCCGCGCGCGGGCCGCGAGAACATCCTGAACCTTGCCGAAGCGCTCGATATCGCCATTGTCGAGGATGCTGCCTACCAGCAGCTCCGCTACAGCGGCGAGACGGTCAAGCCGATTCTGGCGCTCGACATCGAACGCAATGGCGGCGATATCGAGAAGACGCGTACGCTTTATTGCGGCTCCTTCTCCAAGACGCTCGCACCGGGCCTTCGCCTCGGCTACATCGTCGCGGCACAGGATGTCATTCGCAAACTCGTCCTCGTCAAGCAGGCGTCCGATCTCCATTCCTCGACGGTCAACCAGGTCGTCATGGGCAAGGTCGCGCACAAGATCTTCGATGCGCAGGTCGAAAAGATCCGCAAGACCTACAGCCACCGGCGCGACCGCATGCTCGAAGCCATGGCAAAATACATGCCGGCTGGCGTTGAGTGGACGAAGCCGGAAGGCGGCATGTTCGTCTGGGTGACGCTGCCAAAGGGGTTTGACGGCGCGTCGCTGCTGGCCAAGGCCATCCGCGATCATCGCATCGCCTTCGTCCCGGGCAAGGCCTTCCACGCGGACGGAACGGGCGAGAACACGATCCGACTGTCGTTCTCATGCGCCTCCGATGACGCCATCGAGACCGGGATTTCTCGCCTGGGTGCGCTCATCAAGGGCGAAATGGCGGGTTAACCAGTTCCGGTCATGAAATATCAACGCGCCTGCCTTTAGCTTTATGCGAAAGGCGGGCGGCGTTGGACCGTTCCATAAAGAGGTACAGCAGCGGCCTTCGCCCTGCTGTTGCAGTCAAGGGACGGATCGTTATGCGACTGACGGCTTTGGATGGATGGCGGGGCATTCTGGCGCTCATGGTGGTGCTGGCGCATTTCCCCGGGGATGTCGTCCTTCAGGACACGAACTTCTATTATTCCGGCTCCGCCATCATCGACATGTTCTTCCTGTTCAGCGGCTTCGTGATCGTTGCCCATTATGAGCCGAAGCTTGCCAATGGCTATGGCGTGAAGCGCTTCCTCATCGAGCGGCTCGGCCGGATCTATCCGATCTATTTTGTCATGCTGATGCTCTTCGTTCTGTTCGAAGTGGTGCTGGTCTATTTCGGCAACAAGGCGGGCCTTGTCGAGCGCGCGCCGTTCAGCGGAGGAAACACCCTGCCGTCGCTGCTGACCAACCTTCTGCTGATCCAGAGTCTCGATATCCATGACATGCTGACCTGGAACTATCCGGCATGGAGCCTTTCGACCGAGTGGACGGCCTATGTCATCTTCGCGCTCTGCATGCTCGCGCCGATCAAGCGTTTCTGGCCTTTCGCGATTGTCGGCTTCATCGTGTCGCCGCTGCTGCTCGTGCTCCTCTCAGAGCATCCCCTTCGTGAGAACTATCAGTACGGCCTTTTTCGCTCGACCTATGGTTTTGCCGGCGGCGCGCTGACCTTCTACGTCTTTTACGGGATCAAGAAGAACAAGATGGACGAGCGCGTTCCCATGTGGGTCTGGAATGTGCTTGAGGTGATTGCGGGCATTTCCATCTTTGCGCTTCCCGCCGTGCTGGGCGCGTCGCGGATTTCTGCGATCATTCCCGCGCTTTACACGCTCCCGCTGCTCATTTTTGCTCTGCAGAAGGGTGTTGTGTCGCGTCTGCTCGGTCAGCCGGCGCTGGTCTATCTCGGGACGATTTCCCTGTCGGTCTACGTGATCCATGCCTTCGTGCTGCTTCGCTTCGTCAATGTCGCCGAGGCCATCCAGAAACTGGCCCATATTCCGCTTGTGGAAACGCAGATTTTTCACGGCGCGCCGACAAAGATCATCGTGTTGGGCCCGATCGGAAACAATCTTCTGGCCTTCGGATCAGTCCTGCTGGTCGTTCTCCTGGCCCATTTCAGCTATCGCTATCTTGAGGTCCCCGCAGAGAAGAAGGTTCGCGCCTGGACCAAGGCGCGGGCTGCCGCGCAGGCCGGGGAAAAACCTGCCGCTGTGCAGGCGACCGTTTGACAAAGCCCAGCCTTCGGCTACCTTGAGGCTGCGCGGCGCTGCATGCTCCGCTGGTCCGGAGGCATGGGATCCCATTGTGTTCCTGCTGAAGCCGGTTCTGGTTGACGCGCGGATCGTTTGCCCGGCAGCGACAAGGATGACGGATGAGCGTCAGGCTCGGAACCTTCAATATCGAAAACCTTCTCTCGCGCTTCGATTTCAGCGGTTACCGCAACGAGTTGCATCAGGACCGGGCGCTTCGTCTCTTCGATATCCGCGGCGAGGCCGAGTTCCAACGGCTGGAAGAGGCGCGACTGATTGCCTCCACGGACGATACGCGCCAACTGACCGCTCTGGCCATCGCAGACATGGATGCAGACATCCTGTGCTTGCAGGAGGTCGACAGTATCGAAGCCCTCAAGGCCTTCGAATACGGCTATCTCTATCGCATGATCGGCGAGGGCTACCGACAGAAATATCTTATGGAGGGCAATGATTCGCGCGGTATCGATGTGGCCTTGATGATGCGCGACACGACTCGCTCCGGCGCGCCGATCGAACTGGTTGACATTCGCAGCCATGCGCGGCTGACCTATGCCGATCTTGACCTCTTCACGCCCGAGCTCGCAGCGCTGGATTACAAGCCGCACGACCGGATCTTCAAGCGCGACTGCCTGGAAGCCGATCTGAAGATCGGCGGTGTGCCCTTCACGGTCTATGTCGTGCATTTCAAGTCGATGAATGGCGGGCGCAATGGCCTCGATGGGCGCAGCGCCTCCGTGCCGGTGCGTCATGCCGAGGCGCGGGCTGTGCGGGAAATCGTGTCGCGTCGCTTCGACATGGAACCGGCGAGCCGCGCCAATTATGCGATCTGCGGCGACATGAACGATTATGGCGAAAAGCTTCAGGTCGCGGGCGACAAGCGAAGCGGCTTCACCTTCACGCATGTGGACGAGCCCGGGAGCGTCGTCGACATCCTTGCCGCCGGTGGATTTGCCGAGAATGTCGTGGCGCGGCGACCGGCGGACGATCGCTGGACGCATTTTCACCAGCGAGGGCCGGCTGAGCGTCACCTGAGCCAGCTCGATTACATCTGGCTCTCGCCGCACCTGGCCGGGCTGAACCGAAATGCCGTTCCCGAGATCATCCGGGCCGGTCAACCCTATCGCATCGTATTCCCGCCAGGGCAGGGGGTGGAGCGCTACCCGCGCGTCGGCTGGGACAGGCCCAAATCCTCGGACCATTGCCCGGTCGTCATCGAACTGGATGTCTTTTCATGAACCTGTCACTGCGTGGTTTCGTCTGGCCGCAGGACGGCGTGCTGTTCAATCTGAGTGGCTATGATGTGGACGTCGCCGCCGGGCCGCATCCGCTTTACCTGCAGCGGCGCGAGGAGATCGAGGCCAACTGGGTCGCCGAACAAGCGGCCAAGCCGGCGCTTTTCAATGGCGAGATGCTGATCCACCGCGATGTCCGCATTGATGCGGACGGTCGGTTGACGGCCACGGGCCATCTCACGCCCTATGCGACTATGCTGTGGTGGCGCAAGCAGCCGGATCGGCCTGTGGCCGAGCATCTCTTTCCCATTGCCGTGCCCATTACCAGCGATGGCGCCATCCTTGCGATAGAGATGGCTGCGAAGACGGCGAATGCCGGACGCATTTATTGCGCGGCCGGTTCGCTGGATGCTCACGACATTGTCGATGGGAAGGTCGATCTCGATGCCAACATGATGCGCGAGGTGCTGGAGGAGACCGGCATCGACCTTGCGAGCGCAGCGCCGCTGGGCGGCTACCTCGGGGTCCGGGTCTTCCGGGCCGTGACGCTGTTCCGGATCTTTCTTCTTCCCTATGATGCGGAAGAGGCCTGTGCGCGAGTCCGTCACCACATGGAGACCGATGTGGAGCAGGAAATCGCCGGACCCGTCATCATTCGCGACAAAAGCCGGGAAGGCCGCAACTATCCCGCCTTCATGCCGCCGATAATCGATTGGATTTTTTCAAGCGATTCGCCGATCAATGGCATCTTGCAAGGAGACTAGGACATGGCGCGCCCTTACGTGCTCTACGACGTGTTCACCGATGAACGGCTGAAGGGCAATCCGCTCGCCGTGGTTCTGGAGGCGGAGGGCCTGTCCGAAGAGGACATGCAGGCCCTTGCAGGGGAGTTCAATCTCTCAGAGACTGTATTTGTCTTCGCCTCCGACAACCCGGCGCATACGGCGCGCCTGCGGATTTTCACCCCCGGACGCGAACTCCCGTTTGCGGGGCATCCGACGGTCGGCACCGCCATCGCGCTTGCCGAGCGTGCCGGAGGCGGCCTTGCGATCGATCAGGTCTCGGTTCTGGAGGAGAAGGTCGGGCCGGTGCGCTGCGCGGTGCGGGTATCCGAAACAGGCGCGTCTTTCGCCGAATTCGACCTGCCGACCAAATCCTCGCATTACAAGCTGGAGAACGCGCTCGAACGCCAGGGCATCGCCGATGCGCTGGCGATCAGCGTCAAGCATGTCGGCTTCGAGAATCATTATCCCAGCGTCTGGTCGGCGGGCGTGCCCTTCCTTTTCGTTCCGGTAAAGGACGTCGCCACGCTTGCCGAGGTCGATTTCGATCCCGCGCTGTGGGAACGGGTGGCTCCGTTTACCGGCGGCCATCTCGTCTCGGCGTATGTCTACTGCCGTGGCAGCGGTGCTTCTCATTTCCAGGCGCGCATGTTTTCGCCCGACATGGGTATTGCGGAGGATCCGGCGACGGGTGCGGCTGTGGCTGGCCTGTCGGGTATCATCCACGCCTGCGACAGGCTGCAGGACGGGCATCATTCCTTCGTGATCGCTCAGGGCGTCGAAATGGGTCGCGCCTCGAAGATCCATCTTCACATCGATGTGACAGCCGGCGAAATTTCGCGGGCACGTATCGGCGGGCAGGCCGTGCGCGTCGCCTCCGGGCTTTTGGAAATCTGAGGGCAAACGGAAACAAGCGCCGCCGTCACCGGCTGGCGCTTGTTTAACTGCTTGATATATCAAGTCAAAATTTGGTGGGTGATCACGGGCTCGAACCGTGGACCCGCTGATTAAGAGTCAGCTGCTCTACCAACTGAGCTAATCACCCACACCCGAAACCGGCGTTCCCGTCTCGGTGAAGGGGCGTATAAACAGGTTCATTCTGGTTGGCAAGCACCGTTTCAATCTTTTTTCGTCATCTCCCGTGTTTTCGTGTGCAAGGCCCTGAAACTGCATAAGGTTTCGGATACAAGGAACATAAAATACCCTGATTTCTGCGGGAAGGCGCTTTTCGACATTCCGGTCGGGCGCATAATGGGGCCGAAAGCCAAGGAGCAATGACGATGCCTGAAGGGGATAGGGTGGCCTCTCCGCACGAAGTCCTGACCTTCTGGTTCGAGGAATTGACCGATCGCGACTGGTACAATTCCACTCCGGCACTGGACCTTCAGGTCCTGCGTCGTTTCCGCACCACGCATCTGGCGCTTGCGCGGTCGATCGAGCCGCCTTGGCGCGCCGATCCGGCTGCGCGGCTTGCGACGGTGATCGTGCTGGATCAGCTTCCACGCAACATGTATCGCGCCACGCCGCTTGCCTTTGCGACCGACGGGCTCGCACGGCGCGAAGCGCGGTTGGCCATTGCTGCGGGCGCCGACAGGCTGGTCCATGGCCGCCAGCGGCCTTTCTTCTACCTGCCGTTCGAGCATTCCGAGGGGATCGAGGACCAAGAATATTCCGTGCGGCTGTTTTCGGACCTTCCCGACGCCGAGCTTCTCGATTATGCCGTGCGCCATCGCGACATCGTGGCGCGCTTCGGCCGGTTTCCGCATCGCAATGCCTTTCTGGGGCGCGAATCGACGGAAGCGGAAGTCGAGTTTCTGAAACTGCCGGGCAGCAGCTTCTGAATGCAGCGCTCGATATTGAAATTTCTTTTACAGTGAATATTCGGCTTCCATGACCACGAAACCAGCATCCAGATTTTTCGCAGCTCTCCTTGCCATCACGCTTGCCGGAGCGGGCCTGCTTTCGCCCGCGCTGGCACAGGATGCGCAACCCGCGCCCGCACCGGCCCCGCCTGCCACAAGCCCTGTCGTGGCTGCTGAACCCAGCCCGGTCGAGGCTGCGCGCAAGCAACTGAGCGACGCCGCCAATACACTGAAGGCGCTGACAGGGCAGGTTGGTGACAGGTCTAATGACGATCAGGAACTTGCCGATCTGAAGCTGAAGGTCGATGCGCTCACCAAGTCGATCCTCGACGTGTCCGTTTCATTCAACCCGCGCCTGACGCAGATTCGCGAACGGCTGGCCGCCCTTGGCGACCCGCCGCCGGCCGGCACGGCCGAGGACCCCGCGGTCAAGGCAGAGCGGGACAAGCTGAATGCAGAACGCGCGATGATCAATTCCGTGACAGGTGATGCAGAAAACCTGTCCATCTCCTCGCGCAAGCTTTCCAACCAGATCACCGAAGATCGCCGGACGTTGTTCACAAACACGCTTCTGAAGAAGACGGATGTGACGCTGGATACGCTCACGGAGGCGGCGAGCGCCTTCACCGAGGAGAAGAGCGATTTCCTGCAGTCGATCGGCAGCTGGTTCCGCTTCATCTGGACCTTCAAGTTCTACCAGCTGATGAGTGCGCTGTTCTTCTCATTGCTGGCGGCGCTGGTCATCGTGACGTTTTCCTATCGGCTCCTGTCGCCGCTGGTCAGGCGCATTTCAGGCATTGAGAAGCCTGCCTATCTGAGCCGGCTCTCTGTCGCCTTCTGGTCGACAATCCTGCCGACGCTCGCGCTCCTCGTCTTCGATGCGATCAGCCTGTTCCTGCTGGACAATTTCAACGTTCTGCGAGCCGACGTCGCGCCGATTGTCGGGGCTTTCCTCGGCCTCTTGCTGGCAATTTTCTTTGTCTATCGCCTGACGACGGCGGTTCTGGCGCCGCGGGAGCCCAACTGGCGCCTTGCGCATGTGACCAATCGAGGGGCGCGCCTTCTCAAGGTCAGCATCGTGGCCCTGGCCGTGGTCATCAGCGTCGACTTTTTCCTGAGTGCGGTCAGCAAGGCGCTGGGGGCCGATGTCGTGCTCACGGTGGTCAAGAGCTATGTCACCTCGATCATCGCCGGGGCCATGCTGTTCGCCATCTCCTTCATCAAGCCGATCCGCCCCCAAGATGGTTCGGAAAACGGGCAGGCCTGGCCGCGCGTCGTGCGCTGGCCCCTGGCTGTTGCGGGCCTCGCTCTCATTGCCGCAGCACTGCTTGGCTATGTCGGGCTGGCGCGCTTTGCCGCCACGCAGATCGTCATGGCGGGTGCGGTCGTGGTCACCACGTTTCTCGGTCTCCTCTCCGGTCGCGCCATCATCAAGCCGGGTGCCTTCGGCGACACCGTATTCGGCCGCTACTGCCAGCGCCGTTTCAAGCTTGAGGAACTGACGCTGGATCAGATCGGGCTTGTGGTGGGCTTTGCCTTTTACGCGATTGCGATCGTGATCGGCGTTCCGCTGCTTCTGGTGCAATGGGGTTTCCAGTTGCAGGAAATCTGGACCTGGGTGTCGCAGATCTTTACCGAGATCACCATCGGCAAATTCCACTTCTCCCTGATCGGGCTGATGGCCGGCGTGGCCTTCTTCTTCGTTGGCCTGTGGGTCACGCGCTGGCTTCAGGGCTGGCTGGACGGCAACGTCCTGGCCCGTTCCAAACTCGACAGCGGCGTTCGCAACTCGGTCAAGACAGGCTTCGGCTATGTGGGCATCGCCGTTGCCGCGCTGTTTGGCATCTCGGCGGCTGGCATCGACCTTTCCAGCCTCGCGCTCGTCGCCGGCGCTCTCTCGCTCGGTATCGGTTTCGGCCTGCAGAATATCGTCTCGAACTTTGTCTCTGGCCTCATTCTGCTTGTTGAGCGCCCCTTCAAGGTTGGCGACTGGGTCATTACGGGCACCACGGAAGGGTTCGTTCGCCGTATTTCCGTGCGCGCGACGGAAATCGAGACGTTCCAGCATCTTTCGATCATCGTGCCGAACTCGGAGCTGATCAACGCTTCCGTGGGCAACTGGACGCACAAGAACCGGCTGGGCCGGGTTGAGATTGCCGTCGGGGTTGGCTACGAGTCCGACCCGCGACGCGTCATGGAGATATTGCTCGAAATTGCGCGGGCACAGGAGAATGTGCTGAAAACGCCAGAGCCTGTCGTCGCCTTCCAAGGCTTCGGCGATTCCTCGCTGAATTTCGAACTCCGGGTGCATCTCGCCGACGTTCTCGACGGCCTGAAGGTGCGCAACGATATCCGGTTGACCATTTTCGAGCGTTTCAAGGAGGAGGGGATCGAGTTCCCGTTCCCGCAGCGCGACCTGCATCTGAAGATCGAGGATGGCGTGGCCTCCATCCTACGAGAGGCTGTGACGCGGCGCGGCCATTTCGAGGGCAATCCGGAAAAGGTCTACACCAATATGGGCGGGCTGGGGCATCGGCCTGAAGATGACGACGGCAGCCATCACGGTGACGATGACGGCGATGGCGACGGAGATAGCGAGGGCCAGAGCAGCGGCCATGGCGGCGGTCCGCAGAGCAACTGAGGCTGAACGTCGCATTCAGGTCGCATTCAGCGAAAAAGGGCGATAGTCTGTCCTCAAGAGGGCGGCTTTGGGTCTGTCCTCTCTTGAGAGGAGGCGCTCATGAAGATCCTGTCGATCGCACTCGTTGCCACTGCATCTCTCGCCGGCGTATTGCCGGCACTCGCCGCCGACATCACCAACGGCGACAAGAAGGCCGTCGTTATCGATGTCGTCGAGAACGGCAATCGCTCCAAGATTCCACTGCCGGCGGGCGCGACGGAAAGCATTTGCCCTTCGGGCTGCTTCATCACAGCGCCGAATGGCGACCGCATCGGCTTGAGCGGTGGCGAGACGGTGGAAATTTCCGGTGGAGCGGCCATCGTGAAGTGAGTGCTGCTTGCCTTTGGCCTAGCAGGAGCGCGACCGCTGCTGCTATGTGATGGGCCATGACACGCACGCTTGACGATCTGAACTGGGCCCCGGGAGGGGCAAGAGACCCGCTTTCCATATTGAAGCGGGTCTATGGCTATCCGGCCTTTCGCGGCAGCCAGGCCGAGGTCGTCGCGACCGTTGTATCCGGCGGTGACGCTGTGGTTCTCTTCCCGACCGGCGCGGGCAAATCTCTCTGCTACCAGATCCCCGCCATCTGCCGCGATGGCGTGGGCATCGTCATTTCGCCGCTGATTGCGCTGATGCGCGATCAGGTTGAGGCGTTGAAACAGCTTGGCGTTCCGGCGGCGGCGCTGAATTCGTCACTGAGTGGTGATGAATATGCGGCCGTCCGCCGTGCGCTTTCCAAAGGCGAACTCGAACTTCTCTATGTGACGCCCGAACGGGCGGCGACACCGGGCTTTGCCGAGCTGATGCGGGGCGTGAAGATTGCGTTGTTCGCCATTGATGAGGCGCATTGCGTTTCGCAATGGGGGCATGATTTCCGGCCCGAATATCGCGACCTCGGCAAGCTTGCCGAACTTTACCCCGGCGTGCCGCGCATGGCGCTGACCGCCACGGCCGATCCGCATACGCGGGAAGACATTATCGAGCGGCTGGCGCTGGAGAAGGCTCAGGTCTTCACCTCATCCTTCGACCGGCCGAACATTGCCTACGAAATCGTCGAGCGTGACCAACCGCGGCAGCAATTGCTGCGGTTTCTCTCCCGCCACGAGGGCGAGAGTGGGATTGTCTATTGTCTGTCGCGCGCGAAGGTCGAGGACACGGCGGAATGGCTGAACACGCAAGGGATCAACGCGCTTGGCTATCACGCCGGGATGGACCGCGCGGTGCGCGACGCCAATCAGGATGCGTTCCTGAAGGAAGAGGGGCTTTGCCTTGTCGCCACCGTCGCCTTCGGCATGGGGATCGACAAGCCGAATGTGCGCTATGTCGCGCATCTCGATCTGCCGGGCTCGGTTGAGGCCTATTATCAGGAGACAGGGCGCGCGGGGCGTGACGGTCTGCCGTCGGAAGTCTGGATGGCCTACGGCATGGCAGATGTCATCCAGCGCGGGCGGATGATCGATGAGGGCGGGGCTGCGGACGAGGTGAAGCGCGTCGAGCGCGCCAAGCTCAATGCGCTGCTTGCCATCTGCGAGACGCCCAGCTGCCGCAGACAGGCAATCCTTGCCCATTTCGGCGAGGCGCATCCGGGCCATTGCGGCAATTGCGATACCTGCCTGAAGCCGGTCGAGACCTGGGACGGGACGGAAGCCGCGATCAAGGCGCTTGCCGCCGTCTACCGCACCGGCGAGCGCTTCGGGGCAGGGCATCTGATCGATGTTCTGATGGGCGTCGAAAACGAACGCACGCTGCGTTTCGGCCATACGGAAATGCCGGTCTTCGGCGCTGGCAAGGATATTCCCGCCAAGACCTGGCAATCCGTCTACCGCCAATTGCTGGCCGCCGGCTTCGTCCGCGTCGACCACGCGGCCTTCGGGTCACTCAAGCTGGAACCCGACGCCCGCGCCGTCTTCAAGCGCGAGCGGCAGGTGTTCTTCCGCAAGGATCGGCCGGGCAAGGGTAAGTCCGCGAAGGGCTCGTCAGCCTCCGCCGCCAAGGCCAAAGCCGCTCTGCCTGAGGCGGATATGGGTCTCTTCGAAGAGTTGCGCGCCACCCGCATGGCGATCGCCAAGTCGCTCTCCGTGCCGCCCTATGTGGTGTTTCCGGATACGACACTCACACAGATGGCAGCGGAACGGCCGATGACGGAGGAGGCGCTGCTTTCGATTTCGGGCGTGGGGCAGTCGAAGCTCGAGCGCTATGGGGAGGCGTTTCTGGCGGTGATCCGGGGGTATGAGGGGTGAGGCGTCAACTTTCGGGCAGGGTGTAACGCCGCAGAACAGCATCGTTGCCGTCCATGCTGATTTCCATCACCTCGTTGATGATCTCCTCGCCGATTTCCAGCGTCTGTAACACGATGGCGAATAGGTCTCTCTGCAGGGATGGCAGCACCTGCGGAACGATGATGATCAGCCCTGCATGTAACTCTTCCTTGGCGAAAAGCTTGCGAAAATCACGGGCATTGTTGGTGACGAAGGTAAAGTCCTGCGCGACGATCCGGGGCATAAGGTCCCAGTCCGTTTCGCCGCTCCAGCCGAGCCAATTGACATGAAAGCCTTCGTGGCCGCTCTCCTGAGCGACCTTGACGAGTGATGTATGCAGGCACTCGTCGATCAGAAACTTCACGGAGTGCCGCCAGATGTCGTTGTTTTTGGGCTTTTGGGCAGGGCGACGCGTTTCTCCGATTTCCACTTCTCGCCCATTTCGGCAAGCGTGCGCGGACGACCTCTGGCGGGATGGGCTGTGGTCCAGATTTCGGCGAGATCGACCATCCGGGCGTTGAGCGCGGGATAGCCGTCGAGGATTTCATTTTTATCCGCGCCTTTCGAAGCCATCGCGGCGATCGCCCGGACCGGGATGCGGGTGTTGCGAAATACGGGTTCGCCGCCAAGGATGCCCTTGTTGGTTTCAATCATGTCTTCGGCTTCCAGAAGCGCATGCGCTCTCTCGGCTAACTGTTCGCGGGCGCGGGCCACATCCACGATCAGGTAATCGTCCGCTCTGACGGTCGCGGCGTCGGGGTGTTTGTCAATATGATCGAAAAGGCGCTTGCGGCGTTCGGCGGTGAGGATCGAACCGACGCCGTACCAGAGTTTGATACGCAGAAGATCGTCGTCGGAAAGCGCTCGGCCGCTTCGCCCCGAGGCTCGGGGCACGATAATGCGCTTGTCGATGGCATTATGCACCGACTTGACGGCGACCCCACTCACGGCGGCCGCCTCAGTAGGTGTATAGGCGCGGGATGCTAAAGCCATAATCATTCTCCTTGTGGAGAATATATAAGGCCGAAAGCCTTTACAGTAAAGCGAGGTTGGTGAAAATCCGCCAGCAATGCCTATGTCGACTTCTGCACACGCCCTCAAATCCCCCCCATGCACAAATATTTCATCTCCAGATAGTCCTCCAGCCCATGCCGTGAGCCTTCTCTTCCGATGCCGGATTGTTTCATGCCGCCGAAGGGGGCGGCTTCGGAGGACATGCGGCCGGTGTTGATGCCGACCATGCCGTATTCCAGCGCTTCGGCGACGCGCCAGACGCGCTTGAGGTTGGAGGCGTAGAAATAGGCGGCGAGGCCGTAGATCGTGTCGTTGGCTTCGCGGACGACCTGATCGGCGTCCTCGAAGCGGATGATGGGGGCAAGCGGCCCGAAGGTTTCTTCCTGGGCGACGCGCATGGAGGACGCGATGTCGGTGAGAACGGTCGGCTGGAAGAAGGTGCCGTCGCGGTCGATGCGCGCGCCGCCGCAGCGGATCGTGCCACCCTTTTCGAGTGCGTCGGCGATGTGTGCCTCGATCTTGGCGCGGGCGCGGGTGTCGATCAGCGGGCCAATCGCGACATCCGGGGCGAAGCCGTCGCCGACGGTGAGCGTGGCGACGCGGGCAGCGAATTTCTCGGCGAATTCGTCATGGACCCCCGCCTGCACATAGAGCCGGTTGGCCGAGACACAGGTCTGGCCGCCATTGCGGAACTTCGCCTGGATCGCGCCATCGACGGCGGCGTCGATATCGGCGTCGTCGAAGACGATGAAGGGGGCGTTGCCGCCGAGTTCGAGGCTCACCTTCTTGATCTGGTCGGCGCATTGGCGCATCAGCAGGCGGCCGACTTCGGTCGAGCCGGTGAAGCTGATCTTGCGCACCTTGGCATTGGTGCAAAGCTCGTGGCCGACCGCGTCGCCTTCCGCCGCATAGACGAGGTTCAGCACGCCGTCCGGGAAGCCCGCCTTTTCGGCGAGCGCGAACATGGCGCCGGCAACCAGCGGGGTCTGTTCGGCGGGTTTCAGCACGATGGCGCAGCCGGCGGCGAGTGCGGGCGAGATCTTGCGGGCCACCATCGAGGCCGGGAAGTTCCACGGCGTGATCGTGCCGACGACGCCGATCGGCTGCTTGATCACCAGCATGCGGCGGTCGGTCGAGGGCGC
Source organism: Ensifer adhaerens (assembly GCA_900215285.1). Taxonomy (NCBI): domain Bacteria; kingdom Pseudomonadati; phylum Pseudomonadota; class Alphaproteobacteria; order Hyphomicrobiales; family Rhizobiaceae; genus Ensifer; species Ensifer adhaerens. The sequence goes on from OCMG01000004.1 coordinate 2,323,380, forward strand.
GGAAATCGTCTCGCCATAGATGCGGTTCGCCTCTTCGGCATACCATTGCAGATAGGCGGCGGCGTGGCTGACCTCCGATTTCGCCTCGGCCAGCGGCTTGCCCATTTCGGCGGTGAGGATCGCGGCGAGATCGTCGGTGTGGTCGACGATCAGCTGGTGCCAGCGCCAGAGAACGTCGCTGCGGGCGCGTGCGGTCATGGCGGCCCACTCGGCTTGGGCAATGTAAGCCTTGTCGATGGATTCCTTCGTTTCCGCCACGCCCATGTCGGGCAGTTCGGCCAGCAGTTCGCCGGTCGAGGGGTTGAAGACCTGGAAGGTCTCCTTGCCCAGCGGCTTTGCCAGCGAGCGCATGGAGGTGAGGTCGCCGAAAAGGTCAGGGTTGCTCAAGTGACGGGTGAGGGCGGGGGTGAGGGTCATGCGTATGCTCTGTCTTCTGCGGTCCGGCTTGGCGGTTTTGGCTCGTGTTGTAGGCCTTGCATGAAATGGGTTTTGCGACAACTGCTCTCTTGTCGCGGAGACAATTGGAGCGGTTGGGTTGCCTTGGCCTCTTCGGACCTTGGGGCGCTACCTCTCTTCCGTCATCCCGGACTTGATCCGGGATCCAGTGCGCGATGTCCATCGCGCGAAAGACTCCTTTCTCGTGGACGGCTCCTTTTTGAAGAGTCCTCTCAGCGCGCAGACGCGCGCTGGCTGGATGCCGGATCAAGTCCGGCATGACGGAGTGTGTCGGGGGCGCGCGGTGCCCAAAGTGAGCGCTGGGAAAACAAAAGGCCCGCGCATCGCTGCGCAGGCCTCTCGTCATAAGTCAGCGTCACAGCCAATCAGCTGCGCGGCTTCAGGTTTTCCGGGTCGTAGATCGGCTTGTAGCCGACGCCGAAGACTTCGACCGGGTAGGTCTCGTTGAAGTATTCGACGTTGAGCTTGCGGCCGACTTCGCAATATTCGGCCGGCAGATAGGCCAGCGCTATGTTCTTGCCGACCGTCGGGCCGTAGGCGATGGAGGTCGTGTAGGAGCGGCGGCCGAGGCTGTCGACGAGGACTTCGCCGGTGGCCGGATCGACGACCGGGAGCTGACCGACGGGGTAGCGCTTGACGCCGTTCGCATCAGTGTTCTCCGTCATGATCAGCGTGCAGAGCATGGCCGGCTGCTTCTCACGAGCCTTGTACTCCAGATGCTTTGCCTTGCCGCGGAAGTCGGCTTCCTTGACCTTGGGACGGGCGAGGTCGGCTTCGATCAGGTTATACTGCGTGAGCAGGTCTGCGTTCTGCAGGCGCAGGCTTTTTTCCATGCGGCGGGAGTTCGCATAGGTCTCGACGCCGAAGGCCATGACGCCGGTGGAGCGCAGGGCATCCCAGACGGCCAAGCCGTCTTCGTATTTCATGTGCAGTTCCCAGCCCTGTTCGCCGACATAGGAAATGCGGAAGGCGGTGACGGTCTTGCCGGCAATCTCGATCGGCTTGATCGCTGCGAAACCGAAGTTTTCCGGATCGAGAGCTACCGGATCGGCAACGACCTTCTTCAGCGTGTCGCGGGCATTCGGACCCCAGATGCCGATGGTGACGAACTTCTCCGAGACGTCGGTGACGGTGACGTTGAAGCCCTTGTCTTCGGCGACGCGCTTCACATAGTGGAAGTCGCGGGGACCTGCGTCCGCGCCGTCAATGACACGGCAGCGGTCGGCCATGCGGATGACGGTCAGGTCGGCGCGCACCATGCCCTCGTCATCGAGGAAGTGGGTGTAGATGCCCTTGCCGATATTGGCGTCGCCACCGATCTTGGCGGCGCAGAGCCATTCCATCAGCTCGACATGGTCCGGACCTTCGACGTCGAACATGTAAAAGTGGCTGAGATTGACGATGCCGCAATCTTCGCTCATCGCCAGATGTTCGGCGTTGGAAACGCGCCAGAAGTGGCGGCTGTCCCATTCGTTTTCGCGAACCGGAACCTTGTCGCCATATTTTTCGAGAAGATGCTCGTTGGCCTTGTAGCCATGTGCGCGTTCCCAGCCGCCGAGTTCCATGAAGTAGCCGCCGAGTTCGACTTCGCGCTCGTAGAAGGGCGAGCGCTTGACATTGCGGCCCGTGGCATAGGGCTCGCGCGGGTGGACAGCGGGGAAGTAGATCTTCTGGGCGGCTTCATAGCAGCGGCCCTCGATGAATTTCTCTTCCGTCTGGTGCTTGTAGAAGCGGGAATAGTCGATCGAAGCGTGGTCGATCTCGGTGCGGCCGTCCGTCATCCAGTCGGCGATCAGCTTGCCGTAGCCGGGGCCGTCCTTGACCCAGATGGCGACGCAATACCACAGGCCGCGCACCTTCTGGCTCTCACCGCAGGACGCGCCGCCGGCGGCGGAGACCTGCAGCAGGCCGTTGAAGGAGTGGCTTTCATTGTAGCCCAGTTCGCCGAGGATCGGCGTCAGTTCGATCGCCTTTTCGAGCGGCTCTAGGATCTGTTCCATGTCGAGGTCGCGCTGCGAGGGGGAGAGGCGGGCCTCATGCTTTTCCAAGAGGTCGCGCGGATGGCACATGCGCGGTTCCTTGGTCTCGTAATAACCCCACTCGATCTGACCACCTTCGGTCGTCTTCGGGTCGCCAGTGTCGCGCATATAGGCGGAGTTGCCCTGGTCGCGCAGCAGCGGGAAGCCGATTTCCTTGCCCGTGCCTTCGAATTCGTTATAGGGACCGAAGAAGGTCAGCGGGTGATCGACCGGCATGACGGGCAGGTCTTCGCCGACCATTTCGGCAATCAGGCGGCCCCAGAGGCCGGCGCAGACGATGACGTGATCGGCCATGATCGTGCCGCGATGGGTGACAACGCCCTTGATGCGACCGTTCTCGACGATCAGCGACTTGGCCGGCGTGTTGCCGAACATCTGAAGCTTGCCGGACTTTTCAGCGGCATCGACCAGCTTGCCGGCGACCGTCTGCGAGCGCGGGATGACGAGGCCGGCATCCGGATCGAAGAGGCCGCCCATGACCTGATCTTCCTCGATCAGCGGGAACTTCTCCTTGATCTCGGCCGGCGAAACATAATGGGCGCGGGTGCCGAAGGCGCGGGCGGAGGAAAGCTTGCGCTTGATCTCTTCCATCCATGCGTCGTCGCCGGCGCGGGCGACTTCGAGGCCACCGATGCGGGCGTAGTGGCCCATCTTCTCGTAGAAATCGATCGAGTACTGCGTTGTCCAGACCGAGAGATAGTCGTGGCTGGTCGTGTAGCAGAAGTCGGAGGCATGTGCGGTCGAACCGATATCTGTCGGGATGCCCGACTTGTCGATGCCGACGATGTCGTCCCACCCACGTTCAATCAGGTGATGGGCGATGGAGGCGCCGACAATGCCGCCCAGCCCGATGATAACCACTTTTGCCTTGGTCGGAAACTCTGCCATGGAAATTGCCCCGGTTGGTATTTTGGGGTCATCCTAGAACGCAAAATGACGCAACCAAATCCTGTCTACGACATAATCATTGAGCAGCGCGACGAGGATGCGACAGATGCCGGCCACGGCGCTATCGGGCTGCCGTTTTCACCGCTATTCTTCAGGAATTGCGCTTAACGAAAATTCAACAACGCCTGCGTAAGACTTCAGTAAATTCGGTTGTAAAAGTGGGCGGGACATGAACTTTCTGGGCATTTCGGGCATGCAATATTCCGGCGAGTCGCTGGAAAAATACAGAATCATTGTCGGTGAGGACTCAAATGTCTTCACGTCCATGATCCGGCAGAAGCTGAAAGAACTTTTCAACATCGATGTCGAGATCTGCCGTACGTTCGAAGACCTTCAGCAGGCCTACGAACTCAACCCCGACCCGATCACGCTTGCGATTTCGAACATCAACCTTCCGGGTGCGGAAAGCGGCGAAGCGCTGAACTATCTTGTCGATCTCAGCGTCCCGACCATCGTTTTCACGGCGACGTTCCAGGACAGCATCCGCGAGGGCCTGCTGGCCAAGGAAGTGGTCGACTACATCATCAAGGACAGCGTCTTTGCCATCGATATGCTGGCGGAATCGGTGTGCCGGTTTCTCACCAATCAGCGCCACCATGTGCTGATCGTGGACGACAGCGCCACAGCTCGCGCGCTGCTGACGAGCCGCCTGAAACGCTATAATTTCCGGGTCAGTTCAGCTGAAAGCGGTGCGGCCGCCATCGAAACGCTGAAGAAAAATCCGGATATCAGCCTGGTCATCACCGACTATAACATGCCGGATATCGACGGTTTCGAGTTGACGCGGCGCATTCGCCATGTGCGCGGATCGCATCAGTTGCGCGTTATTGGCGTTTCGTCCTCGAACGACCGGCTCCTGTCTGCCCGCTTCCTCAAGGCCGGCGGCAATGACTTCATGATGCGGCCCTTCATCGACGAGGAATTCTATTGCCGCGTCAACCAGAACCTCGATACGCTGGTGCAGATCAAGTCCGCGCAGGAGCGGATGAAGGCGCGCGTCTGACCGGCGCAGGGCCTGACATGCCGCGGTTCCTGCCGCGCGCTGGCACAATATACTGCGGCGTTGCCAACAATCGCCGCGATACATTAACAATTACTCAATCAACTGCACGTTAGATATTTCATCCATATCGGTCACAGGTTTCACAGAGGGGAGCCGGAGGTGGGCGGTTGGTTCTGTCGCGCACGGGGCGGATGCATGCGCTGAACCGATGGGACGTCATCCGTCAAAGACTTTGTCGCTGGCCGGGCGTCAGGCTTGTCTCGAACCGAGACAGACGTGAGCCCTTGTCGACATTCCGGCCTGCTTCAGGCGCGCCGGAGGGGTTGTGCCAAGCGCAAGGGACCTGAGAGAGGACGCGTGTTGCACGGCAATCTGAGGACTGCGCAGATCCGGTCTCGTGGCGGAACCCTATCCGGAGGGCGGCCCTGCGTGCTCGTTGTCGAGGACACGCGGACATTCACGACTGTGCTGGCCCACCGCTTCGAGACCGAACTCGGCGTTGATGTCGTGACCTGTCACACGCTCAAGGACATGCAATGCGCTCTTGCAGCAGGTCGGGGGCGGTTCATGCTGGGTGTGGTCGATCTCAACCTTGCCGACTCGCCGAAAGGAGAGGTTCTCGACTATTCTCTGGCGGCCGATCTGCCTACCATTGTCTTCACCGGCACATTCGATTTCAACATGCGTGAGAGCATTCTCAAGAAGAACGTGCTCGACTACGTGATCAAGGACAACGACCGCGCAATCGATTCCATCGTGAATGCCGTACGGCGTGTGCTGCAGAACCGCAATATTCGGGTTCTTGTGGCCGACGGCCTCGATCCGGCCTATAGCGAGGCTGTGCAGATGCTGCAGGCGCAGCAATTTCTTGTAGTGCATGCCAATGGCGTTCAGGACGCGATGGACAAGCTTGCGCGCTACAGGGACATTGAACTGGTCATGATCGACCATGCCTTGCCCGACGCCAACGGCCTCGAGCTGACGAAGCAGATCCGGCGGAAGTTTTCCGCCGAGGACATGCGTATCATCGGCTACTCCACACGCGACAATCCCCTGATCTGTGCGGCTTTCCTCAAGGCCGGAGCCAGCGATTTCCTGTACCGTCCCTTCATCCAGGAGGAATTCCAGTGCCGTGTCGCCCAGAGCGTCGATACGCGGGCTCAGATCAAGAAGCTCCAGGCGATCGCCTCGCGGGATTTTCTGACCGACACCTATAACCGGCGCTTCTTTTTCGAGCGCGGACCTGTGCTGGTCCAGCATTGCTTGGCGCGCCACGAGCCCTGCTGCGCCGTTGTGCTGGATATCGACCACTTCAAGAAATTCAACGACACCTATGGCCATGAGACCGGCGATACGGTTCTGAAGGCGGTTGCCCGCAAACTACGGCAGATGATCGATGGCGAGATGCACCTGATCGCGCGGCTGGGCGGGGAGGAATTTGCCATCCTGCTCAGGAACATGGATGTTCGCGAAGCGACGGAATATTGCGATCTTCTGCGAGAGGAGATCGCGCGGACGAATATTCTCTTCGAGGATGAGGAGCTTTCGGTCCGCGTTTCGATCGGAGTTGCGCTCATCTCCGACGAAGAGACGTTCGACAACTACCTTCATGCCGCTGACCAGTATCTCTACATGGCGAAGAATTCGGGACGCAACCGCGTCTTTTCCGACTATTCGATCACGCAGCTTTTCGCCGAGCGGCAGAAGGCCAGCTAGATCAACTCCATGTCTCATGGAGACACTGGAACGCTCGATCGTTTCGCTTCTATGCAATTCCCTGCTTGAAACGGGCTTCCCTTCTCTCTGGAATAGTTCCGGGCTCGATCACGCCGCCTGACGCATCCTGCGTTCCGCGCGCTCCTGCTGCGGCGAGCGGTTGTAGATTTCGCGATAGCACTTGGAAAAATGCGATGCCGAGACGAAGCCGCAGGCCACCGCCACTTCCACGACGGGCAGAGTAGACTGTACGAGCAGATGACGGGCCCGCTCCAGCCGGATCTCCAAGTAGTATCGGGCTGGCGAGCGGCCCATTTCCTGCCGGAACAGGCGCTCGATCTGTCTGCGCGACAGGCCGGCATCGTCGGCGATTTCGAGAAGCGACAGTGGCTCGGCGAGGTTCTTCTCCATCACTTCTATGATGGAAAGAACCTTCGCGTTCTGCACGCCAAGACGCGCGCGCAGGGGAAGGCGCTGGCGGTCTGACTGCTCACGCACCCGGTCGGTAAGAGCCTGTTCGCAAATGCGATTGACGAGATTGTCGTCGAAATCCTGGCCGATCAGGTTCAGCATCATATCGAGAGACGCGGTTCCGCCGGCGCAGGTATGGATATTGCCGTCAACTTCATAAAGGTCGGCATAAACCTCGACTTCGGGGAAGGCTTCCGAAAAGCCGGGCAGATTTTCCCAGTGAATGGCGCAGCGCTTGCCATTCAGAAGTCCGGCCTGCGCCAGGATATGGGCGCCGGTACAGAGGCTGCCGATCTGGACGTTGCGGTTATAGGCTTCGCGCAGCCAGGCATGCACCGCCTTGTTATTGAAGGTTTCGACGTCGATGCCGGAACAGATGATCGCCATCGAAGGGCGATCCGCCCCGGACAGCATCCGGCGCTCCTGGGCGAGCGATGTCTGGACGGCGATTTCGATGCCGCTGGAGGAGGAGACCTTCTCCCCGTCGGCAGAGGCGAGCCGCCATTTGTAGGCCTGGTATCCCAGCATCCGGTTGGCGATGCGCAAGGCTTCGATGGCCGCGGTAAAGGGCAGGATGGTGAATTCGTTGACGAGGAAGAAGACCAGGCAGCGCTTGGTCATTTGTTGTGTGCTCATTGCGACATGTCCCAAGCGTAAGATGATCCGCGACCATGGAATTGATGCTCGTCAACCTATCCGGGCCGGCGGCATCTGCTTTCCTGATTGCGACCTTCTCACGAAAGAGCGATGTCGTGAAGAGACTAGTCGTGCTCGCGACAACTTTTTCAGGCCGGGCGATGCCTGCAAGTCCACCGTCCGAGATGGCCGGGCGGCGGTGTCAGGCAGAAGCGCGAGTGGCCTGAAAGCCTTTTACGGTAGGCGCTTCGCGCCCAAGTCATCCGGAACGCGATAGCCGATATCCTTGCGGATATCCATCGGCAGCGCTTCGAGAAGACGCTCCGTGCGATAGCGCCGCCACGCGCGGTAAATGCTCGCCGATGGTGAAATTGCGACACGGGCCAGAGCAGCCATGGCGGCGGCGGTCTTCCTCCGACGAGGGGCTGCGAGAGGAACTTCCCAGAAATACGATGTCATGACTGCTCTCCTTTCCCGATCGCATTTGCGACCTGATTTGCAGTGGATGATATGTCGGCACAATCCATTAATCCAACGAATTGATTGAATTTCTGACATTCGAATTCGTGATGCGTTTTGATGCTTGTTCTGCTCGACCAAGCTTGCATCTTGACTATCTCACCATATCGAAGTTCAATGAAACGAATTGCAGTTGCCTTAAGGTTCAGAAAAATTGAAAGAGGGTTTCGCCATGGATGAGCCGCGTCGTGAGAACCTGCCGCTCCTGGAGCTTGATATTCTGCGCACCTTCGTGGCCATTGCCGATACGGGCAATTTCACGACCGCTGCCGAGGCGGTCCTGAGGACGCCGTCGGCCGTTTCCATGCAGATCAAGAAGCTCGAGGACATGCTGGGCGCAACCCTGTTTCGCCGTGACGCGCGTGCGGTGACGCTGACGCATCACGGCGAAATCCTGCTGTCCTCGGCGCGTCGCATCCTGGCCATGAACAATGAGATCGTGGGCCGGTTCGTCAGGCCGCACATGAACGGTGTGGTCAATCTCGGCGCGCCCGACGACATTGGCGATCTGGTTCTTCCCGAAGTGCTGCGGCGCTTCGCGGAGGCCTATCCGCTGGTGGCTGTGGATGTCCGCATCGAAGGCAGCGAAACGCTGCGACGGCAGGTTTCCGAGGGCAAGCTGGACATCGCGCTCTACAATTGCAACAGCGGTTGTTTCGGCGGTGAGGGCGAATTGCTCTATCGGGAAAAGCTGGTCTGGGCCGGAAAGAAATGCGGTCACGCCTACGCGCGGACGCCGCTGCCCGTTTCCGTCTGGGAGGCGGGTTGCATCTGGCGATCCAAGGCGCTGGATGCGCTGGAAAAGTCCGGTCACGCCTATCGCATCGCCTATCTCAGCGCCCACCACATGGGTCAGCGCGCCGCGATCCGCGCCGACATCGCCATCGCGCCGCTTGCCCGGTTCCTCATTGCCGATGACATGGTCGAACTGGGCGAGGGGCACGGCCTCCCGGACATCGGCTACTACGATGTCGGCCTGCTGATGCGGACGGGGGCGCCGGCTCCGGTGGAAGCTCTGGCCGACTATATCCGCTCAGCGGTTGCGTCGATCGGCAAATCGGTGGAGATGGCCGCCTGATCCGTTCCGAGTGTATCGGGAGCGGGGTCATGAAGGGGCTGCGGATGGCGCATGCGCCGTGTTTCCAACTTTGGCCGCATTTCACTGGCCCAAAAGCCTGCGCAGCGGCTCTTTCAAACGGATCGGTTGCCGCCCACATATTTCTGGCCGTGAGGCAGGGAGACGACGCGCTTTTCCGGTGAGTTGAGGGCCGGAAGGGTTTGAAACAGCCTTCGTTTTGGGCCAGTTTCGGATTGTCGGCTGCTCCCTGTGCGGCCGCATCGCCGAGGTTGATCCATGAATTTCAAAATGCCTGCACTTTTCGTCCTTGCTGCTGTCGTTGCCGGCGGCATCGCCTTTACGGCGGTTTCGGAGGATGTTCGAAGACTGCCGGAGAGCCAGGCCGAGGTGCAGCTTTCCTATGCGCCCCTGGTAAAGCAGACGGCGCCCTCCGTGGTCAACGTCTATGCGGAGCGCACCGTCGTCCGCAGCACGATCTTCGACAACGACCCCTTCTTCCGACAGTTCTTCGGGGGCGGGCAGGGGCGTCGCGAAACGGAAAGCTCGCTCGGCTCCGGCGTGATCGTCGGCGAGAACGGTATCGTCATCACCAACAATCACGTCATCGAGGGTGCGGACGAGATCAAGGTCGCGCTTTCCGACGGTCGGGAATTCAAGAGCAAGGTCGTGCTGAAGGATGACAAGGTCGACCTCGCCGTCCTGAAGATCGACACCAAGGAAAAGCTGCCGCCGCTGCCGCTGGGGGATTCGGACAAGCTTGAAGTCGGGGATCTGGTTCTGGCCATCGGCGATCCCTTCGGAGTCGGCCAGACGGTGACGAGCGGTATCGTCTCCGGATTGGCCCGCGGCAATATCGGGGTTTCGGATTTCGGCTTCTTCATCCAGACAGATGCCTCCATCAACCCGGGCAATTCCGGTGGCGCTTTGATCGACATGAAGGGCCAGTTGATCGGTATTAACTCCGCCATCTTCTCCAAGGGCGGAGGCTCGAACGGCATCGGCTTCGCGATCCCCGCCAATCTGGCGAAGGTCTTCATCGAGGCGGCAGAGCGCGGCGACAAGACATTCGAGCGTCCCTATGTCGGCGCGGCTTTCGAGGCCGTTTCCTCTGATGTGGCCGAGGCCATCGGCCTGAAGCGGGCCGGCGGCGCGATTGTTACAAAGGTCGCCAAGGGCGGACCGGCCGAGCAGGCAGGTCTTGCAAAGGGCGACACGGTCATCGCCATGAACGGGCATCCGATCCAGCATCCCGATGCCCTGGGATACCGCATGCTGACCGCCGGTCTCGGCAGCGACGCGAAGCTTACGGTCTATCGCGACGGCAAGGAAAGAGAAGTCTCGATCAAGCTTGACCGCGCGCCGGAAATTCCTCCGCGTGACGAGCGCCGTATCGATGGACGCAACCCCTTTGCCGGGATCGTTGCCGTGAACCTCTCGCCGCGGATGGCGGACGAATTGCAGATGCCGACGGAAGACACCGGCGTCGCGATCAGAAAGGTGGAGCAGGGCTCGCCGGCCGATCAGCTTGGCTTTGCCAAGGGCGATATCATCCTCTCCGTCAACGGTACGGCGATCGAGGACACGAAAACGCTGGCGCAGATGGCCAACAGCGATCCGAACATCTGGCGCGTCGAGATCAATCGCGGTGGTCAACGCATCCGGCAAGTGTTCCGATGAGCGATCTTTTCAGCGCGCATGAGCCGAATGCGCTGGCGGCCAAACGACCGCTGGCCGAGCGGCTGCGGCCAAAGTCGCTGGCAGAGGTCTCCGGTCAGGGGCATCTGACCGGGCCGGATGGTGCGCTGACCCGCATGATCGAAGCGGGCTCGCTCGGGTCGATGATCTTCTGGGGCCCGCCGGGCACGGGCAAGACAACCGTAGCCCGGCTGCTTTCGGGAGAGACCGGACTCGCCTTCGAGCAGATCTCGGCGATCTTTTCAGGTGTTGCCGATCTCAAGAAGGTGTTCGAAACAGCGCGCGCCCGGCGCATGTCGGGCCGGCAGACGTTGCTTTTCGTCGATGAGATCCATCGTTTCAATCGCGCGCAGCAGGACAGTTTCCTGCCCGTCATGGAAGACGGGACGATCGTGCTTGTCGGCGCAACAACCGAGAACCCGTCATTCGAACTCAACGCGGCTCTTCTGTCGCGGGCGCGTGTTCTCACCTTCAAGCCGCATGACGAGGAGAGCCTGGAGGCGCTTCTGAAACGAGCGGAAGAGGAAGAGGGCAAGGCGCTGCCGCTCGATGACGATGCACGCGCCAGTCTTGTCCGCATGGCCGATGGCGATGGGCGGGCGGCGCTGACGCTGGCCGAGGAGGTCTGGCGCGCGGCGCGTGCCGGGGAGGTCTTCGATATCGCCGGCCTGATGCGCGTCGTGCAGCGCCGCGCCCCTGTCTACGACAAGGGGCAGGACGGGCATTACAATCTGATCTCGGCGCTCCACAAATCCGTCAGAGGCTCCGATCCTGATGCGGCACTCTATTATCTGGCGCGCATGTTCGACGCGGGCGAGGACCCCCTGTTTCTCGGCCGGCGGCTGGTGCGCATGGCGGTCGAGGACATCGGTCTTGCCGATCCGCAGGCGCTCGTTGTCGCCAATGCCGCCAAGGACGCCTATGATTTTCTCGGGTCGCCGGAAGGGGAACTGGCGCTCGCGCAGGCCTGTGTCTACCTTGCCACTGCGCCCAAATCGAATGCCGTCTACAACGCCTACAAGGCGTCCATGCGGGCGGCCAAGGAATATGGTTCGCTTCTGCCGCCCAAGCATATCCTGAATGCCCCGACCAAGCTGATGAAGGCCGAAGGGTATAACGAGGGCTATCGCTACGACCATGACGAGCCCGATGCCTTTTCAGGCCAGGACTATTTTCCGGAGAAGATGGGCCGCAAGACCTTCTACGACCCGCCCGAGCGCGGCTTCGAGCGGGATATTCGCAAGCGTCTTGACTGGTGGTCGAAGCTCAGGGCCGAGCGTGCCGCGAAAGGTTGAGCACCAGCATCCGTCCTCTTCCGACCGATTGCGCCGTCGGTTCCCGCCGGCGAGATCACGTTATGAAATATACGTTTACTTAAAATGACTTCCCATTCCGATCCATTATGGGGCATGTCACAATCAGAATGATGCGTGCCGTTAAGGCCCCTGAAATAGATCGAAGAGTGGAAGCATGGAAAACCCCGTCTCCCTGAACCATATCGCCGAGAACACTGTCTTTCGCAAAGGCGACGTCTTTGTGCTCTTCGGAGAGCTTTTCGGCCGTGGCTACGTGACCGGTCTGCTGGACGAGGCCCGGCGTGTGGGTATGGACATCATCGGTATCACCGTGGGGCGGCGCGACGAAAACAATGCGTTGCGGCCGCTCGATCCTGCCGAGCTGGCCGAGGCGGAGGCGCGGCTGGGGGGCCGCATCATCAACCTGCCACTCATGGCCGGGTTTGACCTTGATGCACCTGAAGGCGGCGAGACGCCGACCGACCTTCTGGCGAAGCTGACGCTGGAGAACTGGGAACACGAAAAGCTGGACTGGGACCATATCGCGCAATGCCGTGAGATCGGCACGAAGCGGTTCAGGGACACGCTGACCGAAGTGATGGCCGTTCTCGACGGCATGATCGCAGACGGCCGCAATGTCTTCTTTGCCCATACGATGGCAGGCGGCATCCCGAAGGCCAAGGTCTTCCTCGTTCTGGCGAACCGGATCTACAAGGGCCGCGGCGCGCGTCACATGTCGTCGCAGGCGCTTCTCGACAGCGACCTCGGCAAGCTGATCCTGCAGAATTTCGATGAGGTAACGGCCTACACGTTCCAGCATCTTATCGACTGCAGCGCGGCAATCCGCGAGCGCATCACGAAATCGGGCGGGCAGGTGCGTTACACCGCCTACGGCTATCATGGTTCTGCCGTGTTGATCGACGGCAGCTACCGTTGGCAGACCTATACGAACTATACCCAGGGCTATGCCAAGATGCGGCTTGAGAATGTCGCGGAGGCGGCATGGGAAAAGGGCATCAAGGCAACCGTCTACAATTGCCCGGAAATCCGCACCAATTCTTCAGACGTCTTCGCCGGCATCGAGTTGCCGCTGATCCCGCTTCTGCTGGCGCTGAAACACGAAAACGGTGGCGCATGGGCCGAGGCGCAGTGGACGGCCTGCGAAGCGCTTCTGGCCGACGGCTACAGCCTCAAGGACGTCTTCGGCAAGATCGCCGATATGCAGGCGAGCCCGGTCATGGAACCCTTCTACGACTTTTCGGCCTGGCCGAAGGCCAACAGCCAGGACCAGGCGGACCTGACGATTGGCACGTCGAACGAGATCACCCAGATGCATCGCGACGGCAAGGCGCTGATCAGCGATCATCTGAGCGCGCTGGTCGTGCAGGCAACGGGCAAGCTGATCTTCGGTGAGACTTCGAAGCCGTCAGGGCCTGTTCTGTGGCTGAACCACGATATCGTGGCCCGCCGGCTGAATGAGACACATCAGGATGCGACAGAAGACGCTCTCCCGAAGCTTGAAGTTGCCTGAGCATCTTCAAGTTCCGGCGACTTGATCTTCCTCAAAGCGCGCCTGCGCGTCTCCCGCCATAATCCGTTCAACATTGAACGGGAGCGGACCCATGAACATTCTCATCGCCTATGCCACCGTCGAGGGACAGACGCGGAAGATCGCCTCGCAGCTTGCCGAGACCTTTGAGAACCGCGGCTGGCAGGTCGCCTTGCAGAACACAGCGGGGATGATGGAATTCATTCTCAACCGGCCCGACGCGGCGATCCTGCTCGCGCCGGTTCATGCCGGGCGCTATCCTACGACATTCACGCACTTTGTCCGGCAGGAGGTGGATTGGCTGAACTCGGTGCCGTCCGCCTTCGTCTCTGTCTCGCTTTCGATCGTCAGCGACTCGGCCGAGGAGCGGCAGGAGGGGGAGGACTATCCGACTGGCTTGCTGGCCGAGACGGGATGGCAGCCGCTTGCCATCCACCATGCGGGCGGGGCTTTGCGACTGGCGGAATACGACTTCTTCAAACGCTGGATGGTCCGGCGGCTTTCGCGCAACGCACCTGCCGCCGACACCAAGGGCGATCGGGAGTTTACCGACTGGGCGGCGTTGGAACTCTTTGCTGCGGAATTCGCCAATGAAATCGGGCGGCGAAAGGCATCAGCGTAAGCTGCAAAGGGGCCCTCAAGCTGGTCAGCTTGCCGCCTGGAGGTTGGCGTTGAAAAGTGTGCAGCGATTGCGCCCGCCTTTCTTGGAGGCATAGAGCGCGCTGTCGGCTTTCGAATAGATGTCCATGGCGTCGGCGGCATCAGCCTTCATGCAGAGGCCCATGGAAATTGTGATGCGACCGTAATCCATGCCAGCAGCCTCGTCCTTGAAGGGCAATTGCTCGAGAGCGACCCGGACCGAGTCTGCGAGACGGTGAACGTCTGCGGAGTGGCGGCCTTCGACGATCATGGCGAATTCCTCGCCGCCTGTGCGGGCCACGAAGGTGCCGTCGCCGGCGTGCCTGCGCAGGATGTCGGCAACGATGGAGAGGACCTTGTCCCCGACAAGATGGCCATAGGTATCGTTGAACTTCTTGAAGTGATCGACATCCGAGATGACAAGCGCCGCCGGAAGCGGATCATCCGCGGCAAAGAGGGCGGCGAGCCTCTCATCAAAGGCGCGCCGGTTGGCCAGACCGGTCAGGGCGTCGGTATTGGCGATCCGCTTGTACTGGTGCAGTTCTTTCAGAATCTCGCCCATGACCTGGGGGCTGTGTTCGCTGGCCAGTGCGCCGGCTTCGCCCGAGACTGAGACCTCGCCGCTTGCGCGGTCGTCGGCCTCTGCCTCCTGCGGATCGGCAGCGTCTGCCTCCTGGATGCGGAACTGCTTGTGCCCCGGCTGAATGGTGCGGACGTTGGAGTTGGCGAGCTTGGCGAGACCTTCGCGGTCGACTACGAGATGCCATTGGCCCGGCGTCGGCACGACCAGTTTTGTCGGTGTCTTGACGGTGAGGCCACCCAGAAACCTGTAGGGCTGCGAAGAGGCGTAGAGGCGGTAGTTCCGCTCATCCAGCAAGCGAACATTATTGATGGCGGACAGCACGACCTCCACAACCGTGCCCGCGGGCTGTGCGCCGAGATCGTAATGCTTGTAGCGGGGCGTTTGCGGCGTCATTCGTTCATTCCATAGTTGCACGAATAATGGCGTCCGAGAGTTAAGCTTTGGTTGTCGCTCTATGTGCGGACAACAAAAAACCCGGCCTTTCGACCGGGTTCAGATTGATCAGGGCAGGGCGCCGATCAGGCAGCCATGGCCTTCTTGAGGTTTTCGTCGACCTTGTCGAGGAAGCCGGTGGTGGAGAGCCACGGCTGATCGGGACCGATGAGAAGGGCGAGGTCCTTCGTCATGTAGCCGCTTTCGACCGTTGCGACGCAGACCTTTTCCAGCGTGTCGGCGAACTTGGCGAGCTCGGCATTGTCGTCGAGCTTGGCGCGGTGGGCGAGGCCACGCGTCCAGGCGAAGATCGAGGCGATCGAGTTGGTCGAGGTTTCCTGACCCTTCTGGTGCTGACGGTAGTGGCGCGTCACCGTACCGTGGGCAGCTTCTGCTTCAACCGTGCGGCCATCGGGCGAGAGGAGAACCGAGGTCATGAGGCCGAGCGAGCCGAAGCCCTGAGCCACGGTGTCGGACTGCACGTCGCCGTCATAGTTCTTGCAGGCCCAGACATAGCCGCCGGACCACTTCAGAGCCGAAGCGACCATGTCGTCGATCAGGCGGTGTTCGTAGATGATGCCGGCCTTGTCGAACTCGGCCTTGAACTCGTTCTGGTAGACTTCTTCGAAGATGTCCTTGAAGCGGCCGTCATAGGCCTTGAGGATCGTGTTCTTAGTGGAGAGGTAGACCGGCCACTTGCGCATCAGGCCGTAGTTCATCGAGGCGCGGGCGAAATCGCGGATCGAGTCGTCGAGGTTGTACATGGCCATGGTAACGCCCGGACCAGGCGCCTTGAAGACTTCCTTCTCGATGACCTGGCCGTCTTCACCGACGAACTTGATGGTGATCGTGCCCTTGCCGGGGAACTTGAAATCGGTTGCCTTGTACTGGTCGCCGAAGGCGTGACGGCCGACAACGATCGGCTGCGTCCAGCCGGGAACGAGGCGCGGCACGTTCTTGCAGATGATCGGCTCGCGGAAGATCACGCCGCCAAGGATGTTGCGGATCGTGCCGTTCGGCGACTTCCACATTTCCTTGAGGTTGAATTCCTTCACGCGGGCTTCGTCCGGCGTGATCGTGGCGCACTTGATGCCGACGCCGTGCTTCTTGATCGCGTTGGCGGCGTCAATGGTGACCTGGTCGTTGGTGGCATCACGGTTTTCGACCGAGAGGTCGTAATATTCGATGTCGAGATCGAGATAGGGCAGGATCAGCTTGTCCTTGATGAACTGCCAGATGATGCGGGTCATCTCGTCGCCGTCGAGATCCACGACGGGGTTGGCTACCTTGATCTTGCTCATATATCGGCCTCTTTCTCGGATTGCGGCGAACGGGGACTTCGCCTTTCGGAAAATATCCCGTGCGCTATAGCACCGGGAAAGGCGAACGCAAAGGCAGATGCGAGGCGAGTTCGTCAATTTTAGGAGGACGCTTTGTTTCGCGCGGACAGGTTCGCTCCGCCATTTTCTGGTTGAAATGGCCGTTTAGTTCGAATCCAGTTCATGCCAACAACACACCATCGCGCGAATCAGTTTCGCGCCGGAGAACAGCAGATGCGCGCTCATGCCACTTTTCTCGCATTTCTCGCATTCGCCTTTCCGGCCCTGGCCGACGATGCGGACCCGACCGCGCCGGTGCAGAAGATCATGCAGATCAGCCAGAGTAATCTCAGTGGCGACGATTCGAACCAGGACGATTACTTCTCCGACAAGTGGATGCCGCAACTGTTCAGCTCCGCCTTCGTTGCGATCGCCAAGAAGGGATTTGCCAAGGCCGAGGCGAATAACGAACCGTTCATCGATTACGATCCGGTTTTAGGTGGTCAGGATGGCTGTGCGCCGAAGGACCTCACGATCACCAATGCGGGCCCGAAGGATGGCGGATTCGATATCGTGGCGAAGTTCCACGCCTTCTACTGCTTCGACAATGCCGACAACCGTTTCAGCGAGACACATTTCAAGGTCGTGATGGAAAACGGCGTGGCGAAGATAGACGATATCGTCAACATCATTCCCGACGGTGACCCGGTTTCGCTGCGTGATACGATGAATGGCTATTTCACTGCGCAATGACACGCTGCCGTCAGGCGGGCGTTCTCAAACACGCCTTAGCCTGACGATGTGCCGGCAGACCTCGCATGAGCCCAGCGTTGCCCCGTGACCGACATGGAAATGCGTGCCACCCGCGTCGACGAGGCGCTCCAGTTGATCGGCGACCAGATGCGGGTCGTCCTCGAAGGGCGGGCGCTTGGGTGACTTCAGGCGCACGATGCCGCCGAGAAGAATGCCGGAGGAGATGAGGTCGCTGACGAGCACATTTCTGTTATCGAGACGCACCGAAATGCTGCCTGCCGTGTGGCCCGGCGTATAGCGGGCGATGCCGGCGATTCCGAAGGGGTTCAATGGCAGATCGTCCGTTCCGTCCATCACGATATCTGGCTCGAAAGCCTCATAAGGCGCCTGGATCAGGCCGGTCGCCTTGAACAGGCGGCCGAAGGGGCCGGTCGGGCAATAGGACATCGGACGTTCCTGCCGGTAATGCGGCAGATCGGCCTCATGCGCGAGGATCGGTGCGCTGGTCAAACGCCTGAGAGCTGCGGCAGAGCCCGCGTGGTCGACGTGGGCGTGGGTGACGATGATCAGCCGAACGTCGTCTGGACGCTTTTCTTCATCCGCTAGCGTCTTCAGGAAGCGCTTCTCTGAGCCAGGCAGGCCCGTATCGACGATGACGACGCCATCGTCACAGACGATCATGTAGGCATTGATCATGTGAAGGGGTGCGATTGGCACACGGACAATTTTCATCGCAAATCTCCTTGTTGCAGTCATCCGGCGACAGCGATAGACTTCCGCTTATTCTTTGAAAAGAATGCACTTTTTAGTGCATCACGCACCTGGAGGTAACCATGGACATGGAGCAATGGCATCGCGCCGACCCGTTGAACTGTCCGGCCGTAGCCACGCTTGGCGAGATCAGCGGCAAGTGGAAGCCGGCCATCCTCTATTTCCTGTTTTCCGGCACCCGGCGCTTCAGCGAGTTGCAGCGCCTCATTCCCTCAATCAGCCATAAGACGTTGACCCAGCAACTGCGCGAGCTGGAGGAGGCCGGGATCGTTCATCGCGACGTCTTCCCCACCGTGCCGCCGCGCACCGAATATCAACTGACCGGAGCGGGCAGGGAACTCGATGCCATATTCCTGCAGCTTTACCGCTGGGGCGAGGCGCATGTCATGCCGCGCCGCATGGCTGAAGCGGAGGAGAGGATTGCTGCGGCGGAATAGCGTTGCGCTTTGATTTTTGCCGCACGCTGAACTATGGAAGCCCGGTCTTTAAGGAATTGGGTGGCATGGCAGGCACGAATAGCGAAAAACCGCTTCTGGCGGAGGGACCGGCGATCATTCTGGTGAGCCCGCAATTGGGTGAGAATATCGGGATGGTGGCGCGCGCCATGGCGAATTTCGGGCTGGCCGAACTTCGCATCGTCAATCCGCGCGATGGCTGGCCTTCCGAGAGTGCACGCTCTGCCGCCTCGCGGGCCGACCATGTCATCGATGGTGCGCAGATTTTCTCCTCGCTGGAAGACGCGCTGGCCGACATCAACTTTGTCTATGCGACCACGGCGCGCGACCGCGACGGGTTCAAGCCGGTGCGTGGCCCGGAAGTGGCCGCCGCCACGCTGCGCACGCGCTTCAGACAGGGCGAGAAGGTCGGCATCATGTTCGGCCGTGAGCGCACGGGTTTGACGAACGAGGAAGTGGCGCTGGCCGACGAGATCGTGACCTTTCCGGTCAATCCCGCCTTTGCCTCGCTCAATCTCGCGCAGGCCGTGCTGCTCATGTCCTATGAATGGCTGAAGACGGGGCTTGCCTCGGCGGAGGAAACCCCGTTTCAGGCGAAACCGATGCCGCCGGCAACGAAGTCGGACTTGCAGGGCCTGTTCGATCATGTCGAGGAGGCGCTGGACGGGCGCGGCTATTTCCGGCCAGCCGCCAAAAAGCCGAAATTGGTGGAGAACCTGCGCACCGTTCTCACCCGGCCCTGCTTCACGGCATCCGAAATCCAGGTCATCCGTGGCGTCATTTCCTGCCTCGACAAGTTCACGCGCGACAATCCGCGCGGCTCTGCCGATGCGAACCGCGCCCGCAAGCCGAAGGTCAAGCCGCGGGCCGAGCGCGTGAAGCACACCGACAATACGGAAAAAATGGAAGACTAAGACGATGGAGATGCAGCCGGTTCTCGTTTTCGACAGCGGTATCGGCGGGCTCACCGTGTTGCGCGAGGCGCGCGTGCTGATGCCGGAGCGTAATTTCGTCTATGTCGCCGATGATGCCGCATTTCCCTACGGCAATTGGGAGGAGGCGGAGTTGAAGGCGCGGATTGTCGGGCTCTTCGGCGAGCTGATCGCGCGCTACAAGCCGATCGTCTGCGTCATCGCCTGCAACACGGCCTTCACGCTCGCGGGTTCGGCGCTACGCGAGACTTATCCGGACATGACCTTTGTCGGCACCGTTCCTGCGATCAAGCCGGCTGCGGAACGTACGCGTTCCGGCCTCGTGTCGGTTCTGGCAACGCCGGGAACGGTCAAGCGGGCCTACACGCGTGAACTCATCCAGTCCTTTGCCAGCCAGTGCCATGTCCGCCTCGTCGGCTCCGAAAATCTCGCCCGTATGGCGGAAAGCTATATCCGCGGCGGCAAGTTGGAGGATGCGGCTGTGCTTGCCGAGCTTGCCGGCTGCTTTGTCGAGAAGGACGGCAGGAAGACCGATATCGTTGTGCTCGCCTGCACGCATTATCCCTTTCTCGCCAACATCTTCCGCAAGCTTGCGCCCTGGCCGGTCGACTGGCTCGACCCGGCCGAGGCGATTGCCCGGCAGGCGCGCCGGCTGGTGCCGATGACGGATCACCTGAAATCCGACGGCGAGGCCGATATCGCGCATTTCACGGCCGGCCCGCCTGACTTTGCCACGCGGCGGCTGTTGCAGGGGTTTGGATTGGCGGTTTGAGCTCTGTTGCGGATTTGCAACGCCCCTATCGGATTTCTGCAATCCTCAATTGCGGGGTTGCCGAGCGAAAAAGTTCGTGTATCGTCGCATCATCTGCAACGCGAACCTTGGAGGCGCGAGATGAATTCGACATATCCCGAACCGCGTCTGTCGTGGGGTTTCAATCCAATGGGCGTGCTTTCCGGCACGGTTGGTTATCGCCATCATATTTGATGGCGTCTGAAACCCTTATCTTTGCAGACGCTTACTCCAAATTTTATCGCTAGTTCCTGACGGTCTTTTCGTGCCTTGGGGCATGTCCCTTCGCGCTCGAAATCTGTCCGTCGCAAACGCGAAAGGACCTGGCGGCTCGTCGAGCGCCGGGACGGACAATCATGTTTGAATTACAACTCAAAGACGCAAGAGAGCTTGACCTTGCTTTGGATCTCATCCGCCGGCAATTCGGTTTCTGGACAACATTGCGGGCGCTGCTGGCGAGCGAAATGCAGCGGCGTCGCAAGGCGCGTGAACTGGCGCTTCTCGACAACCGGACGCGCCGGGATATCGGCCTGCCCGAGATCGAGGTGCAGCCGCAGATCCTCTGGCTTTTCGGGGGCTGGGACCATCGGCTTTGATGGCGAGGGCGGAAGCGGATCGCAAGTCCGCTTCCGCCTGTTTGATCAGGTGACTTCGAGATGCGTCATCATGCCGGTCACCATGTGGTAGAGGTGGTGGCAATGGAAGGGCCAGTGGCCCGGCTTGCCGGCATCGAAGGCGATCGTGACGGTCTTCATCGGCGGCACGAGAACGGTGTCCCGCGTGGCGCCGGCGAAGCGCTTGCCGTCTATATCCACGACCTGAAAAGCATGGCCGTGCAGATGCATCGGATGCGCCATCATCGACATGTTCATCATGGCGATTTCAACCCGCTCTCCGCTTTTCAGCTTCAGGTTTTCAAGCCCTTCCAGCGCCCATTGATAGCTTGCCATATCGCCGGTCAGGTGTGCCGTCGCGGATTTATCCGCGCGGCGCTCGGTGAGCGGTGTGGTCGAACGGAGCGCTGCCTCGAGCGCAAGATCAAGAGGCGAGGCCTTGGTCTGGATCTTGCTGGCAAGGCGGTCGATCTTCGCGCCGGCGGTAGCCAGCACGATACCCGTGCGGTCGCCGGTGCCTTCGCGCAGGGCAAGGATCGGAAACGCGCCGCCATCTTTCGGGATGTCGATGTCGAGATCGATGCGCTGGGCCATGGACATTGGGAACGTATCGCCGGTCATCGCGACGATGGGGTGGCCGTCCACGGCGACGAGTTTTGCGAAAAGCTTGCCCGTCGTCAAATGGAAGGCCGTTGATGCCGCGCCGTTGATGATGCGCAGGCGCACGCGTCCGCCTTTTTCAACTGTCACCACCTCCGGATCGTCAAGCGTGCGGTCATTGGCGAGATAGGCGTCGTATTCGATGTCGTTGAGGTCCATCGCGCCCATGCCACCCATCGCCGACATGTCATGGCCGGAGCCCATGGACTTCATGTCATGCTGCATTGGCATCTTGCCCATGCTGCCCATGTCCATCTTGTGGCCGCCGTGTGTCATATGACCGCCCTTGCCGCCGGTGAGCGCGGAAAGCAGTTCTTCTGCGGGCTTGAAGGAGAAGTCGTGCAGGAGGATGACGACCTCCTGCCGGTCGGCTGCCAAGTCCTCCTTCGAATGCACGATCAGCGGGGCCGCCAGCAGGTTCTGCTCCTGCAGCGTATGAGCGTGCATCCAGAATGTGCCCGTCTCCTCGAGTGCGAAGTCGTAGGGCCGGGTCTCGCCGGGTTTCAGCATGGGCAACGGATTATCCGCCACGCCATCCTGTTCCCAGGGCGGGGTGAGGCCGTGCCAGTGGATGATGGTCTCTTCCTTGAGCCTGTTGCTGAGCGCCACGGTGAAGCGTTCGCCAGGCGCGAAGGTGAGGCCAGGCTTGCCGTTTTCGGTGAGGCCATAGACGGTGGCAGCCTTCCCTTTGACCTCCAGCGTGCGGGTGTCGATGGTGAGTTGGCGTGGGCTTGGTGCGGCAAGACCGAGGCGAGGAACAAACTGGCTGGCCGCAAGGCCGCCAACGGCAAGTCCTGCCGTTTTCAGAAAATCTCTTCTGTTCATTGGGTTTGCTTTCATGATGCAGGTCGTTGGCTCCGCTGTCGCGGAGCGGTGACATCAGGAAAGCAGGCGCTTTGGCGGCTGAAGCGGCGGGGCCGGGGCGAGGCCGGCGAGAGGATCGGCCGGGGTGGGTTCAAGACGCGGTGACGGCGTGGTGTGGCTCCAAGCCTGGCCTGCGGGTAGGGTGGTGAGGAACGCGCCGGCGCACCAGGCCGCACAGGCGGCCGCGTGCTTGTCGTGGCGAGCGGGGGCTGCAGGCTGCGCCTTTTCCGTCTGCATCATCATGTGATGGGCATGCATGGATGCATCCATGTAGGCCATCATCGCCTGATGCATCTCAAGTCCCTCGGGTGCCGCAAACGATGCGGCCGGCGCGGCGGTGAGGCCGGCCAGCAGGAAGACGATCAGGAAGAGGCGGGCGACGTGGCGCATGCATTGTTCCACTTGAATGCCTACAAGGTAACACCGCATGCGCCGATTTCAAGCCGCTGCCTTTGTCGCAGATTGGCGGATCGCCTGCTCGATCAGGGCGAAATCCTCCGCCGGAATGGAAAACAGACCGTAGCGGAAGGGCTGCCCCCAGTTCGCCTTGCCGGCGGTGAAGCTCAGCATTTGCAGCATCGGCAGGATTTTCGCCTTCCCGGTCGCGATCCAATCGACATCGCGGCGGAAGGGGACGAAGCCGCCGCCCATGTCGAAGCGATAGGGTTCGCGATCGCAGATGCGGCCGCAGGCGGTGAAGGCCTGCAGACCATCCTTCACGCCCATGACGCGGCTGGGCGAATAATAGGCGATGAAATCGCCGGGTGCGGTGCGTTTCAGCGGGCCGCCCTTGCCGTGGCAGACCTGCATGAAGCCTTCGCCGACGCCTCGACGGACATGGTCCGCCGAGGCTATGCCGATCCAGTGTCTCGACATGGGTTCACCTCACATGGGGTTTTCGGCGCGGCGGTAGACGCGCAGCCGATGGCCGTCCGGGTCGGCGGCGGTGAAGGTGTAGCCAAAATCCATCTGCGTCGGCTTTTGCAGGATTTCGGCGCCTTTGGCTGCCCAGTCGGCATGGGCAGCATCGACTTCGGCTTCCGTGCCGCAATCGAACATGATTTCCGCGCCGCCGATCCTGCCATTGGCCGGCGGGTCGATCTCGCTGTCGAGCCAGAGGCCCAGCTTGAAGCCGCCGGGCATGACGAACATGGCAAAGCCGGGCGACTGCTCGACTGGCTTGTAGCCCAGCAGCCTTTCATAGAAGGCGGCGCTGGCGGCGGGGCTCTTCACATAGAAGAGGACGAAGTTGGAAGGCTGCATGATGATCTCCTGTCGTTGGTGACAGGAGCGTTATAGAATCCAATGCTGACAAAAAATGGCAGTATTGGATTCTGGGTTTCCACCCTAGTTCTTGGGGCGGTCGAGTTCGCGCCATTCCTTCAGCAGAACGGCTTTGCGACGGGGATAACGGATATCCGTTTCGTCCAGACGCGTTATACGGTCGGCGCGGAAATGGCGGAAATCGTTGCGCAGCTCGCACCAGGTGATGACGACACGGGCACGGTCGAAGAAGCCGAGCGCGAAGGGCCATATGGTGCGTTCGCTGGTGCGGCCGGCCTCGTCCTCATAGGCGATGGCAAGCTTGCGCTCCTTGCGGATGGCAAGCCGGATGGCGGAGAGATGCGTGTCGCCGGCGATGACCGGATCGCCGGGGCCGACCAGCAGGTTCGTCGCGTCCAGTTGTTCGCGCAGGTCCTTCGGCAGAACGCTTGCGATCTTCGCCAGCGCATTTTCCGCCGCCTTGCCGAGCGGCCCGCCGGCGCGTTTCGATACCCAGCGGGAGCCGAGCACGAGGGCCTCCAGTTCATCCTCGGAAAACATCAGCGGCGGCAGCATGAAGCCGGGCTTCAGGATATAGCCGATGCCTGGCTCACCGGTGATGTCGGCGCCCTGCGCCTGCAGCGTGGCGATGTCGCGATAGAGGGTGCGGATGGAAATGCCGAGTTCGCGCGCGAGATTTTCTCCGCTCACCGGCTGGCGGTGACGGCGCAGGATCTGGATGAGATCGAGCAATCTGGCAGAGCGCGACATGGGGTTCCCTCGGATGGGCGTTTTGGCATGGTGTGCTGACAGATTATGGCAGGATGGATTGTCGTGCAATCATCTGTGGTTTTCGCCATTCGCAGTGCCCAAGCGCCCGCGTCTTTGCTAAAAGGCGTGGTCGGGTCCGGGCACTGCCCGAGTCTCCCACAGCTTCCAACAAATTCAGGATATGCGCATTGAAGGTCGGCATTGACATGGGGACGGTTTCGGGCGGCAAGTCGGCCATGCTCGATATCGAGGAACTGCTGGCGACGCGCCTTCTGGTGCAGGGCAATTCCGGCTCCGGAAAGTCGCATCTGTTGCGCCGTCTTCTCGAACAGTCCTCGCAATGGGTGCAGCAGGTCATCATCGATCCGGAAGGTGACTTCGTGACGCTGGCGGACAAATATGGCCATGTGGTTGTCGATGGTGAGCGGACCGAGGGTGAACTGGTGGGGATCGCGACGCGCGTTCGTCAGCATCGCGTCTCCTGCGTGCTGTCGCTGGAGGGGCTCGATGTCGAGAACCAGATGCGGGCGGCCGGCTGGTTCCTCAATGGGCTGTTCGATGCGGATCGTGATTACTGGTATCCGGTTCTCGTCGTGGTGGACGAGGCTCAGATGTTTGCGCCCGCCGTCGGCGGCGAGGTGTCGGACGAGGCGCGTAAGCTCTCCCTTGGCGCGATGACGAACCTGATGTGCCGCGGCCGCAAGCGTGGCCTTGCCGGCGTGATTGCCACGCAGCGTCTGGCGAAGCTCGCCAAGAACGTGGCGGCGGAAGCCTCCAACTTCCTGATGGGCCGCACCTTTCTCGATATCGACATGGCGCGCGCGGCCGATCTTCTCGGCATGGAGCGGCGGCAGGCGGAAATGTTCCGGGATCTCTCGCGCGGTTCCTTCGTCGCGCTCGGCCCGGCGCTCTCGCGGCGGCCGCTGAATGTGACGATCGGCCATGTCGAGACGTCTGCGCGCTCGTCGAGCCCGAAGCTCATGCCGCTGCCGGGGCAGGCACCGGAGGTCGATGTCGAGGACCTGATCCTGACGCCGACCGAGGAGGAGCTGACGCGTCCCGTTGTCAGACGCGCGCCGCCGACGCCGAAGCCAGCGACCGATATTCTGGCCGAACTGGCCCGCGCCGAGCCGGCGGCCTCAGAGCCACAGCCGCGTCAAGCCTCGCTCGACCTCGATCCGTCTGAGCGGGAAGACAAGCTCGATCTGGCGCTTTCGGAAGTGCTCTCGCAACCCGGCGCGACCTTCCGGCCGGATGCCGAGCTTTATCAGGACTTCCTCGTGCGGGCCCGCATTCGCCGCATTCAGGGGCCGCCGCTGCCGCTGGCCGATTTCCGGCGTAGACTGGCCATCGTGCGTTCCGGCGTGGATGAGGACACGGCTGGGTCCGAACAATGGGCGAATGCTCTGGAGCTGGCGCGCCGCGTGACGGACGATCTGCAGGGCGTGTTCCTGCTGCTGGCGAAAGCGGCCATCCGAGGCGAGCCTTGCCCGCCGGATGCCTCGATTGCCCGCGTCTATGGCACGCATTCCGCGCGCCGCGCCCGGCGTTTCCTGAGCTATTTCGAGGAGCAGGGGCTGGTCGTGGTGCACACCGCCCATGGCGGCGGTCGTATCGCGGCGTTTCCCGATCTCAATTGCGAGACTGCGCCGGGCAATCCGGATGCGGCGGATCTGGCGCAGGCGGCCGAATAGCCGAAGTTTTCTCTCCGAGGTCAATCCCCGGATACGGACATCAGAATCAAAAAGGCCGCGTCGAAACGCGGCCTTTTCGTATTCAGTTCAGAAGAGCGGCTTATCAGCCAGCCTGCAGGTTGCCTGCGGCGCTCTTGCCCGAACGGCGGTCCTGGAGGACTTCGTAACGGATCTTCTGGCCTTCAGTGAGCGAGCCCATGCCGGCGCGCTCAACGGCGGAGATGTGTACGAAAACGTCCGTGGAGCCGTCATCCGGCTGAATGAAGCCGAAGCCCTTGGTGCTGTTGAACCACTTTACGGTGCCTGATGCCATGACGATTTCCTTTCAAATCGTTGTGTGGACTTGGCGAGGGCAAGCCCTCACCGGTGGATCGATTTTGAAGGGAAAACAGAGGCCGGTTAAGCGCCGACCAGAAGTCGCTAGCAAAGTTCGATGCTCTTTTCATAAAGGAATCGGCTGAAAAGGCAACCGGTTTTCATGGACGCATGTGTCCAGACGTTTGCGCAGGGTTCTCAATGGCCGACTGCGGTTGAGAACACGTTGACGATGACGATGCCCAAAATGATGAGAAGAAGGCCTGCAATGGCGGGCCAGTCGAGGCTCTGGCGGAAGACGACGACGCCGATGATGGACACGAAGACAATGCCGAGGCCGCTCCAGATTGCATAGGCAATGCCGACCGGCATGGTCTTCAGCACGATCGAGAGCAGATAGAAGGCGATGCCATAGGCGATCATGGAGAAGACGGTTGGCCATAGCTTCGTGAATTGCTCTGCCTGCTTGAGAAGCGTTGTGCCGATGACCTCGAAAAAGATTGCGGCAACGAGGACGGCATAGGTGACGGTCATGGTTGGCATGTCTGTTCGTCCTCGAAATTATCGTTTGCGCCTCGCCGGACGGAAAACCGTCTCCCGCCTTTGCTGGAAGCGCTGGCGCGTGACATTCACCGTTTGGCAGATTTCGTCTCGCCACCGAGATGCCTGTCGAGCATGTCGGTCATCTGTTGGTCGCGCTCGGTCGACGACTTCGCGCCGATCACCACGCCGATGACGCGTCTGCCATCCTTTTCGGCGGAGGTGACGAGGTTGTAGCCGGCCGCCTTCGTGTATCCGGTCTTTATGCCGTCCACGCCCTTGTAGCTCGCCATCATGCGGTTGTGGCCATGGAGTTTCATGCCGCGGAAGACGAACCTGCGGGTCGAGAAGAGCTTGAAGTCTTCCGGGAAGTCGCGCATCAGCGCGAGCCCCAGCGTGGCTAGGTCCCGGGCGGTCGAAACCTGCTCCGGATCGGGAAGGCCGGCCGGATTGGTGAAAACGGTGCTGTTCATGCCGAGCGCATGGGCCTTTTCGGTCATGACCTTGCCGAAGGAGGCTTCCGAGCCGGAAAAATGCTCGGCGACGGCCACTGCCGCATCATTGGCGGAAAGCACGATCATACCGAGCACCGCTTCCTTGACCGTGATCGTCTTGCCCGCGCCAATCGCATATTTGAAGGGATCCTTGCTCTCGGCATTCGCTGACAGGACAAGCTTGTCATCCCATTTCAGATCGCCCTTCTGAAGCGCCTCGAATGTCAGATAGAGCGTCATCATCTTGGTCAGAGAGGCGGGAAAATTCTGCTGATCCGGGTTTTCCGCCTCCAGAACCGCTCCAGTGGCGGCATCGAGCATCAGGTGGGCGCGATCCGCCAATGCGGAGTGCGCCGAGAACAGAACGAAAAGGCTGAGTGCTGCGCGGACGAGGGCGGGAGGCAGACGCAAGGACATGGATGTTTCCTGGGATTGTTTCCGGGAGTTCGGCGGCAAGAAATTTCTATGCCGGGACGGTTAGCGGAAACGTGCTGGAAACGCCATATCCTCGCGCGTTCACGAAACATAAATCATTCGAATCGAACAATTGACTTGCATTTCAATCTGACCTTCCGCAATGAGAATGTCAGGGGCGTAACACACATTGATTTGTGGCCGTTGCCGGAACCGGATGGGTTCGCGGCGCAGAGAATCCTTCGTGTTTTCGGAGACTGGATGATCCTCCGCATATATCTCATTGCTGCTGCAATTCTGGCTTTGACTATGTCTGTCGTCGAAGCGCGAGAAGTCATGCCTGCATCGCCCGAACAAGTTTTGCTGTGGCCAGAGATGGCGCCCGGTGGGGGCGGTCCGAAAGGCGCGCTCAAGTCCACGACGTGGGGCTCGGTCAGCCAGGTCTCGACGCCCGAATTGAGCGTTTTCCTGCCGGAAAAGCCGAATGGCGGTGCGGTGCTGATCATTCCCGGCGGCGGCTATCGCTCGATATCCGTGCAGGGCGAGGGCTATTCATCGGCGAAGTGGCTGAACGATCGCGGTTATGCTGCCTTCGTGCTGACCTATCGTTTGCCCGGCGAGGGCTGGGCCGACGGGCCGAAGGTGGCAATCGAGGATGCGCAGCGTGCGCTCCGCATGATCCGCGCCAATGCTGCGTCCTACGGCATCGACAAGAACCGCGTGGGCGTTCTCGGCTTTTCCGCGGGTGGCCATCTTGCCGGCCTGGTGGCCACGCGTTTCGGCGAGACCTTCTATGAGCCGATTGACAAGATTGATACGTTGTCCGCCCGGCCTGACTGGGTAGCGCTCGTCTATCCGGTCATTTCGTTGGAACCGCCCTTTACCAAGACGTCGACGCATCGCCAGATGGTCGGTCGAGGCACGGTCGCGACAGAGGCGCAGTGGTCGGTGCAGACGGGTGTCAATACACGCATGCCGTCCGTGCTTCTGGTCCACGCGGCCGACGATCCCATCGCGAACATCGCTCACAGCGAGATCATGGAATCGGCTTGCAAGCGTGCGAAGGTCCCGGTCGAACTCGTTCGATTGCAAACCGGCGGGCACGGCTTTGCGATGGGGCGTCCGGGAACGGCGAGCCTGACGTGGAGCAAGTCCTTCGAGCAATGGCTCAAGCGCAACGACAACACCGCTGTCTCCATGGCCATCAACGGTCGCGAACGCGAACGCTGAGGCCAGCCGCCTCAGCAAGATCGGTCAGTTGAGACCCCTATTTCTGACGTTCTTCCCAGATCCTGACGAGTTCGACGATCGTCTTGACCGCTTTTTCCATGTCCTGAACGCTCACCCATTCGAGCGGCGAGTGATAGGCGTGGCCGCCGGTGAAGATATTGGGGCAGGGCAGGCCCATGAACGAGAGGCGCGCGCCATCGGTTCCGCCGCGAATGCTGCCGAGGTTCGGCGCCATGCCGGCGCGGCGGACGGCTTCTACGGCGTAGTCCACGACTTCCGGCGTCCGGTCGAGCACGACCTTCATGTTGCGGTATTGCTCGCGGACCTTGAACGAATAGGTCGAGCCTGGATAGTCGGCCATCACGGTGCCAACGATTCCCTCCAGCAGCGTCTCCTTTTCCTTCAACCCTTCGTCGACGAAATCCCGGATGATGAGGCCGATCGTGGCCTTTTCCATCGAGCCTTCGAGCGAAACCGGATGGATAAATCCCTGACGGCCTTCGGTGAGCTCGGGCGATAACGTCCTGGGCAGGCGGGCAACGATTTCCGAGGCGATCTTGATGGCGTTTTCCATGCGGTCCTTGGCAAAGCCCGGATGCATGGCAACACCTGATATCTCGATCTCCACGCCATCGGCAGAGAAGGTCTCGTTTTCGATATCGCCGGCGGTCGAGCCGTCCATCGTGTAGGCGAAGCGTGCACCAAGCTTTTCAAGGTTCACCTTGTCGGCGCCGCGGCCTATTTCCTCGTCGGTGGTGAAGAGGAGTTTCACGGTGCCGTGTTTCACTTCGGGATGCGCCACGAACCACGCAGCGGCCGTCATGATTTCGGCAACGCCGGCCTTGTCGTCGGCGCCGAGAAGCGTCGTGCCGTCGGAGGTGACAATATCGTTGCCGATGAGGTTGAGGAGTTCGGGGTGTTCGGAGGGGCGGATGACGCGCTCCCTGTCGCCCGGCAGCACGATATCGCCGCCGTCATAGTTCTTCACCACCTGCGGCTTCACGCCCGTTCCGGTGAAATCGGGGGCGGTGTCGACATGCGAGCAGAAGCAGATGACGGGGACGTCCTTGTCCGTATTCGAGGGCAGCGTCGCGTAAACATTGCCGTGTTCGTCCATATGGGCGTCGGCGAGCCCCATTTCCTGGAGTTCGGCGACAAGGATGCGGGCGAGGTCTTTCTGCTTTTCCGTCGAAGGCTGCGCCGAGGAGCTCGGGTCCGACTGGGTGTCGACCACGACATAGCGCAGGAAGCGGGAAAGGACGGTGTCGTTTGCAGGCGTCATGATGGGCATCCGATTCTGGTCGAGACTTCGCGCGACCTTAACTCTGCGAAGGCCTCGCGGAAATCCTTTCACTGAAAACAAAAGGCCGCGCCGGTCTGGTCCGGCGCGGCTCATCCCATTCGGATGGCTCAGGTCAAGCGACGGGCTTTTCCGGCAGCGCCTTTTCGGCCTTGTCCAGATCCCGCGTTGCCCAGAGTGAACCGATAATGCCGGAGGCGAGGATGGCGAGCGTGACGCCGAGCGAGATGAGCGGCGGGATTTTCGCAAGGCCCAGCATGTCGGCGATGAAGATCTTCGAACCGATGAAGATCAGGACCACCGAGAGCGCATACTTGAGGTAGGCGAAGCGGTGGATGAGGGCGGCGAGGGCGAAATAGAGGGCGCGGAGACCCAGGATCGCGAAGATGTTCGACGTGTAGACGATGAACGGATCGGTGGTGATGGCGAAGATGGCCGGGATCGAGTCGACGGCGAAGACGAGATCGGCGAATTCGATCATGATAAGGGCCAGCAGGAGCGGCGTGACATAGGTCTTTAGCTTGCCGGTCGATGGATCGTTCTCGCGCACCAGGAACTTCTGGCCACGCAGTCGCTCCGTAACGGGCAGGTGCTTGCGCAGGAACCTCAGGACCGGATTGTTTTCCACGTCATAGGGCTCGCTGTTCGAGAACAACATCTTGATGCCTGTGATGACCAGGAAGGCGGCGAAGACATAGAGAACCCAGTGGTAGTTTTCGACGACGGCCGCGCCGGCTGCGATCATGATGCCGCGCAGAACGATCACGCCGAGAATGCCGAAGAGGAGGACGCGATGCTGGTATTCCCGCGGAATGGAGAAATAGCCGAAAATCATGGCGATGACGAAGATATTGTCCATCGCCAGGCTCTTCTCGATGACGAAGCCGGTCAGGTATTGGAGGCTGGCCTGCTGGCCGAACTGGCTCCACACGAAGCCGGCGAAGAGAATGCCGAGCGTGACGTAGAAAGCCGACATCAGAAGGCTCTCTCGAATGCCGATTTCCTTGCTCTTCTTGTGGAGAACACCGAGATCCAGCACCAGAAGGGCGATCACGATCGCAATGAAGGAGAGCCACATCCAAACGGCGGCCCCCTGAAATTCAACCAGGAGAAAATCCATGACATCGTCCATGCCGGATCAGGTTGAAATTCAAAGCACCGACATCACGGTCGATCCGGCGGCGTACACGTCAGAGGGGCCCGGTGCTGGTCCCGAAATGGGGACTGGGGCGCTCGCTTCAAGGGCGGGACAGACAAATTTTCTGGTATTCCGTTAATTTCCCGCGCATAGGCAGGGGGTGGAGCCCGGCGGTGTTGACAATTCCGTGACGATTCCCTAAAGACCGCGCCAGCACCGGAGGCTCACGTTTCCGGTGTTTTATGTTGACATGTCCCGTGGCTTCTCCGGACGCTTAACCCGTGAGAGACCTGTCAGAACGGCAAAACCGTTCAGAGGAGGGCGTGTTTCCTTCAACCGGTTTGGCAACAGGCCGGTCTAACAACAACGAATAAAAAGGAAATGCGATGACCAAGCGCACCGCTGCCAAGTACAAAATCGATCGCCGCATGGGCGAAAATATCTGGGGCCGTCCGAAGTCCCCGGTCAACCGCCGCGAATACGGCCCGGGCCAGCACGGCCAGCGCCGCAAGGGCAAGCTCTCCGACTTCGGCGTGCAGCTGCGCGCCAAGCAGAAGCTCAAGGGCTATTACGGCGACCTGCGCGAAAAGCAGTTCAAGGCGATCTTCGCTGAAGCAAACCGCCGCAAGGGCGACACGGGCGAAAACCTGATCGGCCTCCTCGAGTCGCGCCTGGACGCCATCGTCTACCGCGCCAAGTTCGTTCCGACGATCTTTGCTGCCCGTCAGTTCGTGAACCACGGCCACGTCAAGGTCAACGGCGTTCGCGTCAACATCGGCTCGTATGTCTGCAAGGCCGGCGACGTGATCGAAGTTCGTGAAAAGTCCAAGCAGCTCGTGACGGTTCTCGAAGCTGTTTCGCTCGCTGAACGCGACGTTCCGGACTATATCGAAGCCGATCACAACAAGATGGTCGCAACCTTCGTTCGTGTTCCTTCGCTCTCCGACGTACCGTATGCGGTCGTCATGGAACCGAACCTGGTCGTCGAATTCTATTCGCGCTGATTACTCATTCGTTTCGACGAATATTTCTTTGGAAAGCCGGCGATCAAGGTCGCCGGCTTCTTTATTTTATGGCCACAGAAGGCCAATCTGAAATTCATTTATTGCGTAACAGCCAGGCGGCGGGCAGGCGGTCTTGAACGAAAAAAACAGACTTCAGATGAGCCTTGACTGGCTCATCCGGTCCTTGACGGGCGTTGTCGTCTTCCTCGCGGTCTACACGATCTGCTGGACCATCATTCCTTATTTTTCCAATGCCGGGTTGCCCGTCGATACGATCGAAGAGGTGGCCTGGTCGCGTGAGTGGCTGCTCGGGATCTATCGCCATCCGCCGATGATGATCTGGATCGTCGGCATTTTCTGGCGAGCCATGGGAGGATGGATCGGCAGCCCCTATGTCGCCTCGGGCGTGGCGCTCTCGGCGGGCCTCATCCTGATTTACCTGTTGCTGCGCATCTCGCGTCCAGCCTCGCAGGCGGGGCTTGTGGTGCTGACGACGCCGCTTGTCTATTTCTTCGGTCCGCAATTGCCTCAGTGGAACGCGAACATTGCGCAATTGCCGTTTGTCGGCCTTTTCCTCTATTCCGCGTTTCGCGGCGTGATGACGCGTTCGCTCGGCTGGACGGTGCTTGCCGGTGTGGCGGCGGGAGGCGGGCTGCTCGGGAAATATTCCTTCGGCCTGATCGTGCTCTTTGCTGCCGCCGGGCTGCTGGCTGATCCGGTGGCGCGTTCACGGGTCAAGATCCTGCATGTGCTGCTGGCGCTTCTCGCCTCGATCATCGTTTTCCTGCCGCATGTCTGGTGGTTCTTCACCGCGCCCGTGAACACGGTCGACTATTTCCGCATGAGCGCGGAGCGAACGGAAGGGACAGCGCTTGGTCACCTGCTCAGTCCTCTCCTGGTATTTCTTGGGGCCGTCGGGGTATTGATTCCGACAATCCTGATTGTCGTGCGCGGACTTGATCGGACCGGCGACCTGCGTCATGTGGACTCGGCGGTGGATCGGAGCCTCAAGGTCTATCTGGGCTTCGTGGTCATCGGGCCCATCGCCATTTCCGCCTTTATCGGTGCGCTGGGGGGGGGGCTGATCAAGGATCAGTGGCTGATTGCCTATCTGCTTCCGGCGCCGGCACTGGTTGTCATGCTGCTGGTCCCCCGGGGCGTGGAGGTCAGCTGGCGCAAGAGTGCGGCGGTCTTCTATCTGGTGGCGCTCGCCATTCTGGCGATCGCCTATCCGGCCGAGCGGGAGGCGCATTATCTGCGCGCCGATGGACGTCCGGTTCTGTGGGCGCCGCTGATGCCTGCCGAGCCTATGGCTCAGGCGGCCCAAGCGCTCTGGAAATCAGCCGTCGCCAAGGCGGGCAGGCCGGACATGCCCATCCGGATCGTTGCAGGCGGGCCTGAGGCGGCGGGCGTCGCCAATGTCACGCCGGGAAGGCCGGCCTGGTTCGAGCATTTCAACCAGGGTTATTCGCCCTGGATCAAGGATGACATGATACGCAGCCAGGGTATCCTGGCGATTGATGGGCCGCCCGCCGGTTTTGCAGAGACACATGGCCTTTGTGTCGCAGCACAGGAAAATTTTGATTGGCGGAACGGGCGTGGTGGACAGGGGCGTAATGCAACATTAACTGTTCTGCTGCCGGAAGCTCTTTGCCGACCGGCTCAATGAAACTGATAATCTGGTTTTTTACATGCGCTTGTTCTCAATTGTCGCGCCGTTTCTGAATGAGCGGGAGTCTGCCGAACGCTTCGCTGCGTTTGCTGACAAGCTGCGACTTGAGGTCAAGAGCCGATACGGCTTCGATCTTGAGGTGGTGCTCGTCGACGACGGGAGTCGGGATGACAGCATCGAGCGCTATCGCCAACATCTGAAAGGAAATTGGCGTATCATCGAACTGAGCCGCAACTTCGGCAAGGAGATTGCGCTTTACGCCGGTCTCGCGGAAACGCGCGGCGACTATGTCATGATGATCGATGCCGACCTTCAGCATCCCTATGATGTCTGCATCCAGATGATCGATGAACTGATGGCCGATCCGAAGCTCGACGTCGTCTACACCATCCGCGACGACCGCAATCAGGAATCCTGGAAAAAGGCCTTGGCGGGACGTCTCTTCTACTGGATGATCAATTTCCGCCAGCGCTTCGAGGTTCCGGAAAATGCGGGCGACTTCCGCGTGATGAAGCGCCCGGCCGTGGATGCACTGCTGCGCGTGCGGGACAAGCGCCGTTTCAACAAGGGGCTCTATGCCTGGGCCGGGTTCCGCCAGAAGGGCATCTATTACACGCCCGACCCGCGTCTGTCTGGCGTGACGAAGTGGTCCCGGTTAGGGCTGATCGCACTTTCGGTCGAGGGCATCGTGTCCTTTTCGGCCTTGCCGCTGAGGATCATGTCGATCTTCGGCGTTTTGACGGGGCTTGCCGGCATTGTCTATGGCGGGCACATCATCTTCAGTTCGATGGTCTTCGGAACCGATGTTCCGGGCTATCCGAGCCTCATGTCTGCCATTTCGGTTCTGGGCGGCTTCAATCTGGCGCTGCTCGGGTTGCTGGGCGAGTATATCTGGGTCACGATCGCGGAGGTGAAGGACCGACCGCTCTACATCGTGCGCGAGATTCATCGTCCGGACGATGTATCATGAGCAAGATCGGTGGCTCCAGGCGGGACGGTCTCACGCTGGTCGCGGATGACTACGGTCTTGCGCCCGGTGTCAACCGCGCCATCCGCAAGCTGATCTCCGCCGGAAAGATTGACGGCACTGGCTGCATGACGCTGTTTGCAGACTGGCGCGTCGAGGCGGCGGGCTTGAGGGCGCTGGTTGATCAGGGTTATGCCGAGGCGGGCCTGCACCTGACGCTGACCGATTTCAACCCGATGACGGGCCGCAATGCCTTTGGCCAGAACCGGCGCATGCCGAAGATCGATACCCTGATCAAGGCAAGCTATCAGGGAAAGGTCAATGCGGCCTCGGTGGAAGCCGAACTCGATGCGCAGTTTGCGGCCTTTGTCGAGGCGATGGGCGGCCTGCCGGCCTATATCGACGGTCACCAGCATGTGCATTTTCTGCCCGCCGTGCGCGGATGGCTTGCCAAGCGCGCGGCACTGTTTTCCGAATATGGAAAGCTACCGTGGCTGCGTGGGGCGCCGTCCGTGATGGCGGCACCCGGCGTGAAGATCAAGGCGAAGACGGCCGTGGTAGCCGTCGTTGCGACCGGATTTGAAGGCGCGATGCGCAAGCACGGTTACAGCATTCGTGGTCCGCTGCTCGGCTTTTACGATTGGACGCGGCCTGAAGAGTTCGAACCCATGTTGCGCGGTTTGATCGAGAAGGGCAATTATGGTGTCTTCATGTGCCACCCGGGCTTTGTCGACAAGGTGCTGCGGCAGCGGGATGGCCTGGTGGAAGGACGCGATGTCGAATATTCCGTGCTGAGCAATCTGGACCCGACACTGATGCGGATTGAATCAAGCCTGAGGCAGAGAGCGTCATGAATATTGCAGTGGTGCCCGACGAACATGTCGAACCCGCGGTGGAAAGCTTCGCCGGTGACGCCTCCATGACGGCGCTCTATGCGCATGCGCCGCAATCCTCCAACTTCAACAAGCTGCGCAAGCGCCTGCTGCGCAACGTGCGCCAGGCCATCGACGACTTCGCCATGCTGAAAGGCCAGAAGCGCTGGCTTGTTGCCCTGTCGGGCGGCAAGGACAGCTATGGACTTCTGGCGATCCTGATGGAGCTCAAATGGCGCGGGCTGCTGCCGGTGGAACTTGTCGCCTGCAATATAGATCAGGGCCAGCCGAATTTTCCGAAACACATCCTGCCGGACTATCTCTCCTCGCTCGGCATCGCGCACCGGATCGAGTATCGCGACACCTATTCCATCGTGAAGGAGAAGGTTCCGGAGGGCGCGACCTATTGCGCGCTCTGTTCACGGCTCCGGCGCGGCAATCTCTACCGGATCGCCAAGGAGGAGGGCTGCGATGCGCTCGTTCTTGGCCATCACCGCGAGGATATTATCGAGACCTTTTTCCTCAATCTCTTCCATGGCGCCAAGCTCGCGACCATGCCGCCCAAGCTTCTCAACGACGAGGGCGACCTGATGGTGCTAAGGCCTCTGGCCTATTGTGCCGAAGAGGACATGGCGAAGTTTGCGGCTGCCATGCAGTTTCCGATCATCCCCTGCGATCTGTGCGGCTCGCAGGATGGGCTGCAGCGCAATGCGATGAAGGACATGCTCGCCGGGATCGAGGCGAAAATGCCGGGCCGCAAGGATGTGATGATGAAGGCGCTCGCCAACATCAACCCGTCGCATATGCTCGATAAGGGTCTGTTCGACTTCGCGTCTTTGACATTACCTCAAGACAGGCAGGATTGACCCCGTGACCATCCACACCGACAAGCTCATCGACATTCTCTGGCAGGCCGCCGAAGCCGAGATCATGCCGCGTTTCGGCAAGCTCGGCGATGGCGATATCCGAGAGAAGAGCGAGGCGATCGATCTCGTGACAGAGGCGGACGAGGCCGCCGAACGGCTCATTGCGCGCGAGATTGCTGCGCTGATGCCCGATGCGCTCTTCGTGGGCGAGGAATCGGTCGCCGCGGATTCCGCGCTGCTCGCCAAGCTCGGCTCCGCCGATCTCGCCATCGTGGTCGACCCGGTCGACGGCACGTTCAACTTCGCCAATGGCGTTCCGCTCTTCGGCGTGATGATGTCGGTGGTCAAGGACGGCGAGACTGTTGCGGGCCTCATCCTCGATCCGTTCGCCGGTGATTGCCATGTGGCGGAGAAGGGTGCGGGGGCCTGGGCCGTGCCGCTCGACGGCGAGCGGACGCGGCTGGCGCTAGGCAGGGGCGTTCCGGTCGAAGACATGCTGGGCGCGGCCTCGACCGGCTACATGTACGGCGAGGAGCGCGTGACGCTTCTTGCCAACCTCGCCAAGGTCCGTTCGTTCTTCAGCTATCGCTGCGCGGCACATGAGTATCGGCTGCTCGCCAAGGGCGGGATGCAGTTCGCGCTCTATAACAAGCTGATGCCGTGGGACCATCTGGCCGGTGCGTTGCTGACGCAGGAAGCCGGCGGCTATGCCGCGCGTTTCGACGGTTCCGCCTATCTGCCGAGCCACACTGAGGGCGGCCTGCTGGTTGCGACTGATCGCGATAGCTGGCAGGCGCTGCGCGATACGATTTTCCCAGATATCAAGCCGGCCGCCTGATCGCGGCCAGCCAATCGGAAGGGCTTACTTGACCGGCGGATTATGCGGCCGGAAGAGCTGTCCCTTTTCCGCAATCAGCACGAAACCGAGGCCGACGATCGAGAGCAGGCAATAGCCGGCAACGAGCGGCAGGGCGGTGCCGTTATAGGCTTGCCCAATGATGGCCCCGAGTGCCGCGCCCAAGATCGTTGTCGTGAAGCCCAGAACCGAAGACGCCGTTCCGGCGACGTGGCCGAGCGGTTCCATCGCCAGCGAATTGAAGTTCGAACTGATCCAGCCGAAGAGAAACATCGAGATCGCGAAGAGCGAGATGAAGATCGGAAAGGGCAGGGGTTCCGGGCCGAAAAGTTCAGCGACGAACCACAGAGCGTTGACGGCAATGAATGCGAGCAGTGCGCCGTGCGACAGGCGGCGCATGCCGAAACGACCAACCAGCCGCGAGTTTATGAAGGACGACAGCGCCATGAAAAGCGCGACGCCGGCAAAGGCCAGAGGGAACCAGTTCCCCAGCTTGTAGACCTCGATATAGATCTGATTGGCCGAGTTGATGAAGCCGAACAGGGCTCCGAAGATGACCGCGCTGGACAGCGTATAGAACAGTGCCGAGCGGTTCGTCAGGACAATGCGAAAGCCATCGAGGATGACGCCGGGGGTGAAGGGACGCACGTCCTCGGGATGCAGCGTTTCCGGCAGCTTGCGCCATGTCCAGAGCGCCACAAGCGCGCCGACGATGCCGATGAAGAGGAAGATCAGGTGCCAGTTGCCGAAGAAGAGGATGATCTGCCCCGTGCCGGGCGCAATCACCGGCACGACCATGAAGACCATCATGATCAGCGACATGACTTCCGCCATCTGCCGACCGCCATAGATGTCGCGGATAATGGAGACGGTAACGACGCGGGTTGCCGCCGAGCCGATGCCCTGGACGAAGCGCAGCGCCAGCAGGATGCCGAAGGTGGGTGCAAGTACGATGGCGAAGGCGGAAAGCACGTAGATGACGAAGCCGAAGAAGAGCGGCTTGCGGCGACCGAAGCGGTCGGAGACCGGGCCGAAGAAGAGTTGGGCGATGCCGAAGCCGATGAGATAGGCCGTGACGACGAATTGCCGGCTGTTCTCATCCTCTACGTTCAGAGAGGCGCCGATATATTGCAACCCCGGCAGCATGATATCGACGGCCAACGCGTTCAGCGCCATCAGGGCCGCGCAAAGCGCGATGAACTGCGTCTTGCCCATGCTGCCAAGCGCGGCGGGTTGCGTTGCGTTCGTTCCGGTCATTCTTCCTGTACTCCAAAAAGCAAGAAGGCGCTGGTTGGACAGCGCCTTCGCCATTCCGGTTTCAGTCGTCCGCGGCCTCAAGCCGCGAGCGGTATGGGTTAGGCCGCGCCCTTGACGGCAACGCCCTGGGCCTGCAGGTGATCTTGCAGTTCGCCGGCCTGGAACATCTCACGCACGATATCGCAGCCGCCGAGGAACTCGCCCTTCACGTAAAGCTGCGGAATGGTCGGCCAGTTGGAATAATCCTTGATGCCCTGGCGGATATCGCCGTCGGCGAGCACGTTGATGCCCTTATAGTCGACGCCGAGATAGTCGAGGATCTGCACGACCTGGCCGGAGAAGCCACACTGCGGGAACTGCGGCGTGCCCTTCATGAAGAGGACGACGTCGTTCGACTTGACTTCATTGGCGATGAATTCTTGCACTGCGCTCATGGATCTGTCCTTTCCTGCACGGGTTCAAGGCCCGGCCCAATCCGACTTTGAAATTCTATCCGATAAATAGCACGGCATTCCGGGAATAAAAGAGGCGGGGGGCAGTTTTAGCGCCCTCCGATCTCCGCTTTATTCCGGAACGCTCGTCTGCAGGGCGAGCGCGTGGAGGACGCCGCCCATGTTGCCCTGAAGGGCATCGTAGACCATCTGATGCTGCTGTACGCGGGTCTTGCCGCGGAAGGCTTCCGCGACGACTTCGGCGGCAAAATGATCACCATCGCCGGCGAGGTCGCGAATTTTCACCTTCGCGCCCGGGATGCCCGCCTTGATCAGATCTTCGATGTCGCCTGCTTTCATTGCCATGTTTTGTACGTCTCCGCTTACTCGGCGGCCGGGCGAAGCGCCTTGCCGCCGTCCATGAATTCAGGGAACCATGATTCATGGGCACCGCGCAATTCGTCAACCGAAACATTGAGAAGTTCATCGACAACGAGGTTGGTGCCTTCGACCGTGCCGAGGCGACGGAACGGGACGCCGGCATCTTCTGCATTGGCGCAGACGAAGTTGGCGAGATCGGCCGGAACGGCGATGACATAGCGTGCCTGATCTTCACCGAAGAGGAGGGCGTGTGCCGGGCCGTGGCTTTCGGCAAGCGAGAGCTTCATGCCCTTGGCCGAAGCCATCGTCATTTCGGCGAGCGCAATTGCGAGACCGCCTGACGAGATGTCGTGGCATGCGGTGACTTCGCCGTTGCGGATCGCATGGCGGACGAAATCTCCGTGGCGGCGTTCGGCAGCGAGATCGACCTCCGGCGCCGGGCCGTCCTTGATGCCGAGTGCGTCGCGCATATAGACCGACTGGCCGAGATGGCTGCCATCCGTGCCGATCATCAGGATCGCGTCGCCGTCCTTCATGGAGCCGATGCGGGCCATTTTCGACCAGTCGGGCAGTAGGCCGACGCCGGCAATGGTGGGGGTCGGCAGGATCGCGACGCCGTTCGTCTCGTTGTAGAGCGAGACGTTGCCGGAGACGATCGGGAAGTCGAGCGCGCGGCAGGCTTCGCCGATACCTTTGATCGCCATCACGAACTGACCCATGATTTCCGGCTTTTCCGGGTTGCCGAAATTCAGGTTGTCGGTGGCGGCGAGCGGTTCGGCACCTGTCGCCGTGATATTGCGCCAGCATTCGGCAACAGCCTGCTTGCCGCCTTCAAACGGGTCGGCCTCGACATAGCGCGGCGTCACGTCGGACGAGAAGGCCAGCGCCTTGGTCGGATGCGTATCGACGCGCACGACGCCGGCATCGCCGCCGGGAAGCTGGAGCGAATTGCCCTGGATCAGCGTGTCATACTGCTCATAGACCCAGCGGCGCGAGGACTGGTTGGGCGAGCCGACCAGCGACAGAAGCGTTGCTTTGTAGTCTGCGGGAGCTTCTACGGTGTTCGCGGGCATGGCCGGGAACTTGCCGGGCTCCTTCCAGGGGCGGTCATATTCGGGCGCCTGGTCGCCGAGATCCTTGATGGGGAGGTTTGCAACTTCCTCGCCCTGATGGATGACGCGGAAGCGCAGGTCGTCCGTGGTCTTGCCGCAGATGGCGAAGTCGAGGCCCCATTTGACGAAAATCGCCTTGGCAACGTCTTCCTTGGAGGGCTCGAGTACCATGAGCATGCGCTCCTGGCTTTCCGACAGCATCATTTCATAGGCTGTCATCATCTCTTCGCGGACCGGCACCTTGTCGAGCTGAAGCTCGATGCCGAGATCGCCCTTGGCGCCCATTTCGACCGCCGAGCAGGTGAGGCCTGCGGCCCCCATGTCCTGAATGGCGATGACGGCGCCGGTCTGCATCAGCTCAAGGCAGGCTTCCAGCAGGCACTTTTCGGTGAAGGGGTCGCCGACCTGTACGGTGGGGCGCTTCTCTTCGATCGACTCGTCGAATTCGGCGGACGCCATCGTCGCGCCGCCGACGCCGTCGCGGCCGGTCTTGGCGCCGAGATAAACGACAGGCAGGCCAACGCCCTTGGCTTCGGAGAGGAAGATGCCGTCCGCGCGGGCAAGGCCTGCGGCGAAGGCGTTGACGAGGATGTTGCCGTTATAGCGGGCGTCGAACTCGACTTCGCCGCCGACGGTCGGCACGCCGAAGGAATTGCCATAACCGCCAACGCCGGCGACGACGCCCGAGACGAGATGCTTTGTCTTCGGATGATCCGGCTCGCCAAAACGCAGCGCGTTCATCGCGGCAATCGGGCGGGCACCCATGGTGAAGACGTCGCGCAGGATGCCGCCGACGCCGGTCGCAGCACCCTGATAGGGCTCGATATAGGAGGGGTGGTTGTGGCTCTCCATCTTGAAGACGACGCATTCGCCGTCATCGATATCGACCACGCCGGCATTTTCGCCCGGTCCCTGGATAACGCGCGGGCCCTTGGTGGGCAGCGTGCGCAGCCATTTCTTCGAGGACTTGTAGGAGCAGTGCTCGTTCCACATGGCGGAGAAGATGCCGAGCTCGGTGAAGGTCGGCTCGCGGCCGATCAGGTCCAGAATGCGCTGGTACTCATCCGGCTTCAGGCCGTGAGCGGCAATGAGTTCCGGGGTGATCGGCTGGCTGTTCGAAATGGTCATGGGCGTCCGTCTGGCTCAGGGTGGCGCTGATCAGGCCCCTATAGCGCAGGAAGCCGGTTCAGGCGACAGCAAAATGCCCGCAACCTGGGGAAAGGCTGCGGAAAACGCGAGGTCGGCCAGTCAGGCGCGATCACAAATCCATCGCGCTGGGGTTTGAGGCCCTGGCGTCGCGGCAGAAGGCGGCAAAATCGGTGAGGAATTTCTCCGCC
Source organism: Ensifer adhaerens (assembly GCA_900215285.1). NCBI lineage: Bacteria > Pseudomonadati > Pseudomonadota > Alphaproteobacteria > Hyphomicrobiales > Rhizobiaceae > Ensifer > Ensifer adhaerens. Next base: position 2,365,511 of record OCMG01000004.1, read on the forward strand.
GCCAGCCTGTTCGCGGGCTGGGCCATGATTTCGGCGATGGCTTCCGGCGTCTGCTTCATCAAAGGCATCCGCAGGAAGATGCCCGGATTGAAATTCGAACTGATGGTGGACAGCACGGTACGCAGCGTCTGCAACATGTCGTCGCCGCGATGGGAGGCATGGGCAAGGACGATCGGCTTTCCGATGACGTGCTCGCCCGAGGCCAGCCAGTCTATGGCGTTCTTGAGCCCGCCGGGCAGTGTGCGGACATATTCCGGGCTGGCGATGATCAGGCCATCGGCGTTCGCGATCTTCTGCTGGAACGCGCGAACAATCTGCGGCGTCGCATCGTCTTCGAGGTCCGGCGAGAAGACGGGAAGATCGCCGAGGCCGGCGAAAACCTCGACTGTGATGTTAGAGGACGCGATACCTGCCAACGCGTGGAGCAGCGCGGTGTTGGTCGATTGGGTGCGGGCGCTGCCGGAGATGGCGAGAAGTTTCATCCCCTGACGCTAGCAGCGGTGGGGCGAGTCTGGAAGGCTGGACTTTGCCTTGCGACCGTTCGCTCGCTATCGATCACTTCGCTGAAAGTCGTTAGTTGCGAAATTCCTAAAATATGAATTGACTACATACCAACTAGTCGGTATGTAAATCGCACAGGAGAGAACGATGTCCATGTCTGTTGTCAAAGCTGATGCGCGGTCGAAGCTTTTGGACGCGGCGCTCATGGTGATCCGCAAGAAGGGATATTCCGCGACGACGGTGGATGAGCTCTGCGCTGCTGCCGGTGTGACGAAGGGGGCCTTCTTCCACCACTTCAAGAGCAAGGACGAGCTTGGCGTCGCGGCGGTTGATCACTGGTCGGAGATGACGGGCGGCATGTTTGCGGCCGCGTCCTATCATGAACCGGCGGATCCGCTTGAACGTGTTCTTGCCTATCTGGAGCTGCGGAAGGCGCTGCTGGCCGGCGAGGTCGCAGAGTTCACCTGCGTCGCTGGAACCATGGTGCAGGAGACTTTCGAGACCAGCGGGGCTATTCGTGAGGCCTGCGACCGCAGCATCAGCGGACATGCCGCAACGCTTGAGGCGGATATCGCGGCGGCGGTGCACGCGCGGGGAATGACACCCGATTGGACACCGGCATCGCTGGCGCTGCACACGCAGGCGGTCATTCAGGGCGCCTTCATTCTCGCCAAGGCAAAGGGCGGGCCTCAAGTCGCCGTCGACAGCATCGACCACCTGATCCGATACATCAAGCTTCTGTTCGGACAGCGTAATTCCTGAATCCCCCCCGCTTGAGCATCAACAGAGGAGATTGTCATGCCCAACACCATTCACCTTCATCGCGTCATCGCGACCAGACCTGAAAAAATCTACCGCGCGTTCCTGGAAGCGGACGCGATTGCCAGCTGGCTTCCGCCCTATGGCTTCGTCTGCACCGTGCATGAACTGGATGCCAAGGTCGGCGGGCGCCACCGGATGGCCTTCCGCAACTTCACGACCGGCGGCAGCCATTCATTCGGCGGCACCTATCTCGAACTCGTTGCGAACGAGCGCATCGTCTATTCCGATAGCTTCGACACCGAGAGCCTTCCGGGCGAAATGCGGACGACCATCACATTGAAGGCCAATTCGATGGGAACGGAAGTGAATATCGAGCAGGCAAACATTCCGGACATGATCCCCACCGAGGCCTGCTATCTTGGCTGGCAACAGTCTCTTGAAAAACTGGCTGCGCTGGTGGGGCCCGAAATCAATCAGTGACGCGCAGATCACTGGTTATGGCTTTCAGCTGTGACCGGCAGGAAAATGCAAATGGCAGCCTCAACTGAGGGCTGCCCATTTTGTATGTTACGCCGACGCTGTGAAATGATTTCCGGTCACTCCCGGCTCCGTCGCCGCCGTCTCCCACCTTCGCCGCCCGCATCCGCGAGCACCTTCTTCTCCGGCAGCGTGATCACCTTTTCGAGGTTCGGGAAGCTGTCCACCTTGTTGGGCAGGGCCATGGCGTAGACGAAATGTTCCTGGAATTTCGGCTCCAGCGCGGTTTCGATCTTCTCAATCTTGCGCACGGTTTCCTCGATTTCGCGGCGATAGCCGCGGTTGAGCAGACACATGCGCGCGCCGGTGCCGGCGGCGTTGCCGACGGCCTTGACCTTGTCGAGGTCGCAATCCGGGATGAGACCGAGAACCATCGCGTATTTCGGATCGATGAAGGTGCCGAAGGCGCCGGCGAGACCGATGCGGTCGACTTGGGTTATGCCGAGCTTGTCCATCAGGAGCTTCACGCCGGCGTAAAGGGCCGCCTTGGCAAGCTGGATGGCGCGGACGTCGTTCTGCGTAACGGTGATCTTCTGCGCGCCGTCATGCAGCAGATAGGAGAAGGTGCGGCCGTTTTCGAGGATACGGGGGCTTCTCGCGGCCATTGCGCCATCGACGACGCCATCTTCGGATATGATGCCGGCGAGGAACATTTCGGCGACGACTTCGATGATTGCCGAGCCGCAGATGCCGGTGATGCCGGTCTTTTCGGCGGCTTCGGCAAAGCCCGGTTCGTCCGACCATTGTTCGACACCGATGACGCGGAAGCGGGGCTCCAGCGTGTCGCGGTCAATGCGCACGCGCTCGATGGCGCCGGGGGCGGCGCGCTGGCCAGAGGAGATTTCAGCACCCTCGAAAGCGGGGCCGGTGGGCGAGGAGGCGGCCACCGTGCGGGCGGAGTTGCCGAGCACGATTTCGGCATTGGTGCCGATATCGACCAGCAGCATCTGCTCTTCCTGCCGGTGCGGGCCTTCCGTGAGGGTCGCTGCGGCTGCATCCGCGCCGACATGGCCGGCGATGCAGGGCAGCATGTAAACGCGAGCGCCCTTATTCAGGTGAATGCCGATCTCTTCCGCCTTCAGGTGTTGCGCGCCCGAGGCGGCGAGCGCGAAGGGTGCGCCGCCGAGTTCAGTCGGGTCGATGCCGAGGAAGAGGTGGTGCATGACCGGATTGCCGACGAATACGGCATCCAGAATGTCCGCGCGGTCGATCCCCCCCTGTTCTGCCACCTTGTCCACAAGACCGTTGATTGCCTCGCGCACGGCGTTTGTCATGGCCTCACGCCCGTCCGGGTTCATCATGACGTAGGAGACGCGGCTCATCAGATCCTCGCCGAAGCGGATCTGCGGGTTGGACGTGCCGGAGGAGGCGAGCGTGCGGCCTGAAAGCAGCGAGGAGAGATGCATGGCGATCGTCGTCGAGCCGATGTCGCAGGCAATGCCATAGGCCTCGTTCTTCAGGCCCGGATAGAGCGCCACGAGGCGCGGGCGGTCGTCGGCCTCATCCCTGTGGATCGCCGCCGTGACCTTCCACTCGCCCTTGCGCAAGATTTGCTGAACGCGCGGCAGGATGTGGAAATCCACCTCGATGCGCTTGAGCTTCCAGTCCTTTTCGAGCGCCACCAGAAGCCGGTCGAGATCGCCGAGCGGCTTTTCCATGTCGGGCTCTTCGACCTCGACATAGCACATGTGGATCGCCGGATCGCGTTCGATCACGCGGCCGTCGCTCTCCTTGCGCACGACCTGAGCGTTGACGACGGTGTCCTGCGGAATGTCGATGACGAGATCGCCTTCGATGGTTGCCGAACAGGAGAGGCGGCGGCCTTCGGGCAGCCCGCGCACGCGGTCATAGCGCTCTTCCTTCGGGCCGATGGGCGAAATGTGATCGTTGGAGGATGTGATGCCATGCTTGGCAAACTGGCCTTCCTGCACAGAGACCTGACAGCGCCCACAGGTCGCGCGCCCGCCGCAAACGCTCTCGACATAGACGCCAAGCTCGCGCGCAGCCTCAATGACCGGCGTGCCGGAGGCAAAACGGCCACGCTTGCCCGAAGGCATGAAAAGGACGAGGTGATCTGTCATTCTTGCTCGCTTCGCCGATGCTTGATTTTGGCGTTCTTTCGAATTGTCCCGCCGGGCTTAATGGTTTGGCAGAGAGTTTCAATGAAAATTCCGTGCTGTTCACGGAGGTTTCATGCCGGATCTCGTCATCAGCGCCCTTATCTCGAGTTTCACCTTTGTCAGGCTGCTGAAGGGACCGTGGCTGCGCAATCCCCAGTACCTCGCTGCGGCCATGATCGGTTCGGTCGTCCTCAGCCTTGTTGCCGAGAAGCTCGATCCCGGCAGCTCCGACAGTCTGGTCAACTCGACCGTCTATGCCTTTGCCGGCAGTGCTGCCGGCATCTTCCTTCTCGGGCAATTGATCGGCTGATCCGCAGCCGTCACTCCGTAGCGGCACCGCCGCCAACGCGCGCCGCACGACCGCCGCGGCGCGCTGGGCGGTCGCCGCTGGCGGCCGGCGCGGGGCTTTGGGCAGCTGCGCCACCTTCGGCGGGCTTGTAGTCGCGATAGGTCATGATCCAGTTGGAGCAGTTCGGGTCGGTGCCGTTCAAGACGTTCGCGGCGCGGACGGCTTCCATTTCCTGCGGGCGGCAGGGGTTCATGATGGCGGACGTCATGCCGGCGCCGATGACCATCGGGATGAAGCCGGCATTGATGCCGTGGCGGTGCGGCAGGCCGAAGGAGATGTTGGAGAGGCCGCAGGTCGTGTTGACTTTCAGTTCGTTGCGCAGGCGATAGAGCAGCTGGAAAACCTGACGGCCGGCGTCACCTAGCGCGCCGATCGGCATGACGAGTGGATCGACGACGATGTCTTCCGGCTTGATGCCGTAGTCAGCGGCGCGCTCAACGATCTTCTTGGCGACGGCGAAGCGTACGTCCGGGTCCATGGAAATGCCGGTCTCGTCGTTGGAGATGGCAACAACCGGCACGTCGTATTTCTTGCAGAGCGGCAGGATGGCTTCGAGCTTTTCTTCCTCGCCGGTGACGGAATTGACCAGCGGGCGGCCCTTGGCGACCTTGAGGGCGGCTTCGATGGCCGCCGTCACGGAGCTGTCGATGGAGAGCGGGACGTCCACGAGGCCCTGCACGATTTCGAGCGTCTGGACGAGAAGGCCCGGCTCGGTCTCGTTCGGATTGACAGAAGTGACGCCCGCATTGACGTCGAGCATGGTGGCGCCGGCTGCGACCTGTTCCAGCGCGTCCTTGATGACGGTTTCGAAATTGCCGGCCTGCATTTCGGCAGCAAGCTTCTTGCGGCCCGTCGGGTTGATGCGTTCGCCGATCACGCAGAAGGGCTGGTCGAAGCCGATGACGATTTCGCGGGTGGCGGAGGCGACGATGGTGCGGGTCATTGTGTTCGGTCCTTCAGGCGGAACGGAGTTAAACTCGATTTAGGTGCGAGAGGCGTCGCCGCCTCAGGATTGATGCGTGGCGGCAGCTTTGACCATGTCCTGCTGGTTCTGCAACTGGCCTTCGTGAACTTCGCTCGCATGGGCGGCGGCAATGACCTCGCCACGGGAGACTTCGCGCTTCCACGGCTGGCGGCCCTTCAGCACGCCGGATTCATGAACGATCTCGGCGACATATTCTTCCTGCCGGTAGGCCATGACGTGGATGCCGGAAACGCCTTCTATTTCCTTGACCTCGTTGATCATGTCGATGCAGATCTGCTTGCCTTCCTGCTTCTGGTTTTCCGCGCCCTCAAGCCGCTTGATGATATTGTCCGGGATATGGATGCCGGGAACGTTGGTCCGGATCCACTTCGCGGTCTTGGCCGAAGCCATCGGGCCAACGCCTGCGAGAATGAAGCATTTCTCGGCATAGCCGAGGTCCACGACCTTCTTCATGTATTCCTTGAACATCGGAATATCGAAGACATACTGGCTCTGCACGAATTGCGCGCCTGCCGCGATCTTCTTGCCCAGCCGATAGGGACGGAAGTCGTAAGGTGGGGCGAAGGGATTGATCGCGGCGCCGAGGAAGACGCCCGGTGGCGTCGTCAGCTTGCGGCCGGAGAGAAATTTCCCTTCGTCGCGCATGGTGCGGATGGTTTCGAGCATCGACATGCAGTCGAGGTCGAAGACCGGCTTCGCGCCCGGCTGGTCACCGGCCTGCACGCCGTCGCCGGTGAGGCAGAGAATGTTCTGCACGCCCATCGCCGACGCACCGAGGACGTCGCCCTGAATGGCGATGCGATTGCGGTCACGGGCCGAGATCTGCATGATCGGCGCATAGCCCATGCGGGTCAAAAGCGCGCAGATGCCGACGGAGGACATGTGGCAGTTCGCGCCCGAGGCGTCCACGGCATTGATCCCATCCACCCAGCCTTCAAAGATGGCGGCGCGTTCGTAGACGTCTTCCGGATTGGCGCTGTCCGGCGGATTGAGTTCGGCGGTGACGGCGAATTCGCCGCGGCGCAGGATGCGCTCCAGACGGCCGCGCGAGGAATGGCCGGGCAGGGGCTCGAGCGGCAGGCCGGGATCGTGCGGATGGGTGTCGTTTATCATTTAACCGCTCCCTTATCCTGCGTGGGGGCTTCCTTTGCCTTCGCGGCCAATGCGGTCACGCGCAGCCATGCGGAGGTTTCGCGCAGCGACTGATCGACCGGCTTCTGAACGTTCAGGATCGCATCACCCTTTGCCATGTTTTGCGATCCCTTCCACGCCTGAACCCAGACGCAGGGCATGTCCGGCTCGACCTCGCAGTTGCCGTTGGCGCGCACGCCGCCGCAGGGGCCGTTGCGCAGCTGCTTCGGACAGTTCATCGGACAACTCATGCCGGTGGAGGAGAGCGCGCACTGGCCGCACATGCGACAGTCGAAGAGCAGGCCCTTCACGTTACGCTCGATGAACTTGACCGGCTTTTCGGCACGGCTATAGCCCACGGCTTTCCAGAAGGGGTGAAGCTTGAGAAAAAGGTCGGCGAAGAGATTGTAGATCACTTCGAGAAAGCGGGAGTGGCGTACCGACCAGAGCCGGATCGTGTAGCCGCGCCCGGCGCGGCGCGAAGGCGAGACGCCCGAGGGCTGGTAGGCTGTGCCTGTGGGCTTCTTCGCGGCTTCAGCCATTGTCGCGGCCTCCGGCATGGACCAGCGCGACGAGGCGGTCCTTGGGGTAGGCGGCTTCGAGATCGGCCGCAGCCTTGTCGGCTTCAGCCTCGAGATCGTCCGAGACGGGAACCGGATCGGCCTTGCGCCATTCGGCAAGGTAATCGTCCGTTTCGGCGGCACCGGAGCGCATGGCGCACATGTCGATGGCCTCGGTGAAGCGCAGTGACAATTCTCTCTTGGCCGATGTCCGGCCCTTCTTCACGATGACTTGCGCCGGAATGTCGCGCCAGTAGACGACGATAAGGTCTGCCATGATGGTTTGTCCTGCTCTCCCCCGTTCGCCGCAGCCTGTCTGCAGGCCCTGCGAATGCAAGGAGAATGCACGTGGGCTTGCGCCGGGACGCCACTTGCCGCGACGTGCGGATCGCTCAAAAGCGACAGAGCCCGACGCCGTCGAGGCGACTTCTCTCGTGTATTTGTAAATCTGCAGTTTACGATTTGTCTCTAACCTGAATGCCAGGTTTAGCCCTCAGGCACCTCCGATCGTATAGCGTCAAGAATTTTCAAGACATTGCACCCGCCCGATTGTAAGTTCGGGCGATTCTACCAATAGGTTGCTTCATGCAGACTTCCCCTGATGCGGACATATTTGATCTTGCTCCCGTTGCTATGTGGATCGAGGATTTCAGCGAGGTTCGCGCCCAGTTTGAAGCATGGCGCGCCCAGGGCGTCGAAAACCTTCGCGCATTTCTTCTCGAAGACAGGTCGCGGGTATCAGCCTGTTCGAGCCGCATCAGGATTCTGCAGGTCAATGCAAAGACGCTGGAGCTTTTCGAGGCGGAGAGCCTCGACCACCTGAAGGCCAATCTGGACAAGGTTTTCCGCGGCGACATGCTGGAGACCCATATCGGCGAACTCGTCGAACTCTGGGAAGGCCGCACCGCATTTGTCAGCAGCGCCGTCAACTACACGCTTTCGGGCCGCAGGCTCGATATCCAGCTGCGCGGTTCAGTCCTTCCCGGGCATGAACGGTCGCTTGATCGTTTGCTGATCACCACCGAAGACGTGACTGCCCGCGAAGAGGCCCGTCGGGCCGAGGAGCGTAACCGGCTGCATGCCGAGGGTATATTCGAGCATTCTCCGGTTTCTCTGTGGATGGAAGACTTCAGCGCCATCTGCCAGCTGCTGGCACGGGTGCGTGAAAACGGCATCATGGATTTCCGCGTCTTTCTGGATGTGCATCCTGAATTCATCCATCAGTGCATGTCCGAAATACGGGTGCTCGACGTCAACCGGGCGACGCTCGATCTGTTTGGCGCCTCGGATCGGGGTACGCTCTTCAAGCGTCTGCCGCATGTCTTCCGCGACGCGATGGAAAAGCCGTTCAAGGAGCAGTTGATCGATCTGTGGGATGGCAAGCTGCATCAGCATCGGGAAGTGGTCAACTATGCCCTGGACGGCACTGAGCGCCATCTGCTGATGAACTTCTCGGTTCTGCCGGGGCATGAGTCGGACTGGTCTCTGGTTCAGGTCGCCCTGACGGACATCACGGCCCGCAAGAAGGCGGAAGCCTATCTCGAATATCTCGGCAAGCACGATGTGCTGACCCGGCTGCACAATCGCGCATTCTACACCGATGAGCTCAATCGGCTCGAGCGCAAGACCTTGCGTCCCATTTCGGCGGTCATCATCGACCTCAACGGTCTCAAGGAGGCCAATGACCAGCTGGGCCACGAAGCGGGCGACGCGCTGCTGCGCCGCTTTGGCGAGGTGCTGAACGGCGTTGCTTCGGCACCTGTGACGGCGTCGCGTATCGGCGGCGACGAGTTTGCCTTGCTGATGCCTGGCGCGGACTTCCGGGCCGCGACGGCCATGGCCGAGACCGTGCGCGAGCTGCTCAAGATCAATAACCAGTTCTATTCGGATGCGCCGATTTCGATGTCGCTTGGCGTGGCGACCAGCGAGCCCGGCGAAACCGTGGAAAGCGTTGTGCGCCGCGCTGACGCGATGATGTTCGCGGAAAAGCGTGCCTATTATGCCGAGCGGGCTTGTGCCGGCAGAGGCGAGGCCGGGCGTATCGTTGCCCGCTGATCTCGCCTGTCAGGCCTGGACGCTGGCGGCTGCTTCGATTGCGGGCGTCAGATCGCCATAGCCGGTGAAGCGATACTCATAGGCGAGGCCCAGAAAGTCGGCCGCCCATTTGGCCTTGGCCTGCAACGTCTCATCTTCGGTCTGGGCCAGGTAGACAATCTTCTCGTAATTGCCGAAGACCATCTGAATAAGTTCCGGATGCTTGTCGAGCTTTAGCGGTTCGATGACAAAGGCCTCGAACTGTCGGGCGATCAGATCGGTGAGATAGAAAGCCGTGATTTCTTCGCTGCATTCGGCAAGGAACTTGTCGACGCCCGTGTAGAATGCATAGCAATGTGGCCCCGCGATCCGATCGATGCCTTCCTCTTCGCAAATCCGATCGATTTCGCCCCGCGTGCCGCATTCGGCGTAGCCGACGAAAATGTGTTCTATCCCTTCTGCGCGCGCTTCGGCGATCTTCTCGCGAAGTGCCGGCGCGATCCGTTCAGGATAGACATGCCAGATGGCCGGCAGACAGGTCAGATCGACATGCTCGAGCCGGTTCGCCTCGCACACGGCAAGAATTTCCCGCGCTAGCGCGCCGCAGGCGATGACCCGAACCTTGCCTTGGTTGAAATTCATTCGTAATCCTTGGGAACTTCCGCGCGAGTCATGCATTATGGTGATGCCGGCGGGAGCAGCCGGGTTAACATTTTACACCAGGGGTCACATTATGTCGAAATTCCGTTCGACCGTTTCCATCATAGCAACCGCTACAGCGCTTCTGGCTCTCGCCTCCTGCGCCAACACGATCAAGGGCGTCGGCAGGGATACCGCCGGTGCAGTCAATGCGACCCAGAGCGCTGCTCACAGCGTGGCGCGCGCGGCGAAGTAAATTCGCTCAAGACATTGAAACGGTCGCCCCGCTAGGAGAGCGACCGTTTTAAGTTCAGGCGTTCAGGCTGTTGTGCTTACGCTTGATGAAGTCCTTTGCGGTCTCCACCGCAACGGCGGCATCGCGACAATAGGCGTCCGCGCCAATCGCCTTGCCGAATTCCTCGTTGAGCGGCGCGCCGCCGACGAGAACGACGAGATCATCGCGAATGCCCTTTTCCTTCAGCGTGTCGATGACGACCTTCATGTACGGCATGGTGGTCGTGAGGAGGGCGGACATGCCGAGAATGTCCGGCTGTTCCTTTTCAATCGCTTCCAGATAGGCCTCGACCGCATTGTTGATGCCAAGGTCGACCACGTCGAAGCCGGCGCCTTCCATCATCATGCCGACGAGGTTCTTGCCGATGTCGTGAATGTCACCCTTGACGGTGCCGATGACCATCTTGCCCTGCTTGGGCGCGTCGGTCGCGGCGAGCAGCGGGCGCAGGATGTTCATTCCGGCCTTCATGGCATTGGCCGAGAGCAGAACTTCCGGCACGAAGAGGATGCCGTCGCGGAAGTCGATGCCGACGATGCGCATGCCTTCGACGAGTGCCTGGGTCAGAACATCGTAGGGTGCCCAGCCGCGGTCCAGCAGGATGCGGGTGGCTTCTTCGATTTCCTCCTTCAGACCGTCGTAAAGGTCGTCATGCATCTGCTGCACGAGTTCTTCGTCGGAAAGCTCGGAAAGAATGATTTCATCGTCAGACATGGTCGCTCCCGCTCCAAAAAAAGCCCTTCGGCATCAAGTCGCCGAAACCTTATAGAGTGTTAGATTAAAGTTCAGGTAACGCGCAATCGAAAGCGACAGGCGTCAAGCCCATCTGCGACGGTTCTTTATTCGCGCTGCCTCCGGCGGTCGAATTGTACCGACACGAAGCGGGAGAATACCGGTCCCAGGAAGAGCACGGAGATGAACCGTGCCATCTGCATGGCGAGCACGAAAGGTTGGTCGACGGGAGACGAGGCGGCGATGATTGCTACCGAATCGGCCCCGCCGGGACTGGTCGCGAGATAGGCGGTGAGCAGGTCGACATGGGTGAAACGGGAGACGAAAAGCGCCAACAGACCGCATAGCATGATCAGCGTTGAGATCGACAAAAACAGGATCGGCAGCGCCTTCAACGCATGCATGACGATCTCGCGCGTGAAGCGGAAGCCGACATTCCATCCGAAAAGCGTATAGGCGCTCGCGAGCAGCCACATGGGAAGCGTGATGCTCACGATGCCCGCGGCATGACAGGCAATGCCGATGACGATCGGAGCCAGCATGTTGATCGAGGGCCGCCTGAGGAGCGTTGATATGACGGGGCCGCAGGCCGCGATGGCGAGGGTCAGGATGAAGTTCAGGGCATCCAGCGGCGGGAACCATGGCTCTGGCGGCGGAAGGTTGCCGCTGTGGCCAACGGCAATCCGCGCGACGAGCGAGGCCGTCGCCGCCACCATCAGGACACGCAGATACTGCATGAAGGCGACGAGCCGGAAATCCGCGCCGGCCGATTCGGCCATGAGCACCATGGCGCTGGCGGCACCTGGGGAAGAGCCCCAGATCGCGGTCGTTCCCGGCAGGACCCGGTATATGGCGAGCAGCCAGCCGATGCCGAAGCTCAACACCACAACCGAGAGGACGAGGCCCAGAAAAAGGAAGCCATCCTTGCCGATTTCGGCAAAGACGGAAAGCGGCATGCCGCCGGCAATCATCACGCCGATGATCCCCTGGCAGAAGGCGACGAGCGGCGAGGGGAGGGAGAAATGCATGCCGCGCGCCGCCAGCAGCAGGCCGGAAACCATTGGACCGAGCAGAAAGACGGCCGGCAGGTCGAAGGCGAAGAGGAAGCCCGTCATCGCAGCCGTCAGCGCGAGAAGCAGGCACCAGTTTCTGATGCTGTTGCGGCTGTCGCTTTTAGACATGGACGGGAACTTTTTCGGTGAGAACGGTTCTGCGATCGGCTGTAGAGCAGCGGCCCGGCCCGTGCAAGGACGCGGCCCGCTGAAAATCCTTCTTTCGACTGCGGTTTTTTGCTTCGCGAACAGCCTTGTGAGTGGCGCATTTAGGAATGTCCGGCTAGGGCTATGGTCTAAGATCGTGCATCATCGGTCGAGAAGACCATCATATCTGGTGAGGAAACCATGGATCAGGATATCGAACTTGCAGGCGCCGCAGCCGAGGGGGATGGCGGGCGGCGCAGTCGCGGCGCCGGCCGGGGTGCTGCAGCGCGCCGCGCGGCGCGCACGGGTGGTGGCCCCGGTCCTTCTCTGCCCTACATCACCCGCAAGATCCGCGAATACGAAGTTCTCGACGAGGAGGGGCTTGCCCTCATCGAGGCCAACGCCGATCGCGTGCTGGAAGAAATCGGTATCGAGTTCCGCGACGACGCGGAAGCGCTGGCGCTCTGGAAGGAAGCCGGCGCGGAAGTGCGCGGCGAGCGCGTGCATTTTCCCAAGGGCCTCTGCCGCAACCTGCTCAAGACTGCGCCGAAGGAATTCACCTGGCATGCGCGCAACCCTGAGCGCAGCGTTCATGTCGGCGGCAAGGCGACGATCTTCGCGCCGGTCTATGGCCCTCCCTTCGTCCGCGATCTCGAAGGCAATCGCCGCTATGCGACGATCGAGGATTTCCGCAATTTCGTGAAGCTTGCCTATATGGCGCCGTCGATGCATTCGTCCGGCGGCACGGTCTGCGAACCGGTGGACGTGCCGGTCAACAAGCGCCATCTCGACATGGTCTACAGCCATATCAAGTATAGCGACAAGCCGTTCATGGGTTCGGTCACCGCGCCGGAACGTGCCGAGGACACGATCGCCATGGCGAAGCTCGTCTTCGGCGACGAGTTCGTCGAGAACAATTGCGTGACGCTGAACCTCATCAACGCCAACTCGCCGATGGTCTTCGATGAAACCATGCTCGGCGCGCTGAAGGTTTATGCGCGTCACAATCAGGCATCGGTCGTTTCGCCGTTCATTCTCTCCGGCGCGATGAGCCCGGTGACGGTGGCCGGCACCCTTACGCAGATCCTGGCCGAGGTTCTGGCCGGTGCCTCGTTCACGCAGCTGATCCGCAAGGGTTCGCCGGTTCTGTTCGGCACGTTCGCGGCCTCGATCTCCATGCAGTCGGGCGCGCCGACGTTTGGGACGCCCGAACCGTCGCTCGTCTCTTACGGTGCGGCGCAGCTTGCCCGCCGACTCGGCCTGCCGTTCCGCACCGGCGGTTCGCTCTGTGCGTCCAAGGTTCCGGACGCGCAGGCCGCGCATGAAAGCTCCAATACGCTGAACATGACTCTGCTCGCCGGCACGAACTTCGTGCTGCACGCCGCAGGATGGCTCGAAGGCGGTCTGGTCTCGTCCTACGAGAAGTTCATGATCGACCAGGACCAGCTCGGCATGATGCAGAAGATGGCCGAGGGCGTCGATCTGTCGGAAAACGCGCAGGCGCTCGATGCCATCCGCGAAGTCGGTCCGGGCAGCCATTATCTCGGTTGCGCGCATACGCAGGCAAACTTCCAGTCGGCCTTCTATCGCTCCCCGCTCGCGGACAACAATTCGTTCGAGCAATGGGAAATCGAGGGCTCGAAGCGGATCGAAGAACGCGCCAATGCGCTCTGCCGTTCGTGGCTCGACAGTTACGAAGCGCCGCCGCTCGATCCGGCTATCGACGAGGCGCTGCTGGCCTTCATCAAGCAGAAGAAGGACGCAGTACCAGACGCCTTCTCATGAAGCGAGCCCGCAGCCAGGGAGCAAGGCGCAGCGGCCACGGTGACAGAGATGATCCAGCGCTCCGTCTGGCGGCCACATTATGAGGAAATGCGTGACCGGGCTTTGGCCGATCGGGCATTGAGAGACAGGTAGGGCGGGCAGTGATGCCCGCCTTCGGCGTTCTTGAGGCGCTTGAGGAGGCTCTGGAGCCCTCGGGCATCCGGCTGCGCGGTGTCGTGTCCTTTGCGGAAGGCGAGGGGCCGACGCTGGCGGATGGGAGCTGTGCCCGGAGTGTTGTTCTGCTCGGCAATATTGGCGGGTCGATCTGGTCGGCCTTCTCGGCGTGGCGCAAGGCTCATCATGGAAGCAACCCGCTCGACGAATGGTCGAAGTGGGTGATAGGCCCCGTTGCCGCCGAGTTCGGCGCGACAGCCTTCTATCCGTCTGATGCTCCCTATATGCCGTTTCAGCAATGGGCGATGCGAGCCGAAGGGCTCAGGTCCTCACCGCTCGGCATACTCATTCATCCGGTCTTCGGGCTCTGGCATGGATATCGCGGCGCATTGGCGTTCCGCGACGCGCTCGACGCGCCTGTCGTTATGCCTACCGCATCGCCTTGCGAAAGTTGCGAAGGTAAGCCGTGTCTATCGACCTGTCCGGCGGAGGCCATTTCGATTGCAGGGTTTGCAGTCGATCCGTGTCGAGATCATCTTGCCTCTGTTGCGGGACGGGCGGGCTGCATGGTGTCAGGCTGCTTCGCGCGCAATGTCTGTCCTGCTGGCGTGGGCTATCGCTATCCGCCGGAGCAGCTTGCGTTTCATATGGACGCGCTCTTTTCCTGACGACTCAGGCCTTTGGCCATGCTTTGTCCAGCCCGCCGGATTTGGCGAGCCCTTCGCGGAGGGCGGCATAGGCGGGGTGCTGGCTGGAGCGGGCGATTTCCATGAGGCGGATCTGCAGGCGGGCGGGTGCGTTGGCCCCCAGCCATTCGCCGGCACGCGACAGTTTCAGCGAATTGAGAAAGCGCGCCTCGGATGCGGCGTTGACGAAATGTGTGATGCCATCAAGAAGCGCTTCGTCCTGCGCCGGATTCTCGAGAACAAGTTGCAGCCATGCCTTGTCCTGGTCGTCGAGCCCGGAAAGCTTGGACGCCACGGTCTCGCTGTCAGGAAAATTGGCCTTGGCATTCATCGTTGCAGTCTCTCGGTTCCGAATCGAATTTTGTCCGTTGATCATAGGGCACCGCTACCAGCTTCGCACCTTCGTTCGCCGCTTGACTTCGCGCGGGCCAGAACCTCCGATGGCCTTATGACGAATCGCTGAAAAAGGGGCGGCATGAAACAGCTATCGGTATGCATGCCCAGCAATCGCGGCTTTGAAAAGTCGTTTCGTGCTATCGAGACGGCACTTGCCTTTTGCGAGGCGCGCGGCGCCATGCTGATCGTGTCGGACAATTCGGAGGACCAGGCGAAGGTCGCGCATTGGCGCGGACGATCCGCACACCTCGTCTATCTCGCCGACGCGCCGCTTGAGCCGAACGCGAACGCGATGAACGCGCTGCAGGCGGTGGAAACCCCATTTCTGATGCCCATGGGAGATGATGACGAGTTGCATGCGGACAGCGGGCATCCGTCGATGGATCTCTCCTGTCTCGGGCCGGATGTCATCGGAGTGAAGCCGATGACGGAGCTCTTCATTCCGGGCACCGACATGTGCATTCGCCGCGCCTTCTCCCTTGATGCCGTGACGCCAGGTCTCCGTTTGCGGCAGTTCTTCGAGCGGAACGAGGGAGACAACACGGCGTTCTACAGCATTTTTCGTGCCGCACCCTACATGTCATTGCGGGAGTATTTCATTTCATCTCATCCAACTCGCGGCTCCTACAGCGACTGGGCGATGGCCATGGCGCTTTTCATGGCGGGCAAGCTGCTCTTCGACCCCTCGATCGTCTTCCGATACAATGCCGAGGCCTGGGCCACCCAGGCGGCGATCGATGAAAACGCCAAGCGCCTGTATACGAGTGTTGGTTTGCCAGAGAACTTTAGACACTACAGTTCCCTTCTGCGCGCAATGGATCTTTTCGTGTTTTCAACCCGCAAAGGGAGCGGGTTGACCCAAGCGGCTCTGCTTGACGTTCAGGCAGGCGAGCTATCGGATTTTCTCGATCTTGGTCTACGCCTGGCTCTTGATCAGGCAGGCGACAGCAATGCGAGCCTGCGGGAATGTGCACGCAAGGCTCTGCAGGAACGCAACCCGATGCTGAAGTTCCTGCATGGAGCTGCCGTGCTCGACTGTTTCCAGCCGGGAATGAAGGCGAAATATATCGCCTTCCTCAAGACAGCATCCGTTTGACGCCTGAGGGCTCTCAGCCGCGACGACGGCGGCGTTCACCGCTGCCACCGCTTTCGGCGGCCGTTTTGTTGCGCAGCGGGCCGATGCGGGTGACGACGTCGTCCACGGTCGGGCGCGGGCCCTTGGTGTGGCTGTCGATAGCGCTGCGGATCGAGCGCAGGTGATCGCAGGACGTGCCGCAGCAGCCGCCGATGATGCGCGCGCCGGCGTCGATGGCCAGATGCGCATATTCGGCCATCAGTTCGGGCGTGCCGGAGTAGTAGATTTCCGCGCCGCGATATTCCGGAATGCCACAATTGCCCTTGACGACGACGACAGCATTCGGATCGGCTGCCGTCATGTCGAGGAGCGAGGACAGGATGTCGGCAGCACCCACGCCGCAATTGGCGCCGAAGGCGACCGGCTTGTCAGCTAGACTGTCAGCCACCTGCGGCATGTCCTTCGGGTTCAAGCCCATCATGGTCTTGCCGGCCGTGTCGAACGAGCCGGTGTAAACGTAAGGCAGGTCGAGTGCGATCGCGGCTTCGGCGGCGGCGCGAATTTCGTCTGGCGAGGACATGGTCTCGATCCACGCGATGTCGATTCCGCCGGCCTTGAGGCCTTCCATCTGTTCCTTGAAGGCGGCGACCGCGTCTTCATAGGTCATGGCGCCAAGCGGAACCAGAAGTTCGCCGGTCGGTCCGACGGAGCCGGCCACGATCACCTTGCGGCCCGCCTTGTCGGCGACGGCGCGGGCGATTTCGGCAGCCTTCTTGTTCAGCTCGAAAACGCGGCCTTCCGCCTTGTGCAGCTTCAGGCGCTGGCGGGTTCCGCCGAAGGAATTGGTGAGGATGATATCCGCGCCGGCGTCCACGAAGTCCTGGTGAAGCTTCGTGATGTTCTCCGGCTTTGCCTCGTTCCAAAGTTCCGGCGCTTCGCCGGCCTCAAGGCCCATCGCGAAGAGATTGGTGCCCGTGGCGCCATCGGCCATGAGTACGCCCTTTTCGGAGAGCAGCGCCTGGAGCGGATTTGCAGTTGTCATTATCGGATCCTCGTCTTTGCTGCGGATGATATAAAGATATCTTTATATGGTTTCAATCGCTATCTTCCGCCGTTCCCTAGAATTCGCAACTATGGGCCCATTTCAATAGCACGATTGTCATTCTGGCGACGCCGTCACGCCGGCGCCCGACATCGGCTTCAAAATATATCGTCAATTCATAGATATTTAAGCTCTCAATAACTCTCCGGTAAGAATGTCTCGCTAATTGTTCTCGTGCAGCGGGGGACACCGCTGACACTTCCGGATCAGGTCACGCGTACCGGAGGTGAGCGTATTCTGCAGTGTATGTGCAGGATGGCCACGAGTTTCGGCAAGCCGCATAGTTCGCTCAGCGACTGTGCGGCTTTCGCGCTTTAAATGCGCCGGCCGCGATGCTACCACCGCTTTCCATGACCAAGACCATTATGCTTCAGGGTACCGGCTCGGATGTCGGCAAAACCGTGCTCGTTGCCGGGCTGTGCCGGATCGCGGCCAATCGCGGGCTGAAGGTCAGTCCGTTCAAGCCGCAGAACATGTCCAATAATGCCGCCGTCTCGGACGATGGCGGGGAGATTGGCCGCGCACAATGGCTTCAGGCCATGGGCTCGCGGGTTCCGTCGTCCGTTCACATGAACCCGGTCCTGTTGAAGCCGCAGTCCGAAAACGGCAGCCAGATCATTGTTCAGGGGAAGGTCTTCGGGCAGGCCAAAGGCCGCGATTACCAGCGACTGAAGCCGCAATTGCTGGGCGCGGTGCTTGACAGCTTCCAGATGGTGAAGGCTGGCGCGGACCTCGTGATCGTCGAGGGTGCGGGTTCGCCGGCCGAAATCAATCTCCGGGCCGGCGATATTGCCAATATGGGATTTGCGACGGCGGCGAAGGTTCCAGTCGTGCTGGTCGGGGATATCGACCGGGGTGGGGTGATCGCTTCGCTGGTCGGCACCCATGCGATCCTGTCGGATGAGGATCGGGCGACGATCACGGGATACCTGATCAACAAGTTTCGCGGCGATGTTACCCTTTTCGATGATGGTATTCGCCAGATCGAAGGATTCACCGGCTGGCCCTGTTTCGGCGTCGTGCCCTGGCTGAAGTCCACATCGCGCTTGCCGGCGGAGGATTCAGTCGTCCTGGAACGGCTGGTCTCAAAGGGGCAAGGTGCGCTGAAGGTGGCGGTGCCCATGTTGCCGCGGATCGCCAATTTCGACGATCTCGATCCGCTTGCGGTGGAGGAGCAGGTGGAGCTTGTTTTCGTCAAGCCGGGCGAGGCCCTGCCGTCCGATGCCGGGCTTGTCGTGCTTCCGGGCTCCAAGTCGACCATCGGCGACCTTAAGGCCTTGCGAACGAATGGTTGGGATCGCGATCTCCTGGCGCATCGCCGACGCGGCGGCCGCGTCATCGGCATTTGCGGCGGCTATCAGATGCTCGGCACCCGGATCACGGACCCGCTCGGGCTGGAAGGCGAGGAGCGGGAGATTGCGGGGCTCGGGCTTCTCGATGTCGAGACCGAGATGGCGCCGGAAAAGACGGTGCGCAATTCCTCTGCGCGCTCGCTGGAATACGATGCGCCGCTCACAGGCTATGAAATCCATCTCGGTGTAACGCAGGGCGTCGATTGCTCCCGACCTTCCGTGTCCATCGACAACCGGGCCGATGGCGCGATCTCCAGCGATGGGCGCGTGATGGGGACCTATCTGCACGGGCTTTTCGGCTCGGATGCCTACAGGCGCGCGCTTCTCGCCAGCTTCGGGGTCGAGGGCAGTGCTCAATCCTATCGCCAGACGGTCGACCAGGCACTCGATCAGGTGGCGGAGGAGCTTGAAGCGGTGCTGGACAAAGACTGGCTCGCGAGCCTCCTCGATTGACATGTGCGTCCATCGCGCCTAACCCTTCTGCCGTTACTTGAATGGTTTCTCCGGGCAACCGGAGATGAAAAGGGAATGCGACGAAAGCCGCGTCAGGCGGATTTCCAATCGCAGCCGACCCCGCGACTGTAGAACGGTGAGGTCGGTCCGTCGCGCAAAGCCTGAAACGCTACAATGGTGTGGGCGTCAGGAATGCGCGAAAAGCCACTGGCATGCATGTCTTGAACAACCGGGGCCGGACGCCTCTTTCTCTACGAATCGTCCTCCTCTCAAGATGCGCGACAATGCCGGGAAGGCGAGGGCCGCCGATGGTCACGCGCAAGCGTCTTGACCGGGAGCCGTGAGCCAGGAGACCTGCCATTCTCCGTTTTGATCAAGCGCTCGCAGCACGGAGGTTGTCTTGGCGCAGGTTTTTCACGCTCCGTCCGGAGGAGCGGCGCGATGACGCGCAGCACCTTCATTCTTGGCGGCGCCCGCTCGGGCAAGTCGGCACTTGCCGAAAGGCTGGCGCGTGAGAGCGGCTTGTCGCTTCACTATATCGCCACCGGTCAGGCCTGGGACCAAGAGATGCGCGACCGCATCGGTCAGCACCAGAGCCGGCGCGGACCCGAATGGACAACCGTCGAGGCACCGATCGAACTCACCTGCGCGATCACGCCGCTGGATTTTGACGACAATGCCATTCTCATCGACTGTCTGACGTTGTGGGTCACGAACCTGATGATGGCGGAGCGCGATATGGATGAGGCCTTCGACCGGCTCGCTTCCGCAATTGCTGGCGCAAAGGCGCGCATTTTCATCGTTTCCAATGAAGTCGGTCTCGGCATCGTGCCGGATAATGCCATGGCGCGCGCGTTTCGCGACCATGCCGGCCGGCTGCATCAGAAAATCGCGGCCGTGGCCGATGAAGTATATTTCGTGGCGGCCGGGCTGCCGCTCAAGATGAAGGGTTGACGAGAATGCAAAAGATACCGGCCACCGTGATCACGGGCTTTCTGGGCGCAGGCAAGACGACGATGATCCGCAATCTGCTCTCTAACGCGGGCGGCAAGAAGATCGCGCTGATCATCAACGAATTCGGCGATCTCGGCGTCGACGGCGAGGTTCTCAAGGGCTGCGGCGCGGAAAATTGCACCGAGGACGACATCATCGAGCTCAACAACGGCTGCATCTGCTGCACCGTGGCGGACGATTTCATCCCGACGATGGAAAAGCTGCTGGAGCGGGAGAACCGGCCCGACCACATCGTCATCGAGACTTCCGGCCTTGCGCTGCCGCAGCCGCTCGTCGCCGCCTTCAACTGGCCGGGGATCAAGACGCGCGTGACCGTCGATGGTGTCGTCACCGTGGTGGACAGCGCCGCTGTCGCTGCCGGCCGCTTTGCCGACGATCATGACGCGATCGACGCGCAGCGGGCGGAAGACGAGGGGCTGGATCACGAAAGCCCGCTGGAAGAGCTGTTCGAAGACCAGCTGACGGCGGCCGATCTCGTCATCCTCAACAAGGCGGACCTGCTCGATGCGGCGGGGCTGGAAGCCGTGCGCGAGGTTGTTTCGAATGCAACTACGCGCAAGCCGAAAATGGTCGTCAGCCGCGGCGGCGACGTGCCGGCTTCAGTCTTGCTCGGCCTCGGTGTCGGCACCGAAGACGATATCGAAAACCGCAAGTCGCATCATGAACTTGAGCATGAAGGAGAGGGGCATGACCACGATCACGACGAGTTCGAGAGTTTCGTCGTTGATTACGGTACGGTGGCTGATCCGGCCGCCTTTGCCGATGCGCTGAAGGGGATTATCGAAACGCATGACATCCTGCGGCTCAAGGGCTTCGCCGACGTTCCCGGCAAGCCCATGCGTCTTGTCATCCAGGCCGTGGGCAACCGCATCGAAACCTATTTCGACCGGCCATGGAAGCCGGGCGAGGCGCGGGCGACGAAGCTTGTCGTGATCGGGCTTCATGACGAGATGGATGACGCGGCGATCATCGAGGCGATCAAGG
The DNA here is from genome assembly GCA_900215285.1 of Ensifer adhaerens. Lineage (NCBI taxonomy): Bacteria > Pseudomonadati > Pseudomonadota > Alphaproteobacteria > Hyphomicrobiales > Rhizobiaceae > Ensifer > Ensifer adhaerens. The sequence continues at coordinate 2,386,352 of OCMG01000004.1, forward strand.
GGATTTGATCCAGGGGACTCCCTCCTTGCTTGATGGGGAGTTTTGGGGAGGGGCATTCTTATCGGCAGCTCGCACGTATGCGGTGAAGACCCCCTCTGGCTGCCGCCATCTCCCCCACAAGGGGGGAGACGGATGGAGGTGCGCGCACCGGGTGGATATAAGGGCTAATGCATCTTCTTCTTGCACAAAAGGGTTCCATCGCCGATGGCGGCGAGGCGGTTGATCTTTGTCAGTCACCGGGCGATATCCTGTTCCTTTCGGCGGCCGATACCGAGCTTGCTGCGGTTGCTGCGGCGGCGGATGGATGGAGCGGGCCATCGCTGAGGCTCGCAAGCCTGATGAGCCTTCGCCATCTCATGTCTGTCGATACCTATGTCGAGCGGACGCTGAAGCATGCCAAGCTCGTTGTCGTCAGGGCGCTCGGCGGGACGGGGTATTTCCAATATCTGCTGGAGGCGTTTCATACGGCGGCCTTGCGCTCCGGCGCGCAGATTGCAGCGCTGCCGGGTGACGAGCGGCCGGACCCGGGACTTGCCGATTATTCCAATGTGTCACGCGCCGATTATGCCGCGTTGCATTCCTATCTCGTTGAAGGCGGAGACGCGAATGCGCGCGGGTTCCTGGATTACTGCGCCTCAATGCTTGCCGATGCGGAGCGGCCCGCACCGGCGACGCCGCTTCTGAAGGCGGGGATCTGGTGGCCGGGTCATGGTGTGATTGGGGTCGAGGCTTGGCGGTCATTCTCCCTCCTTGAGGGGGAGATGTCTCGTCAGGGACAGAGGGGGGTATCGTCCCGCTCTGCCTCGGAAGACCCCTCTCTGTCGGCTTTGCCGACATCTGCCCCTCAAGAAGGCAGAGTGGGAGATTGCGGCACCGTCGCGATCTGCTTCTATCGGGCGCTCGTGCAGTCTGGCGAAACTGCGCCGGTCGCCGCCCTTGTCGCGGCACTTCAAGAACGTGGCCTGAAGGCTTTGCCGATCTTTGTCTCAAGCCTCAAGGATGCCGTGAGCCAGGAAACGGTACGGCATATCTTTGGCGAGGCGAAACCCGATGTCGTGATCAATGCGACCGGCTTTGCCGTCTCGCCGCCGGGCGCCGAATATCGGCCCGGCGTGCTGGATGAGGGCGGGGCAATGGTTTTGCAGGCGGTGTTTTCCTCATCGTCTAAAGACGCGTGGGAGGCCTCGCCGCAAGGGTTATCCGCGCGTGATCTCGCCATGCATGTGTCACTGACCGAGACCGATGGCCGGGTGATGACGCGGGCGGTGTCCTTCAAGGCGGCGGCGCGGTTCGATGAGCGGGTTCAGGCCAATATCGTCTCGCATGTGCCGGAGCCGGGGCGGATCGGTTTCGTGGCGGATCTCGCGGCCAACTGGGTGCGGATTAGGCGCAAGGCGGCAGCGGAGCGGCGGGTGGCCATCGTGCTGGCCAATTATCCGAACCGCGACGGGCGGCTCGGCAATGGCGTCGGGCTCGATACGCCGGCCGGCACGGTTGAGGTTCTGAAGGCAATGGCGGCGGCGGGGTATCCGGTCAAGGATGTGCCGGCCGATGGCGATGCGCTCATGGATTTCCTGATGCGCGGGCCGACCAATGCCGGCAATGACGGGCGGGAGATCCGCGAGACGCTTTCTCTGAGTCGCTACAAGGCCTTCTTCGCGAAACTTCCCAAAGCGATTCAAGAGGCGGTGACGGCGAAATGGGGTGCGCCGGAGCGCGATCCCTATGTGGTCGGCGATGTCTTTGCGCTGCCCCTGTCCCAGCTCGGTGACTTGGCGATCGGCATCCAGCCGGCGCGCGGCTACAATATCGATCCCAAGGAGACCTATCACTCGCCGGACCTCGTGCCGCCGCATGGCTATTTCGCCTTCTATGCCTGGATGCGCGAGGCGTTCCAAGCGGATGCCGTGGTCCATATGGGCAAGCACGGCAATCTCGAATGGCTACCGGGCAAGGCGCTGGCGCTGTCGGATACCTGCTATCCGGAAGCCGTGTTTGGGCCGCTGCCCCAGCTTTATCCCTTCATCGTCAACGATCCGGGCGAGGGTACGCAGGCCAAGAGGCGGACTTCCGCCGTGATCATCGACCATCTGACGCCGCCGCTGACGCGAGCTGAAAGCTACGGACCGCTCAAGGATCTGGAAGCCCTGGTGGACGAATATTATCAGGCGGCGGGCGGCGATCCGCGCAGGCTGACGGTGCTCAGGAAGAAAATCCTAGATCTCGTTGCCGATCTCGGGCTCGATCACGATGCGGGGATTGCCAAGGCAGACGATGCGGATGCAGCGCTCACCAAGCTCGATGCCTGGCTCTGCGATCTGAAGGAAATGCAGATCCGTGATGGCCTGCATATCTTCGGCGTGGCGCCAGAGGGGCGGTTGCTGACCGATCTTTGCGTCGCGCTGGCGCGTGTTCCGCGTGGGCTGGGCGCGGGCGGCAATGCCAGCTTGCAGCGGGCGATTGCAGCGGATGCCCTTTCACTCTCCCCCCTTGAGGGGGAGATGTCGGCAAAGCCGACAGAGCGGGGTATCCTACTGCAGAACGGCGCTGCACCCCCCTCTGTCCCTGACGGGACATCTCCCCCTCAAGGGGGGAGAGTGGCCGCAGGCGTTTTCGATCCACTTGATTGCGCCATGGCGGACCTCTGGACCGGCCCGCAGCCCGCCATCCTCGCGGATCTTTCATCCGATCCGTGGCGCACCAACGGTGACACCGTCGAGCGCATCGAGCTTCTCGCCGCACAGTTCGTGTCCGGCGAGGCCGCTTGCCCCGAGCACTGGTCCGCCACGCGCACGGTTCTCAACGAGATCCAAACCCGTCTCAAGCCCTCCGTCATCGCCTGCGGTCCTGCTGAAATCAAAGGCCTGCTGACTGGGCTTGACGGTCGCTTTGTCGCTCCCGGCCCCTCCGGCGCGCCGACACGTGGGCGGCCGGATGTGCTGGCGACAGGGCGGAATTTCTATTCGGTCGATAGCCGGGCGGTGCCGACGCAGACGGCCTGGGAACTCGGCCGCAAGTCAGCGGAACTGCTGATTACGCGCTATGTGCAGGATCATGGCGACTGGCCGAAGAGTTTCGCGCTGACTGCCTGGGGAACGTCGAACATGCGCACTGGCGGTGACGACATTGCTCAAGCGCTTGCGTTGATCGGCGTCAAGCCTGTCTGGGATGCGGCGTCGCTGCGGGTGACGGGATACGAAATCATCCCGATCGCGCAACTTGGACGGCCCCGTGTCGACGTGACCTTGCGCATTTCCGGCTTCTTCCGCGACGCGTTTCCGGAGCAGATTGCGCTGTTCGACAAGGCGGTACGGGCCGTTGGCGCGCTGGATGAGGATGAGACCGACAATCCGATCGCGGCGCGGATGCGCGGCGAGGTGGCCGCGCTCGCGGCTGCCGGTCTGAGCGAAGCCGAGGCCGCGCGCAAGGCGGGTTTCCGCGTATTCGGCTCCAAGCCCGGCGCCTATGGTGCGGGACTGCAGGCGCTGATCGACGAGAAGGGCTGGGACCGGCGCGGCGATCTGGCGGAAAGCTATCTCGTCTGGGGCTCCTATGCCTATGGCGCTGGCGAGGAGGGGGCGGCTGAGCGTGCGCTGTTCGAGACCCGGCTTTCGAGCGTGGAAGCGGTTATCCAGAACCAGGACAATCGCGAGCACGACCTTCTCGATTCGGATGACTACTACCAGTTCGAGGGCGGCATGTCGGCGGCGGTGGAGCATCTGAAGGGCAGCCAGCCGGCGATCTATCACAACGACCATTCGCGGCCGGAAAAGCCGGTGATCCGCTCGCTGGAGGAAGAGATTTCACGCGTCGTGCGCGGCCGCGTCGTCAATCCGAAATGGATCGCCGGCGTCATGCGCCACGGCTACAAGGGCGCCTTCGAAATCACCGCGACCGTTGACTACATGTTCGCCTTTTCCGCGACGACGGGCGCGGTGAAGAGCCATCATTTCGAGGCTGCTTATCAGGCATTTATCGCGGACGAAGCCGTGCGCGACTTCATGGCCGAGAAGAATGCGCCGGCGCTTAAGGAGCTGGCGGAGCGGTTCATCGAGGCGCTGGATCGCGGGCTCTGGGAGGCGCGGTCGAATTCAGCGCGGTTCGAGCTGGAGCGGCTGATAGGCGATGTGTGATGCTATTTGTTCGGGATGTAGATCACACGCGGCAAGCTCTCGAAGTGTCGGTCGCAGGTGACGAGTTCGGCGTCGAATTCAAGCGCTGCGGCATAGACGATGGCATCGGCAGTCGCGAGTTTCAGATCTCGGTGGACCTCGGCGGCCGTGAGCGCGCGATTGGTATCAAGAGGGGCTGGAATGCACTGGCTTGAGAAGGCAAGGAACTTGCGCAGCGTTGCTGTGTCGGCTTCCCGACAGATCCATTTCGCGAGCTCAAGCTCGATAATGGAGGGCATGACGATTTCTTGTGGTGCGGGGACTTCTGCCAGTAGACGATCGGTTGACGACCCATCGGCCAGGATTTCGATCCAGACGGAAGAATCGATGACACGCATCAGACACGGTCATTCCGGTCGCGGACATTTCCGGTGTTCGCGTGACGGGCAAGGCCACGAAGATCGGCGGCAGAGGGAACCGGCACGAGGACATAGCCGCCATCGCTCGGCACGAAGGCGAATTTCTGACCCGGCTGCCAATCTTCCTTTTCCCGCACGGCCTTTGGCACCGAAATCTGGAACTTGGACGAGAGAGTAGCCGTATCGCTCATTTTACGTATCCCTATCGATCTTGAAATGTAAGAATAGAGCAAATCGAGGAGCAAGCCAATGACCGAAGCCGAAGAAACCCCGCCAAAGGACGACGCGCGTCACGCTGAGAAGATGGCCAAGAAGAAGGCCGCGCGCGACAAGATCATGGCGACGAAGACGGACGAGAAGGGACTGATCGTTGTCCATACCGGCAAGGGCAAGGGGAAGTCGACGGCCGCCTTCGGCATGATCTTCCGGCATATCGCGCATGGCATGCCCTCGGCGGTCGTGCAGTTCATCAAGGGTGGCATGTCGACGGGTGAGCGCGACCTGATTCTCGCCCGTTTTTCCGATCTCTGCGAGTTCCACACGATGGGCGAAGGCTTTACCTGGGAAACGCAGGACCGCGCCCGTGACGTTGCCGCCGCGCAGGCCGCCTGGGCCAAGGCGAAGGAGCTGATTGCATCGGGCGAGAAGTCCATGGTTCTGCTCGACGAGATCAATATCGCGATCCGCTATGACTATATCGACATCAACGAGGTGGTTGAGTTCCTGAAGAGCGAAAAGCCGCATATGACCCATGTGGTGCTGACTGGGCGCAATGCGCGCGAGGAACTCATCGAGATTGCGGATCTGGTGACGGAAATGGAGCTGGTCAAGCATCCGTTCCGCTCGGGGATCAAGGCGCAGAAGGGGGTGGAGTTCTGATGGCGCTCGGTTGGCAGGGCTGGGCGCTTCTGTCCGCCGGCTTTGCTGCGCTGACGGCCATCTTTGCCAAGATCGGCGTCGAGGGCGTGAACTCCGATTTTGCGACTTTGATCCGCACCTGCGTGGTGATCGTCGTCTTGACTGCCATTGTCGGGGCCACCGGGCAGTTCCAGCCGCTGCGGGAGATCTCTGCGAGAACCTGGCTTTTTCTTGCGCTGTCCGGCCTCGGAACGGGCGCTTCCTGGCTCTGCTATTTTCGCGCGCTGAAGTTGGGCGATGCAGCCCGTGTCGCACCCGTCGACAAGCTGTCGATCGTGCTGGTTGCCGTTTTCGGCGTCGTGTTCTTGAGCGAAAAGCTCAGCCTGCTGCACTGGCTGGCGATTGCCATGATGACGGCGGGCGCTGTCATGCTCGCGGTTCTTTGAAGCTTACATCCCCAGCCACACACGCACGGGGTTCGCCGGATCGGCCAGCAGCTTCAACGCCAGTGCCATGCAGGTGACGACCAGCAGAGGGCGGATAATCTTCGCGCCGTTGCGCATGGCGAGCCTTGAGCCCGTCTGCGCGCCGAGGAACTGGCCGGCGGCCATCGTCAGGCCGACCTTCCAGAGGATGACGCCGGAAATGCTGAAGACGATGAAGCCGCCGATATTGGAGGCGAAGTTCAGGAGCTTCGTATGCGCCGTTGCCTTCAGCATGCCGAAGCCTGCCATGGTGACGAAGGCGAGCATGAAGAAGGAGCCCGTGCCTGGGCCGAACATGCCGTCGTAAAAGCCGATGAGCGGCACGAAGGTCAGGCCGAAGACGAAGGGGCGGATGCGGGCGTGTCGGTCGTCGTCACCCATGTTGCGTTTCAGGCCGAAATAGAGCGCCACCGCAATCAGGAGCAAAGGCAGGAAGGCTTTCAGCGCGCCACCGGGAATGAAGGTCGTAACCTTGGCGCCAATCATCGCACCCAGCAGCGACATGAGTGCCATGGGCAATTGTTCCTTTAGCCGGACATGCCCCTTGGCGGCATAGGCGATTGTGGCCGAACCGGAGCCAAAGAGCGATTGCAGCTTGTTCGTACCAAGTGTTTCAAGCGGTGGAACGCCGGCGATCAGCAGGGCCGGCACGGTGATCAAACCACCGCCGCCGGCAATGGAATCGATGAAGCCCGCCACGAAGGCGGCGATAAAGAGAAAGGCGAGGAGATGGAGGGTGATTTCGAGCACGGGCAGGCCTTCAGGAGTGAGCCCGAGATGTCGCACCGGCGGGACAAAAAGGCAAACGTCAATTCGTCTCGGCGGCAATTCCTTTCCGGAATAAGACCCTTGCCGCAAACGCGCCTGCTCCCGGCGCAAACCGGTTTGACCCCGGCGCGCGCTTCGGCTAACACCGGTCTTACAAAATGTACGGCGGCGTCCTTTTGAAGGACTGAAGCGAGTTCGGTGCGGCTGACCCAAATCGGGGGCTTGGATCCGGGGCTGTCGGGGAGGTGGAGCGTTGCCAAGTGCGATTGCTCGCGCCGTTTCGTGCATTGGGATAACGCGAAACGGGAGACTGTCATGCTTCAGCACACGGAAAAGCTTGGAATCATGGTCTGCGGCCATGGCAGCCGAAACCAGAATGCCGCGCGCGAATTCTCCGTCATCGCGGAGGAATTGCGCAAGCGCTATCCCGATCTGCCGGTCGAATACGGCTATCTCGAATTCTGCAATCCGGTCTTGTCGCATGGACTGGATACGCTGCGGGATGCCGGCGTGACGCGCATTCTCGCCGTTCCCGGCATGCTGTTTGCCGCCGGCCATGCCAAGAACGATATCCCTTCCGTGCTCAATACCTGGGCCGCGCAGAATCCGGGCGTGACGGTCAATTACGGCCGCGAGCTTGGCATTGATCTCAAGATGATCCGTGCTGCCGGTGATCGTATCAAGGAAGCCGTTGACGCTGCCAACCGCGAGCATGGCGAGATGTCGCTGCATGACACGATGCTGATGGTCGTCGGGCGCGGTGCTTCCGATCCGGATGCCAATTCCAATGTCGCCAAGGTCATGCGCATGCTCTGGGAAGGCATGGGCTTCGGCTGGGGCGAGACGGCCTATTCGGGCGTCACCTTTCCGCTCGTCGAGCCGGCGCTGGAGCACGCCTCGCGGCTTGGCTACAAGCGCATCATCGTCTTCCCGTATTTCCTCTTCACCGGCGTTCTGGTGAAGCGCATCTATTCCTCGACCGACGAGGTGGCGGCGCGCCACCCCGAGATCCAGTTTATCAAGGCACCTTATCTCAACGATCATCCGCTGGTGCTCGACGCCTTCCAGGACCGCGTGACAGAGATTCTCGAAGGTCAGGCACTGATGAATTGCCAGATGTGCAAGTATCGCGAACAGGTACTCGGCTTCGAAGCCTCCGTCGGCCAGCCGCAGGAGAGTCATCACCATCATGTCGAAGGCATTGGCGGCGGTCTCGAAAACTGTCCCTGCAACGGCGATTGCGACGCCTCGTGCCGCGAAGAAGAGTTCTGCCGCAAGCACGGCCTGCCGTGGACGCCGGTGCATAGCCATGCCAACCCCGCGCCGCTGGAACCGGCGTTTGACTACGCGCCCTCGATCACGCTCGGCGGCAAATATGCCAAGCTGGAACATGTCGTGGCTGAGAAGCTGGACGAGGCGGATTACGAGCGGACTGGGCATGTCCATGGCCCGGATTGCGGGTGCGGTCATGATCATCATGGCCACGACCATCACGACCACGGGCATCACGATCATGACCACCATCACGGACATGCTCACGACCATCACGCGCACGATCACTCTCATGATCACGGGCATCATCACCACGATCATGGCCACGGCCATGCGCATGAGCACGATCACCATCACACGCCTTATCCCCATGCCGATCATCCTCTGGGGCCTAAGAGCTTGAAGAAGGGGTGAGGATGGCGTCTGACCTCAGCTACATCCGCGACCCTGCCGCCATCTACGCCAAGTCCTTCGAGACCATCCGGGGCGAAGCCGATTTGTCGCGCTTTCCCAAGGGGATGGATGCGCTGGCGATCAGATTGATTCATGCCTGCGGCATGGTCGATCTGGCCGGTGACATTGCGTTTTCGAATGGGGCCTTCGAGGCGGCGCAGGCGGCGCTGACGGACGGCGCGCCGATCTTCGTGGATGCGGAAATGGTGGCGCATGGGATCATTCGGCGCCTGCTGCCGAAGAACAATGAGGTGGTCTGCCTGCTCAACGACCCGCGGGTGCGGCCGCTGGCGGGTGAGATCGGGAATACGCGTTCCGCAGCGCAGGTCGATCTATGGGGCGACCGGCTGGAGGGTGCGGTGGTGGCGATCGGCAATGCGCCGACGGCGCTGTTTCGGCTGCTGGAGCTGATCGCGGCGGGTGGACCCAAGCCTGCGATCATTCTCGGCTTTCCGGTCGGCTTTGTCGGAGCGGCTGAATCAAAAGAGTCACTTATCGGAGACAGTTCACGCATTCCTTTCATTGCGGTCAGGGGACGCCGGGGCGGTTCGGCGATGGCTGCGGCGGCAGTGAATGCGCTGGCCGGGGGATTGGGGGCGAATGACTGACGGGATCGATGAGCCCATGGCCGGGGAAGAGCCATGGCTGACCATTGTCGGGATTGGGGACAACGGGCTTTCCAGCATCACGCCGGAGGCCTTGTCCTATATCTGGCAGGCGGAGACGATCGTCGTGGCCGAACGGCTCGACACGGTGCTGGAAGGCCTGCCGCCGAAGACGGTGATCAACTGGGCCGAGGGCTATCGTGATGTGATCGACCGCATCGTGTCGCTGCGAGGGACACCGGTGACAATCCTTGCGACCGGCGATCCCATGCATTTCGGCATCGGCTCGACGCTGCGCCGGCATTTCGAGCCGCACGAAATGCGGGTCATGCCGTCGCCATCGGCCTTCTCTCTGGCCGCCGCCCGGCTCGGTTGGGCGCTGCAGGATGTCGAGCAGATTTCGCTGCATGGCCGGCCGGTCACCACGCTGATCCGCCATCTGCAACCGGCGGCGCGGATTCTGGCGCTGACCTCGGGCGCGTCGACGATCCGCGAGGTTGCCGAACTGGTCGTGGCGAAGGGCTATGGCGGGTCGCATATCCATGTGCTGGAGCATATGGGCGGAGAGCGCGAGCGGGTCAGCCTGCTGACGGTCGAGGATATTCTCGAGGGCGCTGAAGCGTTCGCCGATTTCAACACGATCGGCATTCATCTCGTCCGCGCCGCGGTTTTCCAGCCGCAGATTCCGGGTCTGTCGGACGATACTTTCGTCCATGACGGGCAGATCACCAAGCGGGAGGTGCGGGCTGTGACGCTCGCCTATCTCATGCCGTATCGCAATGCGCTGCTCTGGGATGTCGGGGCCGGGTCCGGTTCGATCTCCGTCGAATGGATGCGTGCCGGCGGGCGGGCGGTGGCCATCGAGCAGAAGCCAGAGCGGATTGAGATGATCCAGCAGAATGCCGCCGAGTTTGGCTTGAGCGGGCTTCAGATCGTCGAGGGCGAGGCGCCGGAGGCGCTTGTCGGGTTGAAAGCGCCGGATGCCATTTTCATTGGCGGCGGCGTTACGGGGGAGGGCGTGTTCGAGGCCTGCTGGGAGGCGCTGAAGCCGGGTGGCCGGCTGGTGGCGAATGCCGTGACGGTCGAGGGCGAAATGGCGCTTGCCTCGCTTCATGCGCAACTGGGCGGAGAACTGGTTCGTATGTCTGTGTCGCGAGCCGAGCCTGTCGGTCGGTTCTCGGCCTTCAAGCCGATGATGCCGGTGACCTTGTGGTCGGTGCAGAAGGGGTGGGAGTGATGGTTTACGCAGCCTTCTCCTCTCCCCTTGTGGGAGAGGATAGCCCGTCCCAAGAGGCGAAGCCGATTGGTTTGGCGGGCTTGGTGAGGGGGATGACCCCAACCCGTTTCCCCCTCACCAAGTGCGCCCAGCACTCGCCTGCGGCTCGCGCGAGCTTACTATCCTCTCCCACAAGGGGAGAGGAAGAGGAGGCCGCTTATGCCCGGTAAACTCTATGGCCTTGGCCTCGGCCCCGGCGACCCCGAACTGATCACGTTGAAGGCGCATCGGATCATGACGTCCGCGCCCGTCATCGCCTATCCGGCGCCCGATACCGGTCCGAGCTTCGCGCGGCAGATTGCCGAGCGTTACCTCACGCCCGAACAGGTAGAGGTTCCCATCGTCATGCCGATGCGCGTCGAGCGCTATCCGGCGCAGGACATCTATGATGCCGCAGCGAGGGATATTGCCGCGCATCTGGATGCGGGCCGCGATGTGGCGGTTCTCTGCGAGGGCGACCCGTTTTTCTTCGGCTCCTTCATGTATCTCTTCGAGCGTCTTCAAGCGCGCTATGAGGTGGAGATCGTGCCGGGTGTGTCCTCGATCATGGCGGGGGCTGCGGCGCTCAGGCGACCTTTGACGGCGCGCAACGATATCCTGACCGTGATCCCCGGGCCGCTCGACACGGACACCATGCGCGCGCGCATCGAAGCCTCCGATGCGGTGGCGATCATGAAGGTCGGGCGGCATTTTGCCCGTATCCGCGATCTCATCCGGGACATGGGGCTGATCGACCGCGCCGGCTATCTGGAGCGCGTCTCGCTCGGCAATGAGCGGGTGTTTCCGCTAGCCGACGTGCGTGAAGATGCGGCGCCCTATTTCTCGCTCATCCTGATCTACAAGGGGCAGGAGGACTGGATTTCCAGCCTGCCCATTCCCACGAAAGACCATTCCGCATGACCAGACCCGCCGTCATCATCCTGAGCGAACAGGCCGCCGCGACCGGCCGCGCTGTCGCAGACCTCCTCGGAGGCGAGCTTGTCGGCGCGCGGGCGCGGGTGCAGAGCGCCGATCGGTTGTTCGATGCGGCGCGGGTTGAGGTACAGGCGCTGTTTGCCGCCGGCCGGCCGATTGTCGCCGTCATGGCGGCGGGCGCGTTGATCCGGCTTGTGGCGCCGCTGCTGTCCGACAAGATGGCTGAGCCTCCGGTGATTGCGGTCGCCGAGGATGGGTCGTCGGTCGTGCCGCTTCTGGGTGGTCACCGTGGGGCGAACGATCTGGCGCGGGTGATTGCTGAGGCTTTGCAGGGGCATGCGGCGATCACGACGGCGGGGGATTTGCGGTTCGGCATTGCGCTCGATGCGCCGCCGGCGGGGTTGAGGCTGGCGAACCTGGAGAGCGCGAAGGCGGTGATGGCGGAGCTTGTGGCAGGGGCGAAAGTCTTGCCAATCTCCCCCCTTGAGGGGGAGATGCCCGGCAGGGCAGAGGGGGGTAAGCTGCTTGCTCCTGCGTCTGCCGTACCCCCCTCTGTCGGCTTTGCCGACATCTCCCCCTCAAGGGGGGAGAGTGGAGCGCGGGGCTGGCTCGTCAATTCACGTCTGCCGTTCTCGGATGACGGAACAGTCACGCTGACCACCACGGACCGTCCCCACGCCGCCGGCCCGCTTGAACTCGTCTATTATTCGGCGAACCTGGCGCTCGGCATGGGCTGTGAGCGCGGTTGCGATCCGGCGGAGGCGATCGCGCTGGCGGAGAAGGCAATGGCCGAGAGCGGCTTTGCCCGGCAGTCCATCGCTGCTGTCGTGTCGCTCGATCTCAAGGCGGATGAGGCGGCCATTCATGCGGTGTCGGCGCATTTTGGCGTGCCGGCGCGGTTCTTCGATGCCGCGACCCTGGAGCGCGAGACGCCGCGATTGAAGAACCCGTCCGATATCGTCTTTGCCGAAGTCGGTTGTCATGGGGTGGCCGAGGGGGCGGCACTGGCGGCTGCCGGCGCGCAAGGCGAACTCGTGTTTCCCAAGATCAAGTCGAAGGGCGCGACGGCAGCGATTGCGCGGTCCGCTGACATCATCGATCCGGCGCGGATTGGCCGGGCGCGGGGGCGGCTGTTCGTTGTCGGCATCGGGCCGGGCTCCGAAGGCTGGCGCTCGCCGGAGGTGACGCACATGGTCGCCAGGTCCACCGATCTCGTCGGCTATTCGCTCTATCTCGATTTGCTGGGGCCGCTCGCCAAGGGCAAGGTGCGGCACGATTTCGATCTTGGCAAGGAAGAGGCACGCGTCGTCCATGCCATGGAGCTTGCGGGGCAGGGCCGCGATGTCGCGCTCGTTTGCTCGGGCGACGCGGGCATTTATGCCATGGCGACACTGGTTTTCGAACTGTTCGACAAGGGTGGTATATCGGATGCGGCTTCGCGGATCGAGGTGCAGTGCTCGCCCGGTATCTCCGCGCTTCAGGGCGCTGCCGCCCGGATCGGCGCGCCGCTGGGACATGATTTCTGCACTATCTCGCTCTCCGATCTGCTGACGCCGTGGGAGGATATCAAGCGGCGCGTCAAGGCAGCGGGCGAGGGCGATTTCGTTATCGCCTTCTATAATCCCGTCTCGATGAAGCGGCGCACGCAGCTTGCCTATGCCCGCGACGAACTCCTGAAATATCGCCCGGCTTCCACGCCTGTGGTGCTGGCCACCAATCTCGGTCGTCCGGGCGAGACGGTGCGGACCGTGCCTCTGGGCGAGTTGAATATCGAGGAGGTCGACATGCTGACGGTGGTCGTCGTCGGTTCGTCGGAAAGCCGGACAGTGAAAACGGGTGATGGCAAGACCTGGGTCTATACGCCACGCGGCTATTCCGGAAAGACGGATAGCAGCATGAAAAAGGTGGAAGCATGACAGTCTATTTCATCGGCGCCGGTCCCGGCGCGCCGGATCTCATCACCGTTCGCGGGCTTCGACTGATCGAAAGCTGCCCGGTCTGCCTCTATGCCGGCTCGCTGGTGCCGGAGGAGACGGTGAAATGCGCGCCCGAGGGGGCGATCGTCAAGGATACCGCGCCCATGCATCTCGACGAGATCGTCGCGGACATGAAGGCGGCGCATGAGCGGGGTCAGGACGTTGCCCGCGTTCATTCCGGCGATCCGTCCATCTATGGCGCGATTGCGGAGCAGATGCGCAGGCTCGATGCGCTCGAAATCCCGTATGAGGTCGTGCCGGGCGTGCCGGCCTTTGCGGCTGCCGCGGCGAAGATGAAGGCGGAGCTGACGCTGCCGGAAATCGCGCAGACGATCATCATCACCCGCACTGGCATGAAGGCCTCTTCCATGCCGGAATTCGAGACGCTGGAGATATTGGGCAAGTCGCGCGCGACGCTCGCCATCCATCTCTCAATCCGCAATCTCACCTATGTCCACGATGCGCTCGCGCCGTATTACGGCGAGGATTGCCCGGTCATCATCGCCTATCGCGCCACCTGGCCGGACGAGCAGTACATCCGTACGACGCTGTCGGCCATGAAGGAGGATGTGCGCAAGGCGAAGATCACCCGTACGGCGCTGATCTTCGTCGGCAAGGTTTTCGGCGAGGTCGAGTTCCGCGACAGCGATCTCTACAATGCTTCCTTCAGCCATGTGCTGCGAAACAAGGGAAAGAAAAAGAGTTCGGTTGAACCGTCATGATCGCTTGGTAAGCTGTCTCCTGCGAAGGGAGTTTCAGCATGACTGACAAGAGCGAATTCAGGGAGGGCGGCTGCCGTTGCGGGGCGGTGCGCTTCCGTGTGAAGGGCCGGCCGATGATCACCATGGCCTGCCATTGCACAGGCTGCCAGAAGATGACGGCGAGCGCTTTCTCGCTGAGCTCCTTTTATGCGCTCGAAAATTTCGAGGTTGCGCGGGGTGAGACGGTGCTGGGTGGCTTGCAACAGGAGCTGAAGCACCATTTCTGCCCGGATTGCAAAAGCTGGATGTTCACCCGCGCCGATATGATGGGCCCACATGTGAATGTCCGCTCCACGCTGATCGACGACAGCGGGAGCTACAAGCCGTTCATCGAGACCTACACGAGCGAAATGCTGCCCTGGGCAAAGACGCCGGCGCTGCACAGCTTCGAGAGATTCGCGCCGGTGGAGCGTTTCCCGGAATTGCTTGCGGCCTATGCCGCGTCCGATTTCTGATCGGAACGCCAAGCCAATGGAGTTCGAAGCTGAAATCTGGAAGTCGGAGGGGGCAGGCGGCTGGCATTTTGTCACTGTCCCGCCTGATCTCGGCTTTCAGATCAAGGCGGAGAGCGGATTCGGTGGACCGGGCTGGGGCATGATCAAGGTGCGAGCCACCATCAACGGGACCGGCGTCGAGACCTCGATCTTTCCCGACAAGAAATCCGGCAGCTATCTGCTGCCCTTGAAGGCCGATGTTCGCAAGGCGGCGAGGCTTGCGGCCGGCGATACGATCCGGGTAAGACTGGAAATTCTCGCATGAGCGCCGATATTTCTATTATCAAAAGGTACAATAACTATGCATAAGGTCATTTTTGACACCGATCCCGGCGTTGACGACGCTATGGCGCTCCTCTTCCTGCATCATCACAAGGACATCGACCTTCTGGGCGTCACGACCGTATTCGGCAATGCCCGGATCGAGGTGACGACGCGCAATGCGCTGTTCCTGAAGCGCGAATGGAAGATCGACGCTCCGGTGGCGCAAGGCGCCGGAGAGACCTTCATTCCGCATCGCGTGACGCATGAGCCCCCGAAGCACATCCATGGCGCTGACGGGCTCGGCAATATCGGCGTGCCGGAAACGGTGGATATCGCGCCCGATCCGCGTCCCGCCGCGCAGTTCATCATCGACACGGTGCGCCAGTATCCGGGCGAGGTGACGCTGGTCGCCGTCGGGCGCATGACGAACCTAGCCAATGCGCTGAAGCAGGACCCGGAGATTGTTTCGCTGGTCAAGGAAGTAGTCATCATGGGCGGGGCTTTCGAAGTGCCTGGCAACGTGACGCCCGCGGCCGAAGCCAATATCCATGGCGACCCGGAAGCCGCTGATGTCGTCGCAACCGCGCCATGGCCGGTCGTCTGGATCGGTCTCGACGTGACCATGCAGACCGTGATGACGCGGACGCAGCTCAAGGATATTGCCGATGCGGCCGGATCGCGCGGCAAGCTGCTCTTCGATCTGTCGCAGTTCTATATCGACTTCTACGAAGGCCTCGTCGACGACGGAATGGTCGTGCATGACAGCTGCGCCTGCGCCTATGTGGTCGCACCCGAACTTTTCACGACCCGCTCCGGCACGGTCCGCGTCGTCTGCGGTGGGATTGCCGACGGCAAGACCCTCCAGAAACCCGACGGCCGCGGCTTCGGCCCGTCCGACTGGGACAACCTGCCAAGCCAGAAGATCGCCGTCGGGATTGATGACAAGGCGGTGCTGAAGCTCATTCACGATGCGATCGTGTCGGTCAGGGAGGACTGATGACGGCCTTGTTCGCGCCGTCGCGATCCGTTTTGCGGCGGCGGCTCCATGCCAGGCAGGGCGTCTCGACATAATGGAACGATAGAGCCGACAGCGTAGTGGCTGCTACAAGCGTGATCGGGAAGGACAGCGCGGGGGGCAGTTCGTGGCGCAGCACGACCGCCAGACCGTAGTGCCAGAGATAGATCGCATAGGACAGCTTGCCGACATAGACCAGCCAGGGTGCGGAAAGCGCCTTGGCCGCAATTGATCTCTCCACCCATAGGCCCATGATCAGGGCGAGCCCGGCAAGTTCGGCTAGTAACACGCCTGTCGTGAGCGACGGCGTGTGCTTCCATTGCAGGCTGATGCAAAGGATCGTGAGTAGCAGGAGCGCGCCGGCACCGATGCGGTCGGCCGTCGTGGCTGAAGTCCGCTGTTGCCAGCCCGAGATGGCGAGGGCTGCGCCCAGCAGGAGGCCGCTCAGCCGCGTATCGAAGCTGTAGTAGCTGCGGTTCCAGTCGCTCAGGGCCATGACATTGAGGCAGCGCCAGATCGTCGCGGTGACAAAGAGTACGAGCAGAAGTCGCAAGAGCGCGCGGTCGTCCATGCGCCGCGTCGCCAGCAGGAAAAGCGGCCAGACGAGATAGAACTGCATCTCCACAGCGAGCGACCAGGTGTGCTTGATCGTCGTTGGAAAATGGGCGAGTGCGATACGGTAATCGGCATAATAGAGCAGCGCCGCGATGATATCGCCGTTGATATTCGTATAGGGCCGAACAATCCGATAAAAGAGATAGGTGCCGGCCATGGCCAGCACCAGCGCCGGCATCAGTCGCCACAGCCTGCGGGCATAGAAATCGCGCAGATCGATAGAACCTGTTTTCACAAGCTCCGACCGCAGGATTCCCGTAATGAGATAACCGCTGATGACGAAAAAGATATCGACCCCGATCATGCCGCCGCGCACGAACGGAACGTTCGTGTGGAAGGCTACGACCATGACGACGGCAATGGCTCGCAGGCCGTCGAGCGCGGGATTGTAGCGCATCGTCTGATCCTCTTTCGGCGCTCGTCTTCGAGGTGCGGTGCCGATAGTGGCCGCCACCGGTGAATATTTGCTGAAGCGGGCCGCGACATGCCCCTCCTGGTCGCGGATGGTTGCGGAACCGCTCGCACTGTCTCTTGGCTGGGCGGTCTTAACGTCAATCGTATCGGGCCTCAACGCTCTGAGATCCGCCTTTAACGCCCTACCATCACCACTGGCAATCCCAGGTTCCTCGCGGCAATGATCTTCGCGTAGGCTCCATCGCCGCCCGAGTTGCGGGCTACGAGATGGGTGATGGCGTGGCTGCGAAAGAGGGCAGCTTCCTCGGCCGGGTCTGACGAAGGCCTGGCGGTGAGGATTTCGTGGCTCGCAAAAGCGAGCGGGGCTTCCGGCGGATCCACCATGCGGATGACGAAGTGGCAATCCGTCCGGGCCAGGAAGGCGTCGAGATACTGGCGGCCAAGCGCGAGGAGCACGCGAGCGTTTTGGGGAAGGGCGTTGGCGGCGTCTTCCAGGGTGGCGACTTCGCGCCAGATGTCGCCCGGTTGTTTCTCCCACGGCGCGCGGGTGCGGACGTCGAGCGGCACGGAGGCGATGGCGCAGGCTTTCACGGCGTTGGCGGAAATCACCTTGGCGAAAGGGTGCGTGGCGTCGATGACGCGGGAGAAGCCTTCCTTCATCAGATAGGCTGCGAGGCCGTCCGCCCCGCCGAAGCCGCCGACGCGGAGCTTGCCGTCCACGGGCGCTGGTTCCTTCGTGCGGCCGGCGAGCGAGCTTGTCACGTCAAGGCCTTGTGCGACCATTCGCTTCGCCAATTCGGCGGCCTCGCGCGTTCCGCCGATGATCAGGATTTTCTCGGGCTTACCCGAAGGCGCGTCATTCGGCATGGGCGATGATCGTCCCCTGTCTGTCTGTGACGAGGATATCCACGGCGACGGCCGCGCCCCGCAGCGTTTCCATGGCCTTTTCGCGGGCGCGGGAGGCAATCAGCTTCGGCAGGTCGATGCCATTTTCGCGAGTCGTTTCCAACACTTCCAGCGCGGTGTTCGCAGATTGAATCCGCTCGGTCAGCGCGCTGTCGATGCCCGGCAGGAGCGACAGGTAGAAGTCCATGTCCACCTGGCTGCGGCCTGAATGGAGGTCGAGCGCGCCCTGTGCGAGCTTCGTCATCTTGGCGAAGCCGCCGGCAATGGTCAGGCGTTCGACAGGGTGGGCGCGAAGATATTTCAGCAGCGCGCCGGCAAAATCGCCCATGTCAATCAGGGCGCCGAGCGGCAAGTTATGGAAATCCTGCGCGGCCTTTTCCGATGTCGAGCCGGTCGAGCCCAGAAGATGGGCCAGTCCTTCGGCGCGGGCGACATCGATGCCGCGATGGATCGAGTGGATCCAGGCGGCGCAGGAGAAGGGATGGACGATGCCTGTGGTTCCGAGGATCGAGAGACCGCCGAGAATGCCGAGACGGGGGTTCCATGTCTTCTCGGCCAGTGCTTCGCCGCCGGGAATGGAAATGGTGATTTCGAGATCGGCGGGCAGGCCGGCCTCTTCACAGACCGCCAGCACCTCGGCTGTCATCATCGAGCGCGGCACGGGGTTGATTGCAGGCTCTCCCACCTCGACAGGCAGGCCGGGCTTCGTCACGGTGCCGACGCCTTCGCCGGCGCGGAAGCGGATGCCGCTTTCAGGCGGGAGCGGGCGGACGGCTGCGACTACAGTCGCGCCGTGGGTGACGTCCGGGTCGTCGCCGGCATCCTTGACGATGCCTGCCATGGCGTAACCGTCGCCCAGCGTCTCGAATGCGAGCGAGAAGGAGGGTGTTTCGCCGCGCGGAAGGGTGATTTCGACGGGGTCCGGGAAGTCGCCGGTAATCAGCGCCGTCAGCGCGGCCTTGGTGGCGGCGGTGGCGCAAGCGCCTGTTGTCCAGCCGGTGCGCAAGGCGGCGTCCGGCTTGTCGATGCGGGCGGTTTCGGGAGTGTCGGTCATGGGGCGGATTATAGGAGGAGGGGCGTGGTCGGGAAAGGCGGCAATTCATTCCGCCGTTGCATTTTTCGGGCGGCGCTCATAGGACATTGATCATGGACATGCTTTTCGCGAAATTGCCTGAGATCGAGAGGGGAAGCGTCTGGCTTGCAGGCGCGGGGCCGGGCGATCCGGGCCTGCTGACGCTCCTCGTCGCCAAGGCGCTGAGCGAGGCGGATGTCATCGTCTACGATGCGCTTGTCAATGACGAGTGCCTGAAACTTGCGCGGCCTGACGCGGTCCTGGAATATGCCGGCAAGCGCGGCGGCAAGCCGTCCGTCAAGCAGCGCGATATTTCGCTGCGGCTGGTCGATCTGGCGCGCGAGGGACATCGCGTGTTGCGGCTCAAGGGTGGCGATCCGTTCGTCTTCGGTCGCGGTGGCGAAGAGGCGCTCACACTTGTTCAGCATGGCATACCGTTCCGTATCGTGCCGGGGATCACGGCGGGGATCGGCGGGCTTGCCTATGCGGGGATTCCGGTCACCCATCGCGAAATCAATCACGCCGTGACCTTTCTCACTGGTCACGATTCGTCCGGGATCGTGCCGGACCGGATCGACTGGGAGGCGTTGGGGCGCGGCTCGCCGGTGATCGTCATGTATATGGCCATGAAGCATATCGGGCAGATTTCGGCCAATCTGATCGCGGCGGGACGGTCAGCGGACGAGCCGGTCGCCTTTGTCTGCAATGCCGCGACGACGGACCAGCACGTACTGGAAACGACGCTTGGCCGCGCCGAGGCGGATGTCGAGGCCTCTGGCCTGCAGCCGCCGGCGATTGTCGTCATCGGCGAGGTGGTTCGCTTCCGCAAGGGCATGGACTGGCTGGGTGCTATGACGGGTCGGAAACTCACGACAGAGGGCCTGATGCCCGATTATCCGAAAGCGGCAGAATGAGCGGATTGCTGATTGCGGCGCCTTCCTCCGGCTCCGGCAAGACGACCGTGACCCTCGGCCTGTTGCGCGCGCTGAAAAACGCCGGGTTGAAGATCGCGCCCGGCAAGGCGGGGCCGGATTATATCGACCCGGCCTTTCATACCGCTGCCTCCGGCGAAGTCTGCTTCAATTTCGACCCTTGGGGGATGCGGCCGGAACTGCTTCAGGTTATGGCCGCCGGCCATGGCGGCGGGCGGCACTTCGTGGTCGAAGCCATGATGGGGCTCTTCGACGGGGCCAGCGACGGTTCCGGTTCGCCGGCTGACCTTGCAACCCAGCTTGATCTTTCCGTCGTGCTGGTCATCGATTGCGCGCGCATGTCCCATTCGGTGGCGGCGCTGGCCTCCGGTTATCGGGATTTCCGCAAGGACGTGCGGGTGGCCGGCGTCATTCTCAATCGCGTCGGCAGTGTGCGTCATGAGGCGATGCTGCGCGTGGCGCTGGAGCGGGTTGGCTTTACCATCTTCGGCGCATTGCCGACGGATGAGGCGCTGAAGCTGCCGGAGCGACACCTCGGGCTCGTGCAGGCGGCAGAGCATGGGGCGCTGGAGGAGTTCATCGAACATGCAGCCGCGCGCGTTGACAAGCATTGCGATGTGTCGGCGCTGGCGAAACTTGCCCGCAGGTGCGAGGCCGAAGCTCTCGATGTGCCGGCGCTTCTTCCTCCGCTCGGGCAGCGCATTGCCGTGGCGCGTGACGAGGCCTTCGCCTTTTCCTATCCGCATTTGCTGCAGGGGTGGCGAGGCCAGGGGGCGGAACTGACCTTCTTCTCGCCGCTTGCCGGCGAAGCGCCGAATGCGCGGGCGGATGCGGTCTATCTGCCGGGCGGCTATCCGGAGCTTCATGCGGGCCGAATTGCGGCGGCCGAACCCTTCTTTGCCGGGATTCGCGATGCGGTGAGGCGCGGTGCGCTCGTCTATGGCGAATGCGGGGGATACATGGTTCTGGGCGAGGCGCTGGTGGATGCGGGCGGTATGCGGCACGCCATGCTTGGTCTTCTGCCTGTGACGACGTCATTCCAGAAGCGGCAGCGTCATCTTGGGCTCAGGGTGGCGCTGCCGCTGGATGAATCGATCTTCCGGGCGCCGATGCGGGCGCATGAATTTCATTACTCGGGCGTCCTTCAGTCCGGCAAGGCGGAGCCGCTGTTCCGGGCCGAGGATGCGCTGGGGGCCGATCTTGGTCCCGTGGGCATGAAGCGCGGGCGCGTGGCGGGCTCCTATCTCCATCTGATCGATCTTGCCCAGGAGATCGATGGAGATCGCTCATGAGTTCCGTCTTTCACGGCGGTGGGATTGCTGCGGCGGCGAGGGCCTATGGCAACGCGGCTGCGGACTGGCTTGATCTTTCGACCGGGATCAATCCGGTTCCGCCGCCGCTGCCGCGTTTCGACCCGCAGCTTTTTCACAGGCTACCGGATGCCGATCTGTTTGACGAAGCGCGGCGAGCGGCAGGTCTTTTCTATGGTAGCGGCGATGTCCTGCCGATTGCGGCGGCAGGCACCCAGCCGCTGATCCGGATGTTGGCGGCCAAGGCAGAGAAGGGACGCGTGGCGATTCTCTCGCCGACCTACGGGGAATATCGGGTCGTCTTTGCGGCGGCTGGCCATGCGGTCGATGAAATTCCGACGCTTCCGCACCTGACGTCGCATCACCGTGTCGTCATCGTCGTCAATCCGAACAATCCGGACGGCCGGCTTTATTCAAAGGCCGACCTTCTCGCCCTCTCTTTCGATCTTGCCGAGCGTGGGGCAATGCTTATCGTCGACGAGGCGTTTGGCGAAATGCAGCCCGAGGCGAGCCTCGCCGGGGTTGTCGCGCATCATCCACATCTCGTCGTGCTGAAGTCCTTCGGCAAGTTCTTCGGCTTTGCCGGTGTGCGGCTTTCCTTCGCGCTTGCTGGCGGAGATCATGCCGCCGCCCTGCAAGATGGGTTGGGGCCCTGGCCCGTCTCGGGCCCGGCGCTCGCGCTGGCGCGGCATTGCTTCGATCTCGATGCCTCTGCGATGCGGCGTGCGATTTGGCAGCAGGCCCGGGCGCTTGAGGCGGTGCTGTCGGGTGCGGGCTTGCGCGTGGCCGCCAATGCAGGACTTTTCCTGCTGGTCCAGGAGCCAAGGGCAGCGGCGCTGCATGCGCATCTTTGCGGCCATTCCATTCTGACCAGAATATTTGATTATCGAAATGATTGGGTGCGGATAGGGCTGCCCGGGGACCGTGCCGGTCTCGAAAGGTTGCAAGCGGCCTTGCAGACGTGGAGCAAACGATGATTGCATTGCGTCTGGCGCTTCTCTTTCTAGCCCTTCTCATCGACAAGGCCATTGGCGACCCGCCGCGACTTTGGGCACGGGTTCCGCATCCGGTCGTCTTTTTCGGCAAGGCGGTCGGGGCGGCGGATCGGCGACTGAACGTTCCGGGACTTTCGCCGGCGGTGGCGAAGTCGCGTGGGGTTCTGGCGGCTATCCTGCTGACCGTTCTGGCCCTGGCCTGCGGAATTCTGGTTTCCGCCCTGTTTTCCGGCCTCTGGATACTCGGCGTTGCGATGGAAGTCGCGGTCGTTGCCATCTTGCTGGCGCAAAAGAGCCTTGCCGATCATGTGGGCGCGGTGGCCGATGCGCTGAGGGAGGAGGGGCTGGACGGCGGACGGCGTGCCGTTTCGCTGATTGTCGGACGCGATCCGCAGACCTTGGATGGCGCAGCCGTCAGCCGGGCCGCGATCGAGAGCCTTGCGGAAAACTATTCCGACGGCGTGGTTGCGCCTGCCTTCTGGTATGTCGTTCTCGGGCTGCCCGGCATTTTTGCCTACAAGATGATCAATACCGCCGACTCCATGATTGGCCACAAGTCTGAAAAATATCTCCATTTCGGCTGGGCTTCTGCACGATGGGATGACCTTCTCAATCTGGTCCCGGCGCGCCTCTCGGCGATCTTTATTGCGCTCGGCGCCTGGACGGCAGAGAATTTCACGGCGATGAAACGGTCGCTCCGCACCGCGCGCGTCGATCATGGGAAGCACCGTTCGCCCAATTCCGGCTGGCCGGAAGCCGCCATGGCGGGCGCCATCGATCTCCAGCTCGCCGGGCCCCGGATCTATAATGGCGTTCTGGTGAACGAGGATATGCTGAATATCGGCGGCCGGCACGGTGCGAATCCGGCCGATATCGATCGCGCCCTCAAGGTCTATGACCATGCCTGCTACTGGTTTTCAGGCTTCACTTGCGCAGCGCTGGTTCTGCAACTTTCGTAGGGCGGATTGCGGCTTTTTAACGATGCGCAACAGTTTTTTCGCGAAAAGCTTTTAATCCACAGAAATTCGAATATCCTCATATATCAACGGAGGCTTGCTACTCCGGGTTTAACGTGGGGACACTTTCATGAAGAGTTATATTCTTGCCGGCGCAGCTCTCATCGCATCTTCTGTCGCGTTCGTCGCGCCGGCACAGGCATCAAGCCTCGTGGCGCAAGTTGATCTTTCCAAGCAGACGATGACCATTTCCGAAAACGGCTCCGTACGATACGAGTGGAAAGTCTCCACGGCGCGGCGGGGCTATTCCACGCCCGTGGGCAGCTATTCCGCCAAGTATCTCGATATCGATCACCGCTCGCGCAAGTACCATAATTCGCCGATGCCCTATTCGGTCTTCTTCAAGGGCGGCTACGCGGTTCATGGCACCAACGAGGTGCGCAATCTCGGCCGTCCGGCCTCGCATGGCTGCATACGCCTGCATCCACAGAACGCCGCAACCTTCTTCTCGCTGGTCAAAAATGCCGGCCTCTCCAATACGCGGATCGTCATCTCGCAGTGACGCGCGGGCTGCTCTGACAAAGGGATGAGCGCCGTCAGTCGTTGCCGGCGGCGCGGCGCAGCCTTTCCATGTCCGGGCAGGTGACATGGCGGTTGTTTTCGATGCGGATGATGCCGTCACGACGAAGCTTCGTCATCTGACGGCTCACCGTCTCGATCGTCAGTCCGAGGAAATCGGCAATGTCTGCGCGGGTCAGCGGCAGGTCGAAGCTGCGCTTGTCGGCGCTTTCCGGATCGATATGCATGGCGATCATGTGCAGGAAGCTGGCGACCTTTTCCTGCGCGGTCTTGCGGCCGAGCGTCAGCATCCAGTCGCGCGCTTCGTCCAGTTCCTTCAGCGTCTGTTCGTGGATCTTGTGTTCAAGCTCCGGCGTGTCGGCAATCATCCGGTCGATGATCTGCTTCGGCATGGAGCAGACCTCGATATCGACGGCGGCTTCCGCCGCGACCTGGCTTTCGCGCAGGAAAGGCCGGCCCATGAAGTCGGGAGCGAATTGCAGGCCGACGATCTGCTGGCGGCCGTCCGCCATCATCTTGGATAGTTTGACCACGCCGCTCAGGATATTCGAATAGGCGTTGAGCTGTTCGCCCTGGCCGATCACTTCCGAGCCGCCCGCAACCTTGCGGCGCTTGGTGTGGCGGCTCAACTCGGTGAGTTGCGACGGCGAAAGCGTGCCGCAAATTCCGCCATGCCGTGCCTCGCAAGAAATGCAGACCGCCGGAATTTCGGAATTGTGAATGTCCTTGCGTTGCGGTTCCATGGCGGCCTTGGCCTGACTGAATTGAATGACTTGCATGTCCCTAATACTCCCGACCTCTACCCGGAAGTCCCCCGGCCGTCTACGCAACGTTTGTCTGCATTGTCATGCTTGGCAATCGTCAACGTTTGGAGTGTCGCAAACATTTGACACTCCCTGTTTGATCAAGATCAAGCACGGAGCGGATTTTTGCCTTTATTCAATTCCGGCAGGAGAACGCCCATGCTTCAGTCGTCCACATACAAGTCATTGACAGGCAAATATTCGGCCCCGGTTCCGCGCTATACGAGCTATCCGACAGCGCCTCACTTTGGTCCTCATATTACAAATACGGAATACACCCAGTGGCTGCAAGCCCTTGGGGAGGGTGACAAGCTGTCGCTGTATGTCCATGTTCCCTATTGCGACCGTCTCTGCTGGTTCTGCGCCTGTCATACGAAGCATACGCTGCGCTATGAGCCGGTGGCCGAGTATCTCGACGCCCTGACGCGCGAAGTGCTGGCCGTGTCGAAGCTGGTGAGCCCGAAGGCGGTGGTGAGCGCGCTGCATTTCGGCGGTGGTTCGCCGACGCTGATGAAACCAGAGGATATCCGCCGCATTGGCGCGCTTTTCCGCTCTGCTTTCAATTTCGCTCCTAATGCCGAGATCAGCGTCGAGATGGACCCGAACGACATGGACGAGGCGCGCTACGATGCGCTGGCCGATATCGGCATGACGCGGGCGAGCCTTGGTGTTCAGGACTTTCAAGCAGAGGTGCAGAAGGCGATCAACCGCATCCAGACCTTTGAACACACAAAGTCGGTGGTCGATGCGGTCAGGGCGCGGGGCGTTCATTCGGTCAATTGTGACCTGCTTTACGGTCTGCCGCACCAGACGCTGGAGACTTTGGCTGCGACCGTCAACCAGATCCTGACGCTCGACCCCGACCGCATCGCGCTGTTTGGCTATGCCCATGTGCCGTGGATGAAGAAGCACCAGACGATGATCAAGGAAGAGGTGCTGCCGGATGTCGACGCCCGTTTCGAGCAGTCGCGCATGGCAGCCGCGATGCTGGTTGCGGCCGGTTATCAACCGATCGGCATCGACCATTTCGCCAAGCCGGACGACTCGATGGCCATCGCGGACAGGGAAGGGCGTCTTCGTCGCAATTTCCAGGGCTATACGGATGACGCTGCCGAAACACTGATCGGCTTCGGCGCGTCCTCCATCGGCCAGTTCCGCCAGGGCTTCGTGCAGAACCAGACGGCGACCGGCGAATATCAGCGGATGACGCAGACAGATGGTCTGACGGTGGTGCGCGGCCTTGCCTTTAGCGACGAGGACCGGCTGCGCGGCTATGCGATCGAGAAGATCATGTGCGATTTTGCCTTCTCCTTTGCGGAACTCAAGGAGCGTTTCGGCGCTGCAGCCCACGAGGTGATTGCCGAGGCAAAGCTGTTTGTCGGGCAGAATGCGGATGGGCTAGCCGAGATTGTCGATGGGCGATTCCGGCTGACCGAGACGGGCCGGCTTTTTGCGCGAACGGTCGCCTCGCAGTTCGATGCCTATCTCGGAAATGGCAAGGGGCGGCATTCGATTGCAGTGTAAACGCGCAACAGATGCCCCCCATTTATGTCATTTGACTGTTGCAAGCCATTGGCTTTTGAAATCGATTTGCCTATAGCATCGCGCAACAGCTTTGAAATTGAGAGGTATCGGCGTGACGACGACGTTTGATAAGGTAGCCGACATTATTTCTGAAACCAGCGAAATCGACCGCGAGAAGATTACGCCCGAGAGCCATACGATCGACGATCTCGGCATCGACAGCCTGGACTTCCTCGACATCGTTTTCGCGATCGACAAGGAATTCGGCATCAAGATTCCGCTCGAAAAGTGGACCCAGGAAGTCAATGACGGCAAGGTTGCGACGGACGAGTACTTCGTTCTCAAGAACCTCTGCGCCAAGATCGACGAACTGCGCGCCGCCAAGGGTTGAGGCCTGACGGCTTTCTCCGGGGCCGTATCCTGCGGCCCCGCGCGACAGGTGCGATCCCATGCTGCTTGAATATTTCCAGATGATAGACCGCGTGACGGGCCTCGACTTGAAGTCGGGGCATCTTGTCGCGCGTTCCGTCGTTCCCGAAAAGAGCCCGGTCTTCGAAGGGCATTTTCCCGGCATGCCACTGGTGCCCGGCGTTCTGCTCATCGAGACGATGGCGCAGGCCTCCGGCCTGATGCTGCTTGCGGTCAACGAGTTTTCCTCAATGCCGCTCCTGATGGCGGTTGACGAGGCTAAGCTGCGCACCTTTGTCGAGCCGCTTGCGGAACTCGATGTCGAGGCCGATCTCGTGCATCTCGGCTCCGGCTACGCTGTGACGAAGGCGAAGATTACTTCGGGCGGCAAGAAGGTCTGCGATGCGCAATTGAAGCTGCGCACGATTCCCTTCGACCAGGTTCCCATTGGCGATATCGTGAAGGACCGCGCCCGCGAGATCGGGCTTCACGACGCAATCGCGGCCAACGTGTCATAAGGACTGAAAACATGGCCAAGTCTGATCAGGATGTGGTGATAACCGGCATCGGTCTCGTGTCGTCGCTGGGCGTCGGGCGCGAGGCGCATGAGGCGCTGATCCTCGGCGATCATGCGCCTGCGCCGATCGTCGAAACCGAGCGCTTTGCGCCCTATCCGGTGCATCCGCTGCCGGCGATCGACTGGTCGCAGCAAATCCCGAAGCGTGGCGACCAGCGCCAGATGGAAAACTGGCAGCGGCTCGGCGTCTTCGCCGCCGGTCTGGCACTGGACGATGCCGGCTTCAAGGACGACGCTGATGCCTGCGCCTCCATGGACATGATCGTGGCGGCTGGCGGCGGCGAGCGCGACATCAATGTCGATTCCATGATCGTGGACGAGGCGCTGAAGCGTAACGACCGCGAGGCGCTCCTGAACCAGAAGCTGACGACGGAACTGCGCCCGACGCTTTTCCTCGCCCAGCTTTCCAACCTTCTCGCCGGCAATATTTCGATCGTTCACAAGGTCACGGGCTCATCGCGCACCTTCATGGGCGAAGAGGGCGCGGGCGTTTCGGCTGTGGAAACGGCGGCTGCACGCATTCGCGCCGGTCAGTCCACGCATGCGCTGGTCGGCGGCGCGTTCATCGCCGAGCGTCTCGACATCATCCTCATGGTCGAGGCGATCAAGGGGCATCAGACGGGCGCATGGTCGCCGATCTGGGCGCGCGACAAGGACCATGGCGGCGGCATGATCATGGGTTCGGTCGGGGCGTTTCTGATCCTCGAATCGCGGAAGCATGCGGAAGCGCGCGGCGCGCACATCTATGCGACCATCGAGACGGTGGAGGGTGATCGCGGCAATCGCGCCGATGGCAAGCTTGAAAAGCGGCTGGAGCGGATGGTCGAGGGCGCGAAGCCCGAGCTTGTCATGTCCGGCACGTCGGGCTTCCACGAACTGGCAGCCCGTGAGAAGGCGTTCTTCGAAGCGAAGTTCCCGGACGCGGCGATCCGCGGTTTCGGCGGGCTCATCGGTCACTCGGTCGAGGCGCAGTTCACTGCCGGCATCGGCCTTGCCGCTATGGCGCTGGGCGCTGCAAAGCAGGTCGCTCCTTTCGACAAGGAGCATGAAAAGGCGATGACGAAGCCGGCAACGACTGCCATCGTCACCACCATTGGCCATCAGCGCGGCGAGGGGATTGCCCTTCTCGTCGCCAATGCGTGAGGCACAAGGTCATGAGCAATCAGTTTCGCGATCATCTCGGCAGACCTGTCGTGGCCGTCACCGGCATGGGCGTCATCACCTCGCTCGGCCAGGGGCTCGAGGATAACTGGGCGGCGCTGACGGGTGGCCGTTCGGGCATTCACGACATCACGCGTTTCCCGGTCAACGAGTTGTCGACCCGCATTGCCGGCACGGTGGATTTCATCGATCTGCCCGTCTCGAATGCCGTGGAACGGTCCTATGCCATGGCGCGTGAGACGACCTTGGAAGCGCTGGCGCAGGCCGGGCTTTCGGGCGATTTCAACGGGCCGCTGTTTCTGGCCGCACCTCCGGTCGAACCGGAATGGTCCGCCCGCTTCGAGCTTGCCGACCGCGCCGGTCCGGCTGAAGAGCCGGGCGATGCCTATGACCGCTTCCTGGCAGCCATGCGCGAGCGTCCCGATCCGGCCTTCCATGAGGCTGTTCTCTTCGGATCGATCTCCGAGCGGCTCGCCGACAAGTTCGGTACGCGCGGGCTTCCGGTGACGCTTTCAACGGCCTGTGCATCGGGCGCAACGGCGATCCAGCTCGGCGTCGAAGCCATCCGCCAGGGCCGTACGGAGCGCGCGCTGACGGTGGCGACCGACGGTTCGGTTTCGGCCGAAGCACTCATCCGCTTCTCGCTGCTTTCGGCACTCTCCACGCAGAACGACCCGCCGGAGAAAGCCTCCAAGCCCTTCACCAAGGACCGCGACGGTTTTGTCATCGCGGAAGGGGCGGCGACGCTGGTTCTCGAATCGCTGGAATCGGCGATTGCGCGCGGCGCCAAGGTCTACGGCATCGTGAAGGGCTGCGGCGAAAAGGCCGACTCGTTCCACCGCACGCGCTCCTCGCCGGACGGCGGGCCGGCGATTGCCACGATCCGCGCGGCGCTTGAAGATGCGGGCGTTGGCGAAGAGGCGATCGGCTATATCAACGCCCATGGCACATCGACGCCGGAAAACGACAAGATGGAATATGGCGCGATGCTCTCCGTCTTCGGCGAGCGGCTGAAATCCATCCCGGTTTCGTCCAACAAGTCGATGATCGGCCATACGCTGACGGCGGCTGGTGCAGTCGAGGCCGTGTTCTCGCTGCAGACGATCCTGACCGGCACTCTGCCGCCGACGATCAACTACCAGAACCCGGACCCGTCGATCGAGCTCGATGTCGTGCCGAATGTGAAGCGGGCGCAGCAGGTTTCGGCCGTGCTGTCCAACTCCTTCGGCTTCGGCGGGCAGAATGCCAGCCTTGTGCTGGCGGCGGAACCTCGGTAAACCGCACATCTGAAAATCAGGATATTCAACCGCGAAAGCGGAAGGTTGGACCATGCGCGCATTGCAACTCATCGAAGATCGCAGACTGGAAGCCGTCGAGCTTCCCGAGCCGGAAGCGCCGGCACCGGGCGAGGTGACGCTGCGTGTGAAAGCCGTTGCCTTGAACCATATCGATGTCTGGGGATGGCGCGGCATGGCGTTTGCCAAGCGCAAGATGCCGCTGACCATCGGCGCGGAAGCGTCGGGCGTGGTCGAGGCCATCGGTCCGGGCGTTGCCAATGTGCTGCCGGGCCAGCTCGTGTCGATCTACGGTGCGCGCGTCTGCGGCCATTGCAAGGCTTGCCGCGAAGGTCGCGACAATCTCTGCGAACATGTCGGCGGCGTGCATGGCTTCCACCTTGATGGCTTCGCGCAGGAGAAGATCAACATTCCGGCGCGCCAGCTTGTCGTTGCTCCGCCCGGCATCGATGCGGTGGCTGCAGCGCTGGCACCGGTGACCTTCGGGACGGTCGAGCACATGCTGTTCGACAATGCCAAGCTCCAGCCGGGCGAGACGATCCTTGTTCATGCTGGCGGCTCGGGCATTGGTTCGGCGGCGATCCAGCTTGCCAAGCGCATGGGCTGCACGGTCATCACGACGGTTGGCTCGGACGACAAGATCGAGAAGGCGAAGGCGCTGGGCGCTGATCACGTCATCAACTATCGCGTCGACCGCTTCGAGGGCGTGGTGCGCAAGCTCACCAAGAAGAAGGGTGTCGATGTCGTCTTCGAACATGTCGGCAAGGACACCTGGGCGGGCTCGATCCTGTCCATGAAACGCGGCGGGCGGCTTGTCACCTGCGGTTCCACCTCGGGCGTTTCGACCGAAATGAACCTCATGATGCTCTTCCAGCAGCAACTCAAGCTGCTCGGCTCGTTCGGCTGCCGCATGGAGAACATGGCGAACGCCATGCAGAAGATGGCGCAGGGTATTGTCCATCCGGTCATCGACACGGAGGTCGGCTTCGGCGAGATTGATGTGGCGCTGAAGCGGATGGAAGAGCGTTCGATCTTCGGCAAAATCATCCTGCGGATGGATTGAGGCCATGAAGGGCCTTGCGCTCCGCATTGGCGCGAATTTGCGCAAGGCATGGCCGTGGCTGCTCGCCAGGCTGGTCTTGGCTGGCCTCATGCTGCTCAAGCTCCTGCCTGCGGATTTCGCGCTTAACCTGATAGATCGCGTCGCACGCTGGTTGGGTCCGAAGCAGAAGCGTCATCGGCTGATGCTCTATAATCTGAAGCGCGCCTTCCCGGAAAAGACGGACGAAGAGCGACTGAAGATCGCCATGGATTCCTGGGGGTCTATGGGCCGCATGGCGGCGGAATATGTCTATCTCGACAGGCTCTTCGACTTCGATCCGGAGCGGCAGAGCAAGGGCAGGGTGGAAGTTTCCGGTATTCCGCTCTTCCTGGAGATTCGCGACCTGAAGGGGCCGTTTATCGTTTTCACCGCCCATACGGCGAATTTCGAGATGCTGCCTGTTGCGGGGAACGCCTTCGGGCTCGACGTGACGGTGCTCTTCCGGCCGCCCAACAATCCCTACATGGCCGACATGATTCACGGGTTCCGGGCCGATCGCATGGGCGAGCTGGTTCCCTCGCATGCCGGCTCCTCGTTCGCGCTGGCGCGTCAGCTCGAACGCGGCGGCGGCGTTGGTGTGCTGGTCGACCAGAAATTCTCCAAGGGTGCCAACACGACGCTCTTTGGGGTGCCGGTGAAAACCAATCCCTTGCTGGCGAAGCTCGTGCGGCAGTTCAACTGCCCGGTCTATCCCGCGCGCTGCATCCGTCTTCCCGGCAATCGCTATCGGCTGGAGCTTGAGCCGGCGCTGACGATCCCGCGCAAGGAAAACGGCGACGTGGACGTGAATGCCACCGCGCAATTGCTCAACGATACGGTCGAGCGCTGGGTGCGGGAATATCCCGGCCAGTGGCTATGGTATCATGATCGCTGGGACATCAAGTTTTCCGAAGAGTACCGGAATTTCGTTCCCTGATCCCGATCTGCCGGAATCGCAGGGCGGCAATTCGGATTTCGGCCTTCAAAAATGCCCTTACAACGCATAGGAAATTCTGAGGGTCCGGTCGCGGCACTGCGAACGGGCTGACGGACGCCATCACAGGAGCCCCCATGCCAGTCGCCTCCCTGAAGGTTCAGGACATCCTCAACGAGGTCTATCACGAGATGCAGCCGCATATCGGCGAGGGCAAGGTGGCGGATTACATTCCGGCGCTCGCCCGCATAGACCCGAAGAAGTTCGGCATGGCGGTGGTGACGGCCGAGGGTGAGGTCTTCACGGTAGGAGACGCATCCGAGCCTTTCTCCATCCAGAGCGTGTCGAAGGTCTTCACGCTGACGCTGGCGCTGGGGCGGATCGGCGCGGGGCTCTGGTCGCGGGTGGGGCGCGAACCGTCCGGCACCGCGTTCAACTCCATCGTCCAGCTCGAACATGAGCATGGCATTCCCCGAAACCCGTTCATCAATGCAGGTGCGATCGTGGTCGCGGACGTGCTGCTCGCCGGCCATCAGCCGCGCGAGACGCTGGGCGAAATCCTGCAATTCTTCCGCTATCTCTCCGGCGACGACAGCGTTTATATCGACGAGGACGTCGCGCGCTCCGAGCAGGCAACCGGATTCCGCAATGCGGCGCTTGCCAATTACATGCGTGCCTTTGGCAATATCCACAATCCGGTCGAAAAGACCCTGGGCGTCTACTACCACCAGTGCTCGGTGGCCATGAGCTGCGAGCAATTGGCCAGGGCCGGGCTGTTTCTCGCAAGCGGCGGGCGCAACCCCGTTTCCAGCCAGACGGTCGTGACGCGCGACCGGGCGCGGCGTATCAACGCGCTGATGATCACCTGCGGGCATTATGACGCATCGGGCGACTTTGCCTTCCGCGTTGGCCTGCCCGGCAAAAGCGGCGTCGGTGGCGGCATCCTGGCGATTGCACCGGGCAAGGCGTCCATCGCCGTCTGGTCGCCGGGCCTCAACGCCAACGGCAATTCGGCGACGGGAACGCGGGCGCTGGAGCTTTTTGCCAAGAAGAGCGGCTGGTCGGTCTTTGGCTGAGGCAGGTGATGCCTCACCAATCCACGAATTCCTCAGCGCCGCCGAACGCTGCCGGGAAGCCTCTGTAATGCGGAAGGTTGTCGCAAATGGGCAACATGGCCTCGTCGCACTGGACATGAAACTGCGGCTTGAACATGCCCGTGGGCAGCAGATAGGCGCTGACGCTGCGCATGCTGACAGAGACGATCTCCGAGAAGAGATAGGTACCGCATTGCCGACAAAACATGCGCTCCGTTGATCGGATGACGCGTGGGGTCATCTCGGCGCCGGAGACTTGCACCTGTTCTTTCGGGAAAATGGCTGCCGGAGCGTAAGCCGCCCGGTGGGCGTTCTGGCAATCTTCGCAATGGCAGTAAAGTTGCGTGACGGGCGCGCCATCAATGGACAGCGACACGGCGCCACAGCGGCATTGGCAAGTTATTGAGGTCATTGAAGGCTCCGTTGGGTTCGAAGCCTTTCATAGAAGCATTTCCTGCCAAGTTTTGTCAGTATCGGATGGTCCTTTACGCCGCCCTTCGTTCGCTTACCATCGCCAGCAGATGATCCTGTTCGAAGGCGATGTGGCGGCGCATGCTGACGAAATAGCCGCGCAGCATGTAGCCGATGGTTTCGGCGTTCAGAGTCGGGTCCGCCGCGCCCAGGCGGAGCAGAGCGTCGATCAGCTCCTCTATGAAGCACTCGTCTTCGAAATGTTCGAACTTCAACCGTTCGAGGGTTGCGGCCAGTTCCGGGTGGCCGGTGACATTCTGCTCCACCCAGGGGAAGAGAACGTCTTCCTCGAAACGATGCGCGCCCATCGTGAGGGGGCCAATCGCTTTGGCTGCATAGATACATTTCTGGCGATTGACCTCGGCGGGAAGGCTATCTGCGATCTCTTCCAGCTCGCGGCAGAGTTCGAGCTGTTCTCCATGGATTTTTTTGAGCCAATCGACGGCGCTGACGCCGTGCGGCGGGCGGTAGCGCTTCTCGAATTCCTCCCGGTCATGCGTGTCCAGCGTCTTCATTCTTCACCTGTCTGACTGCAGGGTATGGAGCCCCATTGTAGGGGTATTTGTCGCCCACAGGCCCGTTTTTTGCATTGATCTATATCAAGGATGGCATGTCACCCAAATGCGATTGCTGCATGAGCCGCAAGACGCTCGGAAGGCGATTCCGACGCCGATTGCCGCATGATCAGCAATCGTTGGGGGATACCAACAATGACGAAAATTTCACAAACGGTGGGTGTGGGGCTTTTTGCCTTCATCGCCTTGCTAGGGGCAGCCTTTGCCCAGGACAGCCTGTTCAAGGCCCATATGTGGGTCTTGTTCGCTGTCCTTCTCATTTTCAGCGTGGCGATGATCCGTCGCGTCTCCTTTGCGCCGGTTTCGACGGTTTCCGCCGAGCAGCGCAAGTCCGAATACTTTGACGAAGTCATCCGCTACGGCCTGATCGCCACGGTCTTCTGGGGCGTGGTGGGCTTTCTGGTCGGCGTCGTCATAGCATTGCAGCTTGCCTTCCCCCATCTGGACATCGAGCCGTGGTTCAACTTCGGCCGCATGCGTCCGCTGCACACATCCGCCGTCATTTTCGCCTTTGGGGGCAATGCGCTGATCATGACGTCGTTCTATGTCGTGCAGCGCACCTCACGCGTGCGCCTCTTCGGCGGCGACCTCGCCTGGTTCGTCTTCTGGGGCTATCAGCTGTTCATCGTCATGGCCGCCACCGGCTATCTGCTGGGCATCACGCAGGGGCGCGAATATGCCGAGCCGGAATGGTATGTCGATATCTGGCTGACAGTTGTCTGGGTGGCTTATCTGCTCACCTTCCTCGGCACGATCATGACGCGCAAGGAAACCCACATCTATGTGGCGAACTGGTTCTACCTGTCCTTCATCGTCACCATCGCCATGCTGCATCTGGTCAACAACGCGGCCGTCCCGGTCTCGTTCCTGGGTTCGAAGAGCTATTCGACCTTCTCGGGCGTGCAGGACGCGCTGACGCAGTGGTGGTACGGCCATAACGCCGTGGGCTTCTTCCTGACCGCCGGCTTCCTGGGCATGATGTATTACTTCGTTCCCAAGCAGGCCAATCGTCCGGTCTATTCCTACCGTCTGTCGATCATCCACTTCTGGGCGCTGATCTTCCTCTATATCTGGGCCGGTCCGCACCATCTGCACTATACGGCTCTGCCGGATTGGGCGCAGACGCTCGGCATGGTCTTCTCCATCATGCTCTGGATGCCCTCGTGGGGCGGCATGATCAACGGTCTGATGACGCTCTCGGGCGCATGGGACAAGATCCGCACCGATCCAATCATCCGCATGATGGTCATGGCCATCGCCTTCTACGGCATGTCGACCTTCGAAGGCCCGATGATGTCGATCAAGACGGTCAACTCGCTCAGCCACTATACCGACTGGACCATCGGTCACGTTCACTCAGGCGCGCTCGGCTGGGTCGGCATGATCTCCTTCGGCGCCATCTACTACCTCGCTCCGAAGCTGTGGGGCCGGGAACGCCTGTACTCGCTGCGTCTCGTCAACTGGCACTTCTGGCTCGCCACGCTCGGCATCGTCGTCTACGCCGCCGTCATGTGGGTCGCCGGTATCCAGCAGGGCCTGATGTGGCGTGAATATGACGACCAGGGCTTCCTCGTCTACTCGTTCGCCGAATCGGTACGGGCCATGTTCCCCTACTATGTCCTGCGCGCAGTCGGTGGTGGCATGTACCTGCTCGGTGGCATCATCATGGCCTACAACGTCACGATGACCATCCTTGGCCACCAGCGCGACGAAGCCCCGATCGGTGGCGCCGTCCCGCAGCTTCAGCCGGCAGAATAAGGAGAGGCAATCATGTCCATTCTTGCAAAACACGAATTGCTCGAGAAGAACGCGTCGCTCCTTCTTGTATGCTCGCTGCTCGTCGTCACCATCGGCGGCATCGTGGAAATCGCGCCGCTCTTCTACCTGCAGAACACGATCGAAAAGGTGGAGGGGATGCGCCCCTACACCCCGCTCGAACTGGCCGGTCGTGACATCTACATCCGTGAAGGCTGTTACCTCTGCCATAGCCAGATGATCCGTCCGTTCCGCGACGAAGTGGAGCGCTACGGTCACTACTCGCTGGCGGCGGAATCGATGTACGACCATCCGTTCCAGTGGGGCTCCAAGCGTACGGGTCCGGATCTGGCCCGTGTCGGCGGTCGCTATTCGAACGAGTGGCACGTGCAGCACCTGACCGATCCGCGCTCCGTGGTTCCGGAATCGGTGATGCCGACCTACGCGTTCCTCAAGAACACGCCCCTCAAGTTTGAGAACGTTGCCGGTCACCTGAAGACCAACCGCATCGTGGGCGTGCCGTACACGGATGACGACATTGCCAAGGCGGAAACCGATCTGATGGCGCAGGCCGATCCGAATGCGGATACGACCGATCTCGTCAAGCGCTATCCGAAGGCCAAAGTCGGTGACTTCGACGGCGACCCGACCAAGGTCACCGAAATGGATGCGCTGGTCGCCTATCTCCAGATGCTCGGCACGCTGGTCGATTTCTCGACCTATGACGACGCATCCGGCTACCGGTGAGGAGGAGAACTCATGGAAACCTACACCATGATGCGGCAATTCGCCGACAGCTGGGGGCTCCTGGGCTTCACCCTCTTCTTCCTGGGCGCGATTGTCTTCGCGCTCCGGCCCGGTTCGAAAAAGATGGCCGACGAGGCTGCATCCATACCTCTCAAGGAGGATTGAAAAATGGCAGACAAACATGTTGACGAACTGAGCGGCGTCGAGACCACCGGCCATGTCTGGGACGGTATTCGCGAGCTCAACAATCCGCTGCCGAGATGGTGGGTGTGGACCTTCTATGCCTGCATTATCTGGGCCTTCGCCTACACGATCTTCTATCCGGCCTGGCCGCTGCTGACGACCAACACCAAGGGCGTCCTCAACGTGACGAACCGGAGTGTCCTGAAAGACGAGCTGACCGCCGCCAAGGGCGCCCAGAAGATCTTCGTGGACAAGATCGCCGCCACGCCGGTTGCAGATATCGTCAAGGACAAGTCCTTGAGCGAGTTTGCAACGGCCGCAGGTGCTGCAGCCTTCAAGGTCAACTGCACGCCGTGCCACGGCTCGGGCGCGCAGGGCGGGATCGGTTATCCGAACCTCAACGACAATGACTGGCTGTGGGGCGGTTCCGCCGACCAGATCTATACCACGATCGCTCATGGTATCCGCGATACGCAGGATCCCGACACCCGCGTTTCGGAAATGCCGGCCTTCGGCGACATGCTGAAGCCGGAAGAAATCGCCAACGTTGCAGCTTATGTGGCCGATCTTTCCAAGCAGCCGGTCACCAGCGGCAATCCCGCGGCCGGCAAGGAAATCTTCGCCACCAACTGCGTCGCCTGCCATGGCGATCAGGCCCAGGGCAACCGCGATCTCGGTGCGCCGAACCTCTCGGATGCCATCTGGCTCAAGGGCTCGGGCGAGGCTGCGATCATTGCGCAGGTCACCAAGCCGAAGCATGGCGTCATGCCGGCCTGGACCGCGCGTCTCGGCGACACGACCGTCAAGGAACTGGCGGTGTTCGTCCATTCGCTCGGCGGCGGCGAGTAAGGTTTCGCCGCCCGGTTCTGCCGGACGGCGCACGATCTCTCCAGCATGATAACCTGTTTGTCATGCCGCTTGCCGCGCCCCTGAAAAGGCGCGGCTTTTTTTATTTGCTCAACGATGCGGCAGTTTGTCCATGCTTGACTTAAGTCAAGGTCGCTTTCGGCTTGAGATGTGAAAAGGCACATATCAGAATCGGGATTTCCAGCGATGAACATCTATACTGCCGACCAGCCCAAGAAGGAGGCCGAAGACGTCGTTCGTCATGATGCCGAGCCGGTCAATTCTGCAAAGATCAGGAAACCGCTCTACGAAGCGCGAAAGAAGATCTTTCCAAAGCGGGCTGAGGGTCGCTTCCGGCAGTTCAAGTGGATCGTGATGCTGATCACGCTGGGTATTTACTACCTAGGGCCCTGGATTCGCTGGGATCGCGGGCCGTTTGCGCCCAATCAGGCAATTCTGATCGATCTGGCGCATCGCCGCTTCTATTTCTTCTTCATCGAAATCTGGCCGCAGGAATTCTTCTTCGTTGCAGGGCTGCTGGTGATGGCAGGCTTCGGTCTCTTCCTCATCACGTCGGCCGTGGGACGTGCCTGGTGCGGCTATACCTGTCCTCAGACGGTCTGGGTCGACCTCTTCCTCGTCGTCGAGCGCTTCATCGAGGGGGATCGCAACGCACGCATGAAGCTCGACAAGGCTCCGTGGAGCTTTGAAAAGATCTGGAAGCGGGTTGCCAAGCACGCCATCTGGATCGCCATCGGGGTGTCGACGGGCGGCGCCTGGATCTTTTACTTTGCCGATGCGCCGCAGCTGCTGCTTGACCTCTGGACCTTCCAGGCGCCGGCCGTTGCCTACATGACGATCGGTATCCTGACCGCCACGACCTATGTTTTCGGCGGGCTGATGCGCGAACAGGTCTGCACTTACATGTGCCCGTGGCCGCGCATCCAGGGCGCGATGCTGGACGAGAATTCGCTGACTGTCACATATAACGACTGGCGCGGCGAACCCCGGACGCATGGCACCAAGAAAGCCGCCGCCGAAGGCAAGGTTGCCGGTGATTGCGTCGACTGCAATGCCTGTGTCGTCGTCTGTCCCATGGGCATCGACATTCGCGATGGGCAGCAGCTCGAATGCATCACCTGCGCGCTCTGTATCGATGCCTGCGACGGCGTGATGGACAAGCTCGGTCGCGACAAGGGGCTGATCTCCTATGCGACGCTTGCCGATTACAATGCCAACATGGCGCTGGCGACCGGCAATGGCGCGCATCCGATCAATCCTAACATCGTGCGCGATGCCGACGGGCATTTCCACGACAAGGTCAAGCATTTCAACTGGAAGATCATCTTCCGCGCCCGCACGCTTCTCTACATGGGCGTCTGGGCGGCGGTCGGGGTCGGGCTGCTTGTCGCGCTGCTGTCGCGCGATCGGCTGGAGGTCAACGTGTTGCATGACCGCAATCCGCAATACGTGCTCGAATCCGACGGTTCGATCCGTAATGGCTTCACCGTTCGCATCCTCAACATGATCCCCGAACCGCGGGTGATCAACCTGTCGCTCGAAGGGCTCGACGGCGCAACAATGAAGATCAACGGCATGGATCAGCCTGACAGCCGTAGCTTCGACATTCCCGCCGATCCGGACAAAGCGGTGACGCTGAAGGTCTATGTGACGGTCCCGCGCGACCAGCTGCATGACGACGAACAGCATTTCCGCTTCATCGCCGAGGACAAGTCCAGCAATGAACACGACGTCTACAAGGCCGTCTTCAACGCCCCGGCGGACGTCAAGAACAGGGAGCATCACTGATGGCGACGGCAACGGACAAGACCGGCACCTTTACCGGCTGGCATTTCCTGGCGATCATGATCGCCTTTTTCGGGACGATCATCGCGGTCAATTTCACGATGGCCTGGTACGCCACCCATTCGTGGAGCGGGCTGGTGGCAGAGGACACGTTCAAGGCGAGCCAGCAGTTCAATGCGAAAGCGGAGCATATGCGCGAGATGGCGGCGACCGGCATCCGCGGCGAACTGACGGCCAGTCGCGAAGGAATCCGCTATGTGCTGACCCATCCGCAGCGTGGCCCCGTCCCGGCAGACGAGGTGGTGGCCTCGTTCCATCGCCCGGTCGGCACGCAGCAGGATTTCGTCGTCACGCTGAAGCATGAAGGCGACGGGGTATTCACGACCAGTCACGAGGTCCTGCCGGGCGAATGGATCGTCGACCTGAAGACCAACGACGAGGGCCAGGTGGTTTATCACGAGGCGATCCGCGTGCACGTGTTTCCCAATCGCTGAGCATATCCGGGGCAGGGTGAGAAAATGAGTTGTTGTGCAGCAGGGACCGAAGCGGCACTGGATGCCGAAAAGGCACTCCATGAGTTGCCGCCGAGCGACGAACTCTGGCTTGCAAGCCGGCCGCTCGACGGCGGATTGCGCCAGACGGATCTGGCCGTGCCCGGCGTTCATTGCGGCGCCTGCATCACCACGCTGGAAAAGGCGCTGAAGGCGCTGCCGGAGGTCGAGCGCGCCCGCGTCAATCTCTCGACCCGCCGCGTCACCTGCGTCTGGAAGGAAGAGGTGAACGGCCGTCGCACCGATCCGTCGGTCATCGCGAAAGCAATCGAGGCGGCCGGCTACGAGTCACATCTCTTTTCGATTTCAGCTGAAGAGCAGGACAGCACCCGCAACGGGCTCATCCGCGCCATGGCGGTCGCCGGCTTTGCGGCGATGAACATCATGCTGCTCTCCGTCTCCGTCTGGTCAGGGGCCGATGCGGCAACGCGCGACATGTTCCACTGGATTTCGGCAGCGATTGCCGGACCGACGCTCATCTATTCCGGCCGGCCATTCTATACCTCCGCCTACAAAGCACTGCGTCATGGGCGCATGAACATGGATGTGCCGATCGCGCTCGCCATCACCCTTTCCTATGCCATGTCGCTTTACGAGACGGCGCATCACGGAAAGGAGGCCTATTTCGACGCCTCCGTGTCGCTCCTGTTTTTCCTGCTGATCGGCCGCACGCTCGACCACATCATGCGCGACCGCGCCCGTTCCGCGATCAGCGGTCTTGCGCGCCTCAGCCCCCGGGGTGCGACCTTGCTTTCCCCCGATGGCGGGCGCGAGTATCGGACCATCGACGAAATCGCGCCGGGCGATCGGTTGCTGATTGCGGCCGGCGAGCGCGTGCCGGTCGATTGCATCGTGATATCCGGCGCCAGCGAACTGGATCTGTCGATCGTCAGCGGCGAGAGCCTGCCGGTCGCGGCGACGAATGGCACGGCGCTCCAGGCCGGCGGGCTGAATCTCACCGGTGCGCTTGTCGTGCAGGCGACAGCGGCGGCGCGAAACTCTTTCGTCGCCGAAATCATCGGCCTGATGGAGGCGGCGGAAGGCGGGAAGGCGCGCTATCGCCGAATCGCTGACCGGGCCGCAGAGATCTACGCGCCGGCCGTCCATTTCCTGGCGCTTGCCGCCTTTCTTTTCTGGGGCCTATACAGCGGCGACTGGAAGCATGCGCTGACTATTGCGATCGCGGTCCTGATCATCACATGCCCCTGTGCTCTGGGTCTCGCAGTCCCGGTGGTGCAGGTGGTGGCTGCCGGCCGGCTCTTCCGCGACGGGATCATGGTCAAGGACGGCTCGGCGATGGAGCGACTCACGGACATCGATACCGTCATCTTCGACAAGACCGGAACGCTGACGCTGGGCAAGCCACGGCTCGTCAACAAGGCTGCTGTTTCGGGGAAATCGCTTTCGACGGCGGCATCGCTGGCGGTGCATTCGCGCCATCCGCTTTCGCTGGCGCTTGCTGAGGCGGCCGGCGGTGATGTCGCGCGCTTCGCTGAGGTCCGGGAAATCCCGGGCTCCGGTATCGAGGCTACGGACAGCGAGGGTCTCTGGCGCCTCGGCAACCGGGCTTATGCGCTGAATGCGGTTGCGCAGGACATGCGCGACGATCAAGCGGCCGGACCGGAAACCGTCCTTTCGCTCGATGGGCGGCTCGTCGCGGTCTTCCAATTCGAGGACCAGCAGCGCAGGGATGCGCAGGCGCTGATCGCAAGCCTGACGGCGCGCGGTTTCAAGACGGCGATCCTCTCCGGCGACCGCGAGGGCGTCGTGGTGGCGCTGGCAAGGCGCCTGGGGATCGGCTTCTGGCGCTCAGGCCTTACGCCGAGAGGCAAGGTCGATGAGATCAAGGCCGCATCGGCTCATGGGCACAAGGTTCTCATGGTCGGCGATGGCATCAATGATGCCCCGGCGCTTTCGGAGGCGTATGTCTCCATGGCCCCGGCAACGGCCTCCGATGTAGGTCGGCAAGCTGCAGACTTCGTCTTCCTGCATGAGAGCCTGTCCGCCGTATCGCTTGCCATCCGGATCTCCAGACGGGCAGGGCGGTTGATCCTTGAGAATTTTGCGCTGGCAATTGCCTATAATGTCGTTTTCGTTCCGCTGGCGCTCCTGGGTTATGCATCGCCGCTGGTGGCCGCCATTGCCATGTCGACCTCTTCGATCATCGTGGTCGCGAATGCCATGCGGCTGACGCTTGGCGATGGCAAGGCCGAGAGGCCTGTGCAACAAGAGACGCCGATGACCCCGGCGGTTGCGTCATGAACGTGCTGATCTACCTTATCCCCATTGCCCTCGCGATGGGCGGACTCGGCCTTGGGACCTTCCTCTGGTCCCTGAAGAGTGGGCAGTACGAGGATTTGGACGGGTCCTCCTGGCGGGTTCTCGATGACGGTGACGACCGGCCCGACACATAACTTTCAATCGATTTGCTCTTGCTCCTTCCGGTCTCGAGTGCCAAAAAAGGCTCCAATAAAAACATTGGAGCGACCCCATGGAAAAGGCAGAGATCGGTCTCATCGGTTTGGGCGTGATGGGGGCGAATCTCGCCCTCAACATTGCACAGAAAGGCAACCGGATCGCGGTCTTCAACCGCACCACGGAAAAGACGGACGAGTTCTTCGCCGAGGCCGGGGAACTGGCCGGTCGCATCATTCCCTGCCATACGATGGAGGAATTCATCGCGGCGATCCGTCCGCCCCGCCCGATCATCATCATGATCAAGGCCGGCCAGCCGGTGGACGACCAGATCGAGGCGCTGAAGCCGCATCTGACGAATGGCGATATCGTCATCGACGCCGGCAATGCCAATTTCCACGACACGCGCCGCCGCTTCAAGGAACTGGACGGCACGGGCCTGACGTTTATCGGCATGGGTGTCTCGGGCGGTGAGGAGGGTGCGCGCCACGGGCCGTCGATCATGGTTGGCGGGACGCCGGAGAGCTATGCTCGTGTCGAGAAGGTTCTCACCTCCATTTCCGCGAAGTTCAATGACGAGGACTGCTGCGCATGGCTCGGGATGGACGGCGCGGGCCATTTCGTCAAGACGATCCACAACGGCATCGAATATGCCGACATGCAGATGATCGGCGAGATTTATGGCCTGCTGCGAGACGGCGCGGGCAAGTCGGCGGCCGAGATCGGAAACATTTTCGGCGGCTGGAACAAGGGCCGTCTCAACTCCTATCTTATCGAGATCACCGAGAAGGTTCTGGCGGCGAAAGATCCCCATGGCGAGGGGCCGATGGTCGACATGATTCTCGACCAGGCCGGCCAGAAGGGCACGGGCAAGTGGTCGGTCATAGAGGCGCAGCAGCTTGGCGTCCCGGCGACGGCGATCGAGGCCGCGGTGGCCGCGCGCGTGCTCTCCTCCATGAAGAGCCAGCGTACGGCGGCAGAGAAGGTCTTCGGCTCGGCCCCAGGTAAGATCGATGCGAGCGGCGCTGGCCTCAACGATCTGGAACTGGCGTTGTTTGCCGCCAAGATCGGGGCTTATGCGCAAGGCTTCGCCGTCATGTCGGAAGCGTCGAAGGAATTCGGCTGGTCACTGCCGATGCCGGTGATTGCCAAGATCTGGCGCGCCGGTTGCATCATCCGTTCGCAATTCCTCGACGAGATCACCAGCGCCTTCACGGACATGCCAGATGCGGAAAACCTGATCATGACGCCAGCCTTCTCGGGCATGGTCAAGGAAGCTCTGCCTGCACTTCGCCGGGTCGTGGCGGCCTCCGTGGCTGCGGGCCTGCCGGTTCCTGCGCTCTCGTCCGCGCTCTCCTATTTCGACAGTTACCGCCAGGCGCGGGGCACGGCCAACCTCATCCAGGCGCAGCGCGACTTCTTCGGTGCGCACGGCTTCGACAGGGTCGACGGCAAGGATTTCCACCACGGTCCCTGGGGCAGTGGTCTGAATGCGTGAGCGGATCGTTCTTCTCGGGACAAAGGGCGGCCCGGCCATTCGGCCCGGCGGCCCATCGCCGACCTCCAGTCTGGTCGAGACCGGCGGGCGGGTGATCGCGGTCGATTGCGCGCTCGGCGTTTCGCGCGGTATCGTCAATGCCGGCGTTGCGCTGAAGGAACTTAGTCACGTCCTGGTGACACATCTGCATTCGGACCACGTGCTGGAACTCGGCGGGTTGATCCATACGGCATGGACCTCGGGTCTCGCGGCCCCGGTCAAGGTTTATGGGCCGAGGGGCACGGCAGATGTCTGGCACGGTTTTCTTGCCTCGCTCATGGTCGACATATCGACGCGGATCGTGGATGAGGGCAGGCCGGTTCTGGCCGATCTGGTCTTCGTCACCGAGATTGACGAGGGTCTGGTGCTCGACGAGCCAGGACTTCGTGTCGAGGCGTTGCGCGTCCCGCATCCGCCGCTTGCCGATTGCTTCGCCTTCCGTGTCGAGATGCCGTCCGGCGTCGTGGTGTTTTCAGGCGATACGGCTTTTCACCCTCCGCTCGCGCGCTTTGCGCAAGGCGCCGATCTGCTCATTCACGAGGCCATGCTACCCGAGGGGCTGGAGAGCATCATCCGACGCACTGGCAACGGAACGCGATTGCGTGAACATCTCGTGGCCTCGCATACCTTTGCTGCCGATGTCGGACGGATCGCGACGATGGCGGGCGTCAAGCGCCTCGCGCTCAATCACATGATTCCTGCCGACGATCCGGAATTCACGGAGGCGCATTGGCGCGCGGCTGTGGCAGAAACCTATGCGGGCGAACTGATCGTCGGGCGTGACGGCCTGGATATCAGGCTCTAGCTACTCGGCCTTGAGGCCATCAAGCCTCATCCGCCCAGTTCGACATGTCGATGCTCTGCAACGTGGCGGGATCGGCGCCCGCAATGCGGGCGAGAAGGGCGCGGGCTAACTCGCGCCCGGCATTCGTGAAATCCTCGTTCATC
Organism: Ensifer adhaerens; assembly: GCA_900215285.1. Lineage (NCBI taxonomy): Bacteria > Pseudomonadati > Pseudomonadota > Alphaproteobacteria > Hyphomicrobiales > Rhizobiaceae > Ensifer > Ensifer adhaerens. The sequence goes on from OCMG01000004.1 coordinate 2,430,515, forward strand.
GCGATGATCTGCGGCTGGAACCAGGGCAGCACGCCTGCCGCTTCCTTGGCCGCCATGTCCATTTCCCGCCCGATGATCTTGCCCGACGATGCAATTCCCGCGGCGGCGGCAATGGCCGCGCTGCCGGAGCAACAGATCAGACCATCCGGCGCTTCTGGTGATCGCATGAGGGCTTCGACCGCGTCCTTCTGTTCGGCAGCCGGCGTCTCGGTGGTGATCTGCGCGAAGCCGACTTCCTCCAGGCCGAAATCCGCGAGGCCGCGCCGGAAACCGGTCATCGTATGGCCGGAATAGGTGAGTTGCGGCGGTGGACGAAGAATGGCGATCCGCCGGCGCCCGCGCTTCGCAAGGCGCTCGACAGCCCGGTAGGCGAAGGCTTCGTTGTCAAAATCGTGATAAGGGTGGACGAAGCCCATATTCGTGCGGCCATGCGTCACGAAAGGAATGTTGCGATCGCTGAGGAACCGGATGCGCGCGTCGTCCGGCTCGGTGCGCGACAGGATCACGCCGTCGGCGGAGCCCGTTTCGACGATGTAGCGGACGGGCACCATCGGATCGGCACTGTTCATGTGCGGCGTGACCACGAGGTGATAGGACGTGCCCGTGAGGACGTCGGAGATACCGTAGACCATGCGCCCCGTCATGGACATGATTTCGGCATCCATGCCCAGCACGAGGGCAATGACATTTGTCTTGCCGGTGCGCAGGCGCACGCCCGCGCGGTTGGGCTGGTAGCCGAGCTGGCGGGCGACCAGCCGGACACGCTCCTTGGTTTCTGCGCCGATGTCTGGGGCATCCTTCAAGGCGCGCGACACCGTGGTCACGCCCAGCCCCGTCAGATAGGCAATGGTCTTCAGTGTCGGACGCTCCCCGTCCAGAATTTGCGGTGCGTGCGCCTTTCCGGCGCTCACCCGATCCGACCCCGACACCATTCCGCTCCTTCGCGCCGCCATGCTTTCACTCGCGTGATCTTTAAATGTCTGCCAGGCCGGGTCAATGCCGAAAACCTGTGCCAAGGCAGGCCGATAAATCTGTAACGTTACAGGTGAAAAGTCGAGGGGAAAATCTCACGGCGCAGAATTTCATGCGACTTCTACGAAATTCCGCGCGGCAACAATTTTCTGTTGCATTGCGAATTCGCGGCGCAAAGTCAAATCTGTGTAATTATTGAAATAGACATTTATAAACAGGTTCTTATCCCAGAGTTTTGGTGTTCTCTGCCTGGTCCTCCTTTCTGATCGGATCCTGTATGGAGGCACGCATAGCGATTATTTTTGGGGAAGAAAAAAATTTTTCCCCAAGTCGGTTGCGTGTTTCCGGTCTTTGTCATAAGTTTTTCCGGTAACGTTTCAGTGAGGGAGGAACTCATGAATATTCGTTCTCTGGCTGCTGCACTTGCGGCATCCGTGACGCTTTCTGTCGGCGCAGCTCAGGCAACCGATCTTGAAGTGACGCATTGGTGGACATCCGGCGGGGAGGCTGCCGCTGTCGCCGAGCTTGCCAAGGCGTTCGACGCAACCGGCAATCACTGGGTCGACGGCGCTATCGCCGGTGGCGGCGACGTGGCCCGCCCGATCATGATCAGCCGCATCACCGGCGGGGACCCCATGGGTGCCACGCAGTTCAACACCGGTCGTCAGGCTGATGAGCTTGTCGAGGCAGGCCTGATGCAGGACGTGACCGAGGTCGCCAAGGCCGAGGGCTGGGACAAGATCATCAACCCGCCGAGCCTCTACAAATCCTGCGTGAAGGACGGCAAGTGGTATTGCGTGCCGATCAACATTCACTCCTGGCAGTGGATGTGGCTGAACAACGGCGTCTTTGCGAAGATCGGCAAGCCGGTCCCGAAGAACTGGGATGAGTTTGTCGCCGATGTTCCGGACCTGCAGAAGGCCGGCATCATTCCGCTCGCTGTTGGCGGTCAGGCCTGGCAGTCGAACGGTCTCTTCGGTGTGCTTCAGGTCGCGCTGGGTGGCGTTGACCTCTGGAAGAAGGTCAATGTCGACAAGGACGCCAAGGTGGCCGGCGGTCCGGAAATGTTGAAGATCTTCAAGGCGGCCGCTCAGGCCCGCGAATGGTCGAAGGATACGAAGGTTCAGGACTGGAACCAGGCAACCAACCTCGTGATCACCGGCAAGGCCGCCGCGCAGATCATGGGCGACTGGGCGCAGGGCGAATTTGCCGTGGCCGGCAAGGTCGCAGGCAAGGACTACACCTGCCTTCCGGGTCTTGGCGTCAATGAGGTGATCAGCACCGGCGGTGACAGCTTCTACTTCCCGAAGCAGAAGGATCCGGCAAAGACCAAGGCCCAGATGGTTCTGGCCAAGACGCTCCTGGACAAGAAGACCCAGGTTGCCTTCAATCTCAAGAAGGGTTCACTGCCGGTTCGTGGTGACGTTGACCTGACCGCAGCCAACGACTGCATGAAGAAGGGTCTCGAAATCCTCAAGAAGGGCAATGTTCTTCCGGACGGCGCGCAGACGCTTTCACCGGACACGACTGGCCAGCTGCAGGATGTCATCGACAAGTTCTGGCACGACTTCTCCATCACCCCCGAAGAAGCCCAGAAGCAGTACGCTGCGATTATCGCCAAGGCCGATTGATTGCCGAGCGTTTCGGGCCGGCTTCGGCCGGCCCGGTTTCTGTCAGAAGAAGAGCACCGGACGCCGTCGCGCGTAACCGGGAGGAGGGGAGATGGAGCGCGCAGCGCCCAGGCGAAGGAATTCGCTTTTCAAGAACATGAGCGCCAAGATCGCGGCCATTCCGATGGCTTTTACCGCGCTGGTGGTTTTTCTCGGCGGAACGATCTGGACCGTCGTCTATTCATTCACCAATTCCAAGCTGTTGCCACGGCTGAATTTCGTCGGCCTTGACCAATATACCCGCCTCTGGTCCACACCACGCTGGCTGATTTCGGTTGAAAACCTGGCCATTTATGGCGTGTTGTCGCTGATATTCTCGCTGGTCATCGGTTTCATTCTCGCCGTGGCCATGGACCAGAAAATCCGGTTTGAAAATACGTTCCGGACGATCTTTCTCTATCCTTTCGCGCTGTCCTTCATCGTCACCGGTCTCGTGTGGCAATGGCTGCTCAATCCGGACCTCGGCGTGCAGCATATCGTGCGCAGCCTCGGCTTCACGAGCTTCACCTTCGATCCGCTCTACAATGCGGATATCGTGATCTATGGCGTGCTGATTGCCGGTCTCTGGCAGGGCACGGGGCTGATCATGGTGCTCATGCTGGCCGGTCTTCGCGGGATTGACGAAGAAATCTGGCGCGCCTCGCGCGTGGATGGCATCCCGACCTGGAAGACCTATGTCTTCATCATCATTCCGATGATGCGTCCCGTTTTCGTCACCACGCTCGTTCTCATCGGCTCCGGCATCATCAAGGTCTACGACCTGATCGTCGCACAGACGGGCGGCGGACCGGGTGGGGCATCCGAAGTTCCGGCGAAATACGTCTACGACCTGATGTTCTATTCCCAGAATCTGGGTCAGGGCTTTGCAGCCTCGACCATGATGCTGGTCAGCGTGATCGTCATCGTCGTGCCATGGGCCTATTTCGAATTCTCCGGCAGAAAGGCACGCTGATGACCGCCATTTCTTCCACGAACAGAGGCGCAGAGCCGCGCGGCGCCAAGCCGAAAAAGGCTTTCTCCCGCCGCAATATCGTTATCTACGGCACGCTGATCGTTGCTGCCGTCTATTACATCCTGCCGCTCTACGTGATGATCGTCACATCGCTGAAGGGCATGCCGGAAATCCGCCTGGGCAACATCTTCGCCCCGCCGGTCCAGATCACCTTCGAGCCCTGGGTCAAGGCCTGGGCGGAGGCCTGCACCGGCCTCAATTGCGATGGCTTGTCGCGCGGCTTCTGGAATTCGGTGATCATCACCGTTCCTTCGGTCATCATCTCGATCGCGGTCGCTTCTCTCAACGGATACATGCTGGCCAACTGGCGGTTCAAGGGTGCCGACATCTTCTTCACGATCCTGATCGTCGGGGCGTTCATTCCCTATCAGGTCATGCTTTATCCGATGGTCATCATCCTGCGTGACCTCGGTGTCTACGGCACGCTTCAGGGTCTGATCATCGTGCATACCGTCTTCGGCATGCCCATCCTCACCCTGCTGTTCCGCAACTACTTCACCGCGCTTCCGGAAGAGCTGTTCAAGGCGGCGCGCGTCGACGGGGCTGGGTTCTGGAATATCTATTTCCGGATCATGCTGCCGATCTCGCTGCCGATCTTCGTCGTTGCGATGATCATTCAGATCACCGGTATCTGGAACGACTTCCTCTTCGGTGTCGTCTTCACCAAGCCCGACACCTATCCGATGACCGTCCAGCTCAACAACATCGTGAACTCCGTCCAGGGGGTCAAGGAATACAACGTCAACATGGCCGCAACGCTGATCACGGGGCTTGTTCCCCTGATCGTCTACTTCGTTTCGGGCAAGCTGTTTGTGCGCGGCATCGCCGCCGGCGCTGTAAAGGGATAATCGAATGAACACGAGTGTTTCGGTCAAGGACCTGACGCTGAGATTCGGCGCGATCACCGTGCTGGACAAGCTCAATCTCGACATTGGCAACGGCGAGTTCCTCGTTCTGCTTGGCTCGTCGGGTTGCGGAAAATCGACCTTGCTCAATTGCATCGCCGGGCTTTTGGAGCCGACGGACGGGCAGATTTTCATCAAGGACCGCAACGTCACCTGGGACGAGCCCAAGGATCGCGGCATCGGGATGGTCTTCCAGTCCTATGCGCTCTATCCGCAGATGACGGTCGAGAAGAACCTGTCATTCGGTCTGCGGATCGCCGGCATGGCCAGAGACGAGATCGATCGGCGCGTGGCGCGAGCCGCGGAGATCCTGCAGATCGGCCCGCTCCTGCAGCGCAAGCCGGCCGCGCTTTCCGGTGGCCAGCGCCAGCGTGTCGCCATCGGTCGTGCGCTGGTGCGCGACGTGGATGTCTTCCTGTTCGACGAGCCGCTGTCGAACCTCGATGCCAAGCTGCGTTCGGAGCTGCGCGTCGAAATCAAGCGCCTGCACCAGAACCTCAAGAACACGATGATCTACGTCACGCACGACCAGATCGAGGCGCTGACGCTGGCCGACCGCATCGCCATCATGCGTTCGGGCGTGATTCAGCAGCTCGACGATCCGATGACGATCTATAACGAGCCGAACAATCTCTATGTCGCGGGCTTCATCGGCTCCCCGGCCATGAACTTTTTCAGGGGCGAGATCACAAGCGCCGAAGGCCGCCCGGCTTTCGTGACCAATGGAGTGACCTTCATGCTCGATGGCTACAAGGCCAAGGGCCCGTTGCAACCGGGAACGAAAGCGGTGCTGGGGTTGCGCCCGGAGCACATAACGGTCGATGGGCCGGAGGCGGGCAACACACATGAGGCCGTCGTGGAGATCGAGGAGCCGATGGGCGCCGACAATCTGATCTGGCTGAAGCATGCCGGCCAGTCGATGTCCGTGCGCATTGGCGGGAGCCGGCGCTATAGGCCGGGCACGCAGGTGAGGCTGTCCTATGACATGGGCGTGGCTTCGCTCTTCGATGCCGAAAGCGAGCTGCGGATCTGAGTTCGTGTTCTGACAGGGTCGGCGGGCTTGCGCCCGTCTTCCATCTTGAAAACGTGACAGGGTGAGTGCGATGCCGGTGGAATGGATCGGGGCGGAGAAGGATTGCGTTGATCTTTCGGGCGAATGGCATGTGTCCTCGGAAGGGTTTCCCTCGGTCGATATGACCGTGCCGGGCGATGTGCATTCGGCGCTGGAAGGTGCTGGACTGATCCCCGATCCCTATTATGGCCGTAACGAATACAAGCTCAGGCATCTGGCCGAGAAGGACTGGGTGCTGACCCGAACCTTCGAGATGGGCGACAGCGCCGGCTCCGAAGGCTGGTATCTCGATATCGACTATCTCGACACGGTCGCGACCGTTTCGATCAACGGAGTCGTGGTGCTTGAGGCGCAGAATGTGTTCCGCCGCTATCGACCCGATGTCAGCCACGCCCTGAAGACCGGCCGCAACGAGATCCGCGTTTTCATTCACTCCTCGGTGACAGAAGGGGCGCGACGGCAGGCGCTGCAGCCTTTCTTCGTTCCGCATCACGAGGGGAATTCCCCGATCCCGAACGGCAACTTGCTGCGCAAGGCGCAATGCGATTTCGGCTGGGACTGGAATATTGCGCTCGCACCACTCGGGCTCTACGGCTCGGTCGCGCTCAAGCGCATGGAGCCGGCGCGGATCGAGCATGTCGAGGCACGACAGACACATCATGACAATGGCGCGGTTGACTTGACCGTGACGGTTACGTTGCATGCGTTTGAGCCGGGTGTTGTGCCGCTCTATCTCACCTTTGATGGCGAGCGCGACCGGCTGGATTGCTCGGTCGGCGAGGGGCTGACGAAGGTCACGCAGGTCTATCGCATCGGGAAGCCGAAGCTCTGGTGGCCGGCGGGCTCGGGCGAGCAGGCGCTTTACGATCTGACCGTCGAGACGACGCGCGAGCGGGTCAGCCGCAAGATCGGCATCCGCAAGGTCGAGCTTCTGACGGACAAGGACGAGGCCGGCAGCCGCTTTGCCTTCCGCATCAATGGCAAGGAAATCTTCTGTCGCGGGGCGGACTGGATTCCGGCCGATGCGCTCTTCTCCAAGACGAGCGAGGCCAAAACCGAAGATCTGCTGCAGTCGGCGGTCGACGCCAACATGAACATGATCCGCGTCTGGGGCGGCGGCTTCTACGAGCAGGACTGGTTCTACGATCTCTGCGACGCCAAGGGCCTGATGGTCTGGCAGGACTTTATGTTCGCCTGCAACATATATCCCTCGACCGAAGACTTCCTCGCCGAAGTGCGCGAGGAGGTGCTCTATCAGGTGCGCCGTCTTTCTTCGCATGCCTCCATCGTGCTCTGGTGCGGCGACAACGAACTGATCGGCGCGCTCGGCTGGTTCGACGTGACCCGCAACAATCGCGACCGCTATCTTGTCTCCTATGACCGACTGAACCGCACGATCGAGGTGGCGCTGAAGGAGGCGGGGCCGGATCTCATCTGGTGGCCGTCGAGCCCGGCATCCGGCTATCTAGACTTCGGCGATGCCTGGCATGCCGACGGCTCGGGCGACATGCATTACTGGTCGGTCTGGCACGAAAACAAGTCGTTCGACAATTACAGGACCGTGCGCCCGCGCTTCTGCTCGGAATTCGGCTTCCAGTCCTACACGTCCATGCCGGTTATCCGGCAGTTTGCCGACGCGGCGGAC